>NZ_JBQEMV010000002.1:0-360479 GCF_052044405.1 Chitinophaga sp. 22620 | reverse complement strand
ACCATGCGGTGCCGCGATCCGTGTAATATGCTACTATTCTTCGTCCAGTTTCAGTTTGGACAGGTCCATACCGAAGTGCAGACCGCGTTCGCCCAGAACCTGTTCGATTTCGCTGAGGGACTTCTGACCGAAGTTCCTGAATTTCATCAGTTCTTCCTGTTCGTACTGTACCAGTTCGCTCAGGGAGTTGATCTTGGCGGCTTTCAGACAGTTGAATGCGCGTACGCTGAGGTCCAGGTCCTCCAGGGGAGTTTTCAGGATCTTGCGCAGCTGCAGGGTCTGTTCATCCACTACATCTTCTTTCTCTGCATCTTTGGTATCGAAGCTGATGTTTTCATCGGTGATGATCATCAGGTGCTGGATCAGGATGCGGGAAGCTTGTTTTACCGCTTCTTCCGGGTGGATGGTACCGTCGGTGATCACTTCCATGATCAGCTTTTCGTAGTCGGTCTTTTGTTCCACACGGGTGTTCTCGATGCTGTATTTCACGTTTTTGATCGGCGTGAATACGGAGTCGATAGCGATATAGCCGAAGATGGCATCTTTGGGCCTGTTCTCTTCAGCCGGCACGTAACCGCGGCCTTTGCCGATGGTCAGTTCGATGTCCAGCTTAGCGGAAGGGTCAAGGGTGCAGATCAGCAGCTCGGGGTTCATGATCTGGAAAGAGTTGGTTGCTTTCTCGATCATATCAGCCCTGAACTCGGTTTTGCCTTTGATGGAGATCTGGATCTTTTCGCTGCTTACTTCATTCTCCACGATCTTTTTGAATCGTACCTGTTTCAGGTTGAGGATGATCTCAGTCACGTCTTCCGTGATCCCTTTCAGGGTGGCAAACTCGTGATCGGCGCCTTCAATCTTTATTCCCACAATGGCATAGCCCTCTAATGAAGACAACAGTACACGGCGGAGCGCGTTACCGATTGTCACACCATAACCTGGTTCTAATGGACGGAATTCGAATTGAGCTTCAAAGTCGGTAGACTTCTGCAAAACGATCTTGTCAGGCTTTTGGAAATTAAGAATTGCCATTGATATGCTTGATTTTTGAGTTTTAACGTATGTTATATGGTTAAAGCCACCCCTTAGGAGGTGGCTATAACTTTATTACTTGCTGTACAATTCCACGATCAGTTGTTCCTTGATATTCTCAGGAACGCTCTCTCTCTCAGGATACGCGATGAAAGTACCTTTCATATCTTTCTCATTCCAGTCCAGCCAGCTGAATTTCGGGTTTTTACCGCGGATCGCGCTGGTCAGGGAGGTGTTGCCGGTGGTCTTTTCTTTCAGACCTACCACATCACCGGGTTTCAGTTGATAAGAAGGAACGTTCACTACCGCACCGTTCACGGTTACGTGCTTGTGAGCCACCAGCTGGCGGGCAGCGGGGCGGGACGGAGCTATACCCATACGGAATACGGTGTTGTCCAGACGTGCTTCCAGCAGTTTGATCAGTACCTCACCGGTAACGCCTTTCCTGCGGTTAGCTTCTTCGAACAGGTTGCGGAATTGTTTTTCCAGCACACCGTAAGTGTATTTTGCCTTTTGTTTCTCTCTCAGCTGCAGCGCATACTCGCCCAGCTGCTTACGTTTGCGCTGTGCGCCGTGCTGACCGGGAGGGTTGCTGTTCTTGCCTAAATACTTGCCGTTGCCTAAGATAGGCTCTCCGAAGATCCTGGAGATTTTGGTCTTGGGACCTGTGTACCTTGCCATGTTCTGTGGTTCAGATTTTTAGTTCCGGTGTACGCTCATTTAAAAATCTTAAAATTCGATCGCACACCCACTGTGATTAATAAATATACTAATTATCCATTACGAATACGAATTACCCGATACAAATGTTCATTGTAACGGATAATTCGTACAAGAAAATGCGTTGACTATACCCTTCTCTTCTTGGGAGGACGGCAACCGTTGTGCGGCAGCGGAGTCACGTCTTTGATCAGGGTTACCTCGATACCGGAGTTAGAGATAGCGCGGATTGCACTCTCACGGCCGGCGCCGGGACCTTTCACAAATACATCTGCTCTTTTCAGACCTGCGTCAAAAGCGGTTTTAGCAGCATCGGATGCAGCCAGCTGGGCGGCGTAAGGAGTATTCTTCTTAGAACCCTTGAAGCCCATTTTACCAGCGGAAGACCAGGAGATAACCTGACCCTGCTTGTTGGTGATGCTCACGATGATGTTGTTGAAACTTGCAGAGATATGTACATCCCCGAAGTTGTCCACTTTTACTACCCTCTTCTTAGCGGCAGCTTTTGTATTAGTTGCTTTTGCCATAATTCGTTAAAATTCCAACTATGAAATTCCAGATCGTTGATATAAAAACCCTTTATGCCGCAACTCCCCTGATCTGGAAAGAGTAAACCCGGCAAAGGGATCTTACTATTTCTTCGGTGCCTTCTTTTTACCTGCAACCGTTTTACGCTTACCTTTCCTGGTACGGCTGTTGGTACGGGTACGCTGGCCTCTAACCGGCAGACCTTTCCTGTGACGCAGACCACGGTAGCAGGCGATATCGAGCAGGCGCTTGATATTCATCTGAACCTCGGAACGAAGCTGGCCTTCTACTTTAAATTCACCGTTGATGATGTTACGGATGGCGGCCTGTTCGTCGTCATTCCAGTCCTTCACCTTTTTGTTCAGATCAATGCCTGCTTTGTCCAGGATATATACGGCGGTGGAGTGACCAATACCAAAGATATAAGTCAGACCAATTTCACCTCTTTTGTTTTTAGGAAGATCAATACCGGCTATACGTGCCATATTAATTGTTTAGTTTTTATTCGTTTAATAGATACAGATGCTGATTAACCCTGACGTTGCTTAAAACGGGGATTCTTTTTGTTGATCACCAGCAATTTACCCTTGCGGCGAACGATCTTGCAGTCTGCACTTCTTTTCTTGATGGAAGCTCTTACTTTCATGAGTCAATTGTTATAAATCTACCAGAGTTGTTTTCTACTTATACCTGAAAATTATACGACCCCTGCTCAAATCGTAAGGGCTCATCTCTACTCCAACCTTATCTCCCGGCAGGATGCGAATATAGTGCATCCTCATTTTTCCAGAAATGGTAGCCAATATCTCGTGCCCATTCTCCAGTTTTACCCGGAACATCGCATTCGATAAGGCTTCCAGAATTATACCATCCTGTTTAATCAATGCCTGTTTCGCCATAAAAATTTTTAGGAATGCAAAGATACCATAAAAGTTTCTGAAACCGAAAAAATTACGCGAAATAATCTTTTAAAAAGCCCCGCCATGTGGATAACTTTTGAAATTATCCTGCTGACTTCTTAAAAGTCACTAAGCCTCACATACTTATAAAGTTGAAAACAATATAATCATTGGCCAGGCATAGTCCGGTATTTCCCCTATTTTTCCCCAACAGGCAGCAAATATACCGATTTCCCCCGTCATAATTGCAGGCCGCCTCAGGATACGGTGGCGGCTATATGCCCGGAAAATAACGCAGCATTCGCCTTCTCGGCCACTTCAATGTCGGCAAAGGTAGACAATACATCAGGCTTCCCTTTCGCTACCGCCAGGGTATGCTCGTAGTGCACGCTCGCCTTGCGGTCGCGGGTCACCACCGTCCAGCCGTCTTCCAGGTATTCCACATCACGCGTGCCCAGGTTCACCATCGGCTCTATCGCGATCACCAGCCCTTCCTTCAGCACTGCGCCACTGCCCCTGCGGCCGTAATTAGGCACCTGCGGGTCCTCGTGAAGGTTACGCCCCAGGCCATGCCCTACCAGCTCCCTTACAACGCCGTAACCCCGCTCCTTCTCCAGGTACTCCTGGATCACATAGGCAATGTCGCCCACGCGGTTGCCCACCACCGCCTTTTCGATGCCTTTGGCCAGCGCCGTTTTAGTGGCGGCCATCAGCTTCTGCACATGCGCGGGCACTTCACCGATGGCGAAGGTATATGCGCTGTCTCCATGAAAACCGTTTTTGAACACACCCACGTCCACAGACACGATATCGCCCTCGCGCAGCGTGTACGCGTTGGGAATGCCATGCACCACGGCCTCGTTCACGGATATGCAGCAGGTATTGGGAAAACCTTTATAGTTTTTAAATGAGGGCACTGCCCCATGATCGCGGATAAATGTTTCGGCAATGGCGTCCACATCCAGGGTGCTCATACCCGGCTTCAGCCTTGAAGCCACTTCCGCCAGGGTAGCGCTAACGAGCTGAGCGCTTTCACGGATCAGTTCTATTTCTTCTTTCGTCTTATAATGGATCATAACACGCGAAATTAGGTAAAATTGATGATTCGGTAAGGTTCCCGCGGCGCGGGATGTTATATAACAAAACAGCCATCCTGAAACTTTGGTTCCGGATGGCTGTCAATATTCTGTAAGATGCTTTTAGGCGTTGGCCGGCGTTGTTCTGCCCTTGATGCGGCCGGAGCTCATGAGGCCGTCGTAGTGGCGCATGAGCAGCTGGCTTTCGATCTGCTGCAGGGTATCCAGGATTACGCCTACCATGATCAGCAGTGAGGTACCGCCGAAGAAGGTCGCGAAATTGCTGTTGATACGGAGCGCGGCAGCGATGCCGGGCATGATGCCTACCAGGGCGAGGAAAAACGCGCCGGGCAGGGTAATACGGTCCATTACGGCGCCTATATAATCAGCGGTCGCCTTACCGGGTTTAACGCCGGGTACGAAACCGTTGTTCTTTTTCATTTCATCCGCCATTTGCGTGGGGTTGAAGATGAGCGCTGTATAGAAGAAAGTGAACACTACCACGAGCACAGCATAGATCACGTTGTACCAGGGATTGGTATGGTCGCTGAAGATGCGGATGAAGGTGGAAGCGTTCTCATTACTGGTGGCGAAGCCTATAGCGGTAGCCGGGATGAACATGATGGCCTGGGCGAAGATGATGGGCATTACACCGGCGGCATTCACCTTGAGGGGAATGAACTGGCGTACCCCGCCATATTGTTTGTTACCGACAATACGTTTTGCGTAGTTCACGGGTATCTTGCGCGTGCCCTGTACCAGCAGGATGAGGCCGATGGTGATCAGGATGAAGAATGCCAGCTCCACGAGGAAGATGAGCAAGCCGCCGCCTGCGCCGGTTGTTTTCAGGGTAAATTCCTGGAGCAGCGCTTCGGGGAGGCGGGCAAGGATACCGGTCATGATGATGATGGAAGTACCGTTACCGATCCCTTTATCCGTGATCTTTTCACCCAGCCACATTACGAACAGGGTACCTGCGGTGAGCACCACCGTGGTGGACAGCCAGAACAGGAACGATCCGTATTCGGGTATCAGCGCGGAGGCAGACTGCGTTCTCAGGTAGGCAACGTATGCGCTGGCCTGGAAGGCGGTTACGATCACGGTAAGCAGGCGGGTGTACTGGTTGATCTTCTTGCGGCCGCTGTCTCCTTCTTTCTGCAGTTTCTGGAAATAGGGAACCGCGATGGTCAGCAGCTGTATGGCGATGGACGCCGAGATGTACGGCATGATGCCCAGTGCGAAGATGGATGCACGCGAGAAGGATCCGCCGGCGAACATATTGAAAAGTCCCAGAATACCTTTCTGGGATGTTTCTGAAAAGTTGGCCAGTTGGTTGGGATCGAGACCGGGAAGGGTGATATAGGAGCCCACACGGTACACAAGTACCAGGAGCAGCGTGGTGAGTATGCGTTTACGCAGGTCCTCGATGCTCCAGATGTTCTTTATGGTTTCGATAAATTTCTTCACAGGAAGATAAGAGTTTAATAACGCGTGTAAAATTCGAAAAGACGCACTACTCCGTAGGCGCCTTCTCTATCGTAATTTCTTAAACCAGTTCAACAGATCCACCGGCTGCTTCGATGGCTGATTTGGCTTTCTCGCTGATCGCGTTCACTTTCAGCGTTACTTTGCTTTTCAGTTCACCGTGACCAAGGATTTTCACCTTGTTGGTTTTACTGATCAGGCCGTTCATATACAGGTTTTCCAGGGAGAATTCCTGGATGCCGTATTTTTCGATGATCTGCTCCAGCTGGCCAACATTGAATACTTTATATTCGGTACGGTCGATGGGGATAAATCCGCGTTTGGGCAAACGGCGCTGGATAGGCATCTGACCGCCTTCGTGGCCTCTTTTGCTGGAGTAACCGGTGTTGGATTGCGCACCTTTGTTACCTTTCGTAGCAGTACCACCTTTACCGGATGCTTCACCACGACCTAAACGTTTTTCCTTATGTACTGCGCCTTTTGCAGGCCTTAAATTCTGTAAGTTCATGATTGAATTGTTTTACTTACGCGGAAATCAACCGCTCGCTTTTACAATGATAATTCAAAAAAGTAAGATGCCAATATAAAAATCAAAATTTTACATTATGCATTCACTTCTTCCACCTTCACCAGGTGGTTTACTTTGCGTACCATACCCAGGATCTGGGGGGTAGCTTCCACTTCTACGGTGTTGTTCATCTTTTTCAGTCCGAGAGCCAACAGGGTCAGCTTCTGACGTTCAGGACGATCGATACCGCTCTTTACCTGGGTGATCTTGATCTTTGCCATTTTCTTTATAATATTTCCAATGAAGAATACCTGCGCCGGCTTCGCAGCCGGAACGGGGATTTGGAATCAGGTGCTTATCCGTTGAATACTTTCTTCAGGGATACGTTACGGGTTTTAGCGATCGCTATCGGTTCGCGCAGCATGCCCAGGGCTTTGAAGGTCGCTTTCACCACGTTGTGGGGGTTAGCGGAACCCAGGGATTTTGCCAGAACGTCGGTGATACCGGCGCTTTCCAGTACGGCGCGCATAGAACCACCCGCGATCACGCCGGTACCATGGGCAGCCGGTTTGATCAGCACTTTCGCAGCTCCTTCCTTCGCCAGCTGGTCGTGGGGAATGGTGCCGTGATGTACCGGGATCTTGATCAGGTTCTTCTTCGCGTCGTCGATACCTTTGGTGATAGCTTCCTGCACTTCCTTGGCTTTACCAAGACCGTGGCCCACTACACCGTTCTCGTTACCTACAACTACCAGCGCGGAAAAACTGAAAGTACGGCCGCCTTTGGTGGTTTTGGTAACCCTGTTGATAGCCACAACCTTTTCTTTCAGCTCCAGATCGCCAGCTTTTACTTTATTGAATGAATTCTTTGCCATTTTTATTTAATAAGAATTACGATATCAGATTGTTTATTCTTCTAATCCCTTTACCAGTCTTAGAATTGCAGGCCGCCTTCGCGTGCGCCGTCAGCAGTAGCTTTTACACGGCCATGGTACAGGTAACCGCTCCTGTCGAATACACAGGTGGTGATACCTACCGCCACAGCTTTTGCAGCCAGTGCTGCGCCCGCCAGTTTGGCTTTCTCTGATTTGGTACCAGCTGCGCCGGCAATCGCTTTCTCACGGGTGGAGGCCGCCGCCAGGGTAGTGCCGTTGGTATCGTCTATCAATTGCAGATAGATGTCTGAATTACTGCGGAATACAGACAGTCTCGGCTTCTGCGCAGTTCCGCTGATCTTTTTACGGATACGGTAGCGGATATTCTGTCTTCTGTTAAGTCTTGTGATCATTACTAAGTGTATTTAAGGCCCGATGCTGCCGGGACTATGTTCAGCAAATACCGGCATATTGCTATCCCGGTATTTGCTGCTGGTTTAATAATTATGTTTAGTGTCAACCGGAGGAGGCTGTTACTTACCGGCAGATTTACCTGCTTTCTTGCGTACCACCTCGTCGCTGTAACGCACACCTTTACCTTTGTACGGCTCGGGTTTGCGGAGGCTGCGGATCTTGGCGGCAACCTGGCCCAGCAGTTGATTGTCGATCCCTTCCAGCATGATCTTGGGGTTCTGGCCTTTTTCAGTAAGCGTGCTTACTTTCAGCTCTTTCGGAACCTCGAAGATGATGTTGTGGGAATAACCTAAAGATAAGTCCAGCAACTGACCTGCGTTCGCAGCCTTGTAACCTACACCCACCAGTTCAAGCTGTTTCTTGAAACCTTCGGTAACGCCGACTACCATGTTGGCGATCAGCGCGCGGTACAGACCGTGCAGGGCGCGGTGGCGGATCTGGTCGGTAGGACGGACAACATTCAGTTCGCCGTCTTTCACTTCCACTTTGATATCGCGGTCCAGCACCTGCTTCAGTTCGCCTTTCGGGCCTTTTACCGTGATCTCGTTTGCAGCGGATACATTAACGGTAACGCCGCTGGTCAATTTAATAGGAGCTCTGCCTATACGTGACATAATCAGTCAGTTTTATTGTTGTGATTCCGGCATCCCGTGTTCAGCCCGTATAGAAGGCTTAATTGTCAGATATACCGTATCCCGCCCCTGTTGTGCAGGAGCGGGAAAAATATATTAGTAAACGAAGCAAACTACTTCGCCACCTACGTTTTGTAATTTTGCTTCCTTGTCGGTCATTACACCTTTGGAAGTAGAGATGATAGCGATACCCAGACCGTTCTTGATCCTTTTGAAATCTTCAGGTTTGGAGTACTGGCGCAGACCGGGACGGGAGATCCTTTGCAGGTCCTGGATCGCAGGAACCTTGGTTTGCGGGTCATACTTCAGCGCTATCTTGATGAGGCCCTGTTTGTTGTCCTCTTCGAACTTGTACTTCAGGATATAACCTTTGTCGTACAGGATTTCGGTAATACGTTTTTTCAGTTTGGAAGCCGGAATTTCCACGATCCTGTGATTTGCCATCTGGGCGTTACGGATGCGTGTGAGAAAATCTGCTATTGGATCAGTAACCATTGTTTGATTTAATTTACAATAAGCTATTACAATGCGATATCCAATCGATATAGAAAGGAAAATCAAATACTACTTGAGCCTTTCGGCGCTGCTTACCAGGAAGCTTTACGAACGCCGGGGATCTTACCAGCCAGCGCCATGTCGCGGAACATGTTACGGCAGATGCCGAACTGACGGATGTAACCTTTCGGGCGGCCGGACAGCTGGCAACGGTTGTGCAGGCGAACGGGAGATGCGTTTTTAGGCAGTTTGTCCAGTTCTGCGTAGTTACCTTCTGCTTTCAGAGCAGCGCGTTTCTCAGCAAACTTGGCTACCATTGCCTCTCTCTTTCTTTGTCTGGCTTTTACGGATTCTTTTGCCATGTGATATTATTGATTATCTTTTTTGATGTTCTTGAACGGCATACCCATTTCTTTCAGCAGCTCGAAAGCTTCTTCGTTGGTTTGGGCAGTGGTCACGAAAGTGATATCCATACCAGTGATCCTGGTCACTTTATCGATGTCGATCTCCGGGAAGATGATCTGCTCGGTTACGCCCAGGGTATAGTTACCACGGCCGTCGAAAGCTTTTTCGCTCACACCTTTGAAGTCACGCACGCGGGGCAGGGATACGGAGATCAGCCTGTCCAGGAATTCGTACATGTTCACGCCGCGCAGGGTCACACGCGCGCCGATCGGCATGTTCTTACGCAGTTTGAAGTTGGAGATGTCTTTTTTGGACATGGTCGCGATAGCTTTCTGACCGGCGATGCGGCTCATTTCGTCTACTGCGATATCTACCAGCTTCTTGTCGCTCACCGCACCATTGATGCCCTGGTTCAGGCAGATCTTGGTCAGGCGGGGAACCTGCATTACGCTCTTGTAGTTAAATTTCTTCTGCAAAGCATTCACTACCTCTGCACGGTATTTGGTTTGCAGCCTGGGTTGATATGATGTGTTTGCCATTATTTAATTACCTCCCCTGATTTTTTAGCGATACGAACTACTTTACCATTTTCTCTCTGGCGGGCTACGCGAGTAGGTTTGCCAGCCTTAGCGTCCCACAACATTACGTTGGAAATAGCGATCGGCGCTTCCTGCTTTACAATACCGCCTTTGGTATTCTGGGCAGTCGGCTTGGTATGTTTCGTGATAATGTTCACGCCTTCAACCAATACACGGGCTTTGTCGGTAATTACTTCCAACACCTTGCGGGGCTTGGTCCGGTCTTTATCATCGCCGGTAACTACCACCACCAGGTCGCCTTTCTTAATGTTGAACTTAGGCTTAAATCTAGTTTTCATCTGTTTGTTTGTTTAAACGCCAAGCAGAACTTTTGCTCCGCTTGATTAATATTAGGTCGTTTTTAAAACGGGCTGCAAAGATATGCAAAGATTTCGGATCTTGAATTCCAGCTTTCAAATAAAGGTTTTCTGTATACATATTCCCTTTATCCTCACAACTTGAATCCCAGATCCGAAACCGTTATATCGACTCCTTAAAGCACCTCAGGCGCCAGGGAGATGATCTTCATGTATCCTTTATCGCGAAGCTCACGGGCAACCGGACCGAAAATACGGGTACCGCGGGGCTCGTCGGAGTTGTTCAGCAATACAACGGCATTGTCGTCGAAGCGGATGTAAGAACCGTCGCGGCGACGGAGCTTCTTCTTCGTTCTAACTATAACAGCCTTGGTTACGGTGCCTTTTTTCATGCCACCACCGGGGATAGCATCTTTTACCGTTACTACAATCTTATCGCCTACACCGGCATAGTCCTGACCGGAGTTGCCGAGCACACGGATGCAGAGTACTTCTTTGGCACCACTGTTATCAGCTACGTTCAGCCTTGATTCTTGTTGTATCATCGTAATACGTTTGTTAATTGTTTAGCAGCGGCTGCAAGTACCTTCCGGCTCCGGCAGCTTGAAACAAATGAATAATTACTTTACTTTTTCGATTATCTCCACCATACGCCAGCATTTGTTCTTGCTCAGCGGACGGGTTTCCATAATCCGTACGGTATCACCAATGCTGCACTCGTTTTTCTCGTCGTGCGCCATGAATTTGGTGGTCTTCTTTACGAACTTACCATAGATCGGGTGTTTCACCTTACGCTCAACGCTTACGGAAACAGTCTTATCCATTTTGTTGCTGGATACTACGCCAATCCTGGTTTTTCTTAATTTTCTTTCGGTCATTTTGAAAGTTATTTTACCTCCAAACCGCTTTTACGCGGCTATAAAATTGTTTATTGTTTGCTGGTTACAATAGCTATCACTATTTCAACCTCCCCCCGGGATCTTAGAATCCCAGCGCTCTTCTGCGGATCTCAGTCTGGATGCGTGCGATCTCCCTTCTCATGAAGCGGATGCTCATGGGATTTTCGATCGGCGTCACCGCGTGGCTGAACGTGATCTTTTTCAGGCGAAGTGCTTCCTCGGAAAGTTTTTCTTTCAGATCCTGGTCACTCAGGCTTTTAAGATCCAGTTTTGCTGCTTTTGGCATTGTATTAAATTTTGTTTCTGGTTATCAGGTTTGTTTAATGATCAGGCCATCTTCATCCTGCGCTTATGCAACATAGTCGCGGCGCACAACGAATTTCACCTTGATCGGAAGTTTCTGTGCCGCCAGTTCCATAGCTTCTTTCGCTACTTCCAGGGAAACACCGTCTGCTTCAAACAGGATGCGACCGGGCTTTACTACGGCTGCCCAATGGTCTGGCGCACCTTTACCTTTACCCATCCTCACTTCCAGCGGTTTGGCCGTGATAGGCTTGTCGGGGAAAATACGGATCCACACGTTACCTTCACGCTTCATACTCCTGGTCAGCGCCACCCGCGCAGCTTCTATCTGGCGGTCTGTGATCCACTTAGGTTCCAATGCTTTGAGGCCGAATGAACCGAAAGAAAGAGCTGCGCCCCTCTTTGCGTTACCTTTGATGCGGCCTTTGTGCATCTTCCTGTGTTTCGTTCTCTTGGGCTGTAACATCGTTTATGTTGTTAAAAAGTTGTTTAAATGATATTTCTAACGGCTGTGTGATTATTTGCGCGGACCACGGTCTCCACCACCTCTTCTGTCGCCACCGCCACGGTTATCCCTTCTGTCGCCGCCGCCACGGTGCTCGCCACCACGGCCTCCGCGATGATCGCCGCCTGTACGTCCGCCTTCTTCCTTACCGGAAACTGCGTTCGGGTTCAGGTCGCGCTTACCCAGTACTTCACCTTTACAGATCCATACCTTGATACCGATCTTACCGTAAACGGTGAGAGCGAACAGGGAAGCGTAATCGATGTCCATACGGAAAGTATGCAGGGGCACACGGCCTTGCTTCATTTCTTCTGAACGCGCAATTTCAGCACCGCCCAAACGGCCGCCTACTTTCACCTTGATACCTTCGGCACCCATACGGAGCGCTGTAGCTATCGCCATTTTGATGGCGCGTTTATAGTTGATGCGGCTTTCGATCTGTTTTGCAATCGTTTCAGCAACGATGGTAGCATCCACCTCAGGGCGACGGATCTCGAGGATGTTGATCTGAACATCTTCTTTACCGGTCAGCTTCTTCAGCTCTTCCTTGATGCGATCCACTTCGTTACCGCCTTTACCTATAATGATACCAGGTTTGGAGGTATGAATGGTAATGATGAGCTTACCCAGCGTGCGCTCGATCACCACGCGGGAAATACCGCCCTTGTTGATACGTGCGTTCAGGTAAGTCCTGATCTTGTTATCTTCGATCAGCTTGACAGCATAATCTTTTTTGCTGCCATACCAATTAGAGTCCCATCCTCTGATGATACCTAACCTGTTACCAATAGGATTTGTTTTCTGACCCATGTTCTGGTTTTATTTGTCTATGAGTTTAAATATAATTTTTCCTACAGTTTGCCTTATTGTGCAGCACGGCCGTCCACAACAATTGTTACGTGGTTACTTCTCTTGCGGATACGGTAACCCCTGCCCTGCGGCGCCGGACGCATCCTCTTGAGAACGCGGCCACCGTCTACGAACACGGTCTTAACGAACAGGTTGGCATCTTCTACCCTTGCGCCTTCATTCTTCACTTTCCAGTTGGCCACTGCGCTCAGCAGCAGCTTCTCCAGCGGAGTGCTCGGGTGTTTAGGATGGAATTTCAAAATATTCAAAGCTTTCTCAACATCCAGGCCGCGGATCAGGTCTGCAAGCAAACGCATTTTGCGGGTGGAGGTTGGATTATTGTTCAGCTTAGCTACTGCTTCCATTGTTATTTGTTTCTGTGTTATATAAGTTTTTTGCTTCAGTTTCCGGTTCTGCTGTTTCCTTCGACTTTCTTTGTTCTCCTTAACTGTTCATCTCAAACTGTTTGTCTCAGCGGAACCGAAAACGGGAAACTTTAAAAACGGATACTACATTTTCTTGTTAGCGTGTCCTTTAAAGTTGCGGGTAGGTGCAAACTCACCCAGCTTGTGACCCACCATGAACTCGGTTACGTAAACCGGGATGAACTTGTTACCGTTGTGAACGGCAAAAGTGTGGCCCACAAAGTCGGGAGTGATCGTAGAGCGGCGGCTCCAGGTTTTGATAACCGTGCGCTTGGTGCCCTCGTTCTGTTTTTCTACCTTCTTTTCTAATTTAAAGTCTACGTAAGGACCTTTTTTAATGGAACGACCCATGTGTTTGTTTATTTAAGATCAACCCCGGTTGCCCAGGGCTGAACCTGTTATACGTAATTATAATTTCTTACCGTTCTTGCGGCTGATGATCAGTTTGTCAGAGCTCTTATGCGATTTCCTTGTTTTCAGGCCCTTCGCATATTTACCTGTCCTGGACCTGGGGTGGCCACCGGAAGATTTACCTTCACCACCACCCATCGGGTGATCCACAGGGTTCATTGCCACACCGCGGTTACGGGGCTTGATACCTCTCCAGCGATTGGCACCTGCTTTACCGATAGACTGCAGCGCATGGTCTGAGTTGGAAACGGTACCCACGGTAGCCATGCAGGAGTTCAGCACTTTGCGCAGCTCGCCGGAAGGCATTTTCAGAACAGCATATTTCTCCTCCTTGTTGCTCAGCTGTGCATAAGCACCGGCGCTGCGTGCAATTGCACCGCCTTTGCCAGGCTGCAGCTCGATGTTGTGAACAACAGTACCAAGGGGCATATTTTTCAACGGTAACGCATTACCCAGCTCAGGCGCAACTTCAGGTCCGCTCAATACGGTAGAACCTACCTGCAGGCCCTGGGGGGCAATGATGTAACGCTTCTCGCCATCTGCATAGTTCAGCAGCGCGATGAATGCGGTACGGTTCGGATCGTACTCAATAGTTTTTACAGTAGCGGGGATGTTTACCTTATCGCGCTTGAAATCCACGATACGGTATTGCTTTTTGTGTCCGCCACCGATGTAACGCATAGACCTTCTGCCCTGTGCGTTCCTACCGCCGGTTCTCTGTGCCGGAGCCAGCAGGCTCTTCTCAGGAGTGTCCGTGGTCAGCTCTGCATACGCATTACCAATCTTCCAACGGGTACCGGCTGTAATCGGTTTGTACTTTTTCAGTGCCATTTTCTACTTAATTCAATGATTTAATAGACTATTATAATTTGATCTGTATATACATCCAGGTTAACGGCTCACGCCGCTAACGGCACTGGTATATTATATGTTAGCATACAGATCGATGGATTCTCCTTCTGCCAGGGTAACCACTGCTTTCTTGTAAGAAGGCTTGCGGCCGGAAATAAAACCTGCTTTGGTAAAACGGGTCTTGTTTTTGCCGGGCATTACCATGGTGTTCACTTCTGCAACGGTCACCCCGTAGAAATCTTCCACAGCTTTCTTGATCTCCAGTTTGTTGGCTTTTTTGTCAACAATGAAGTAAAAGCGGTTAAACTTCTCGGTAGCTTTGTTTACCTTCTCCGAAATCACCGGTTTGATTAAAACATCAGACAGTTTCATCAGTTCTTATTTGATTTGTTATCGGACTGATGGGACCTCACGGTCTCATCTGTTCTTATTTTTATTGCCGCCCCCGGGTCTTACCCCGCATCACGGCTTGTTTACTTTTAAATTTAATTACGCTTCAACCACGTCCAGCTCTTCTGAGAAGATCTTGGCCGCGCTCTCGGTGAACACCAGGAAGTTGCTGTTCATGATATCGTAAGTGTTCACGTCGCTCAGCACAGTGCTGTCCACAGTCGGGATATTACGCAGTGACAGGTATACGTTATCATTGTATTCGGGGAGAACCACCAGGGTCTTCTTACCGGCAACATTGATGTTCAGTTTCGCCAGGATAGACTGGAACTGCTTGGTTTTAGGAGCATCCAGGTTGATGTCTTCAACGATGATGATGCTGTTTTCCTTCGCCTTGGTAGACAGGGCGGAAATTTTCGCCACGTCTTTCACCTTGCGGTTCAGTTTGATATCGTAACGGTGAGGTTTGGGACCGAAGATGGTACCACCGCCTTTATAGAGCGGGTTACGGATGTTACCTTTACGGGAACCGCCGGTACCTTTCTGCTTGTGCAGCTTGCGGGAAGCACCTTGCACCTCGGCACGGGTTTTCACCTTGTGAGTACCCTGGCGCTGCGCAGCCAAATACTGCTTAACAGCCAGGTAGATCACGTGATTGTTCGGCTCTACGCCAAAGATCTCTTCAGGGAGCTCGATGGTTCTGCCGGTTTTCTTACCTTCTATATTTAAAATATCAAGTTGCATGTTACTTCTGGATTAAAACGATTGAACCAATGTGGCCGGGAACGGAACCACTTACCAGGATATAATTCTTCTCAGGGAATATCTTAACGATCTTCAGACCTTTCACTTTCACTCTTTCATTACCGGTTTGGCCAGCCATACGCATGCCCTTGAAAACGCGGGAAGGATAGGAAGAACCACCTACGGAACCGGGAGCGCGCTGACGGTCGTGCTGACCGTGGGTAGCCTCGCCCACACCGGAGAAGCCATGGCGTTTTACAACACCCTGGAAACCCTTACCCTTGGAAGTACCCACAACGTCAATTGTCTCACCTTCTGCAAATATTTCGCAGGTGAGAGTTTCGCCAAGGGCCTTAGCCACGGATGTATCCGGGTTGCGGAATTCTGTAACGTAACGTTTAGGGGAAGTCTGTGCTTTCGCGAAGTGATTCAATTCTGCTTTGGTGGTGTTCTTTTCTTTCTTTTCACCAAAAGCTACCTGAACAGCGTCGTACCCGTCGGTGCTCTGGGATTTCACCTGGGTAACCACGCAGGGACCGGCTTCGATAATGGTAACAGCAGTTTGTTTGCCGTTGGCCTCGAAGATGCTGGTCATGCCAATCTTTTTACCAATAATACCTTTCATTGTGTTATATAATTTAGCCCAGCGCCTGAGGGATCTCTAGCTATCCTCAGGATGAGCGGTTTAAATGCTATTGGGCGGCTACCCGGAAGGCGTAGCCTATTGTTGTTGCTGTCGTCATAAAACAACCCCGGGCGGGCTTTCTATCTCGCAGTTACCCGTCCTTTCAACGGATCAATGAAACTTCTGCTTGATTGCCCACCCTGCTGAGGTCCTTTCTCCTACGCCTTGATCTCCACTTCAACCCCGGAAGGCAGGTCGAGCTTGCTCAGCGCGTCCACCGTTCTGGAAGAAGATGTGTAAATGTCCAACAAACGCTTATGCGTACACAGTTGGAATTGCTCACGCGCCTTTTTGTTAACGTGCGGAGAACGCAGTACCGTAAAGATTTTCTTCTCTGTAGGTAAAGGAATAGGACCTGTTACCACGGCACCCGTGTTACGCACGGTTTTAACGATCTTCTCGGCAGACTTATCCACCAGATTGTGATCGTAGGACTTCAGCTTGATTCTAATTCTCTGAGACATATGCAATGAACTTCTTCTTTATTACCCCTCAATTTGGGAGGGCAAAGGTAATCTTTATTTTAATTGCGACAAATAATTTTGGAGGATATTTCCGGAGAATATTGACTTTTTGCCGCTGTTTCCATAGTTTTATACACATCCGGGCTAACCACCGCAAGGTACCCATTTTATTTAACTTTTTTATTTCCAGTCGTTTACAGCTATAATACGGCACTTTTACCATGCGAATCCGCCTGACGATTATATTTATCCTTTTTTCCCTGCCCATCCTCGCCCAGCAACGGGATTCCACCTTCAGGGAACCGGATCCCGGTTATTACGAAGACCTCCAGGCAGACCAGCTCCCCGTATTCCCCGGCGGCAACAACCGCCTCCGCAACTACATCCTCAGCCACCTCGTGATCCCCTACCTCCGCCTCGAAAACGACACTACCGTTATCGTTACGGTCGATTTTACCGTCGAACACACCGGCGAGATCACCAACACCCGCGTCCGCACCCCGGGCTTCCGCCAGCTGGACAAGGAAGTGCTCAACGTATTCAACCAGATGCCGCCCTGGCAGCCTGGTTACCTGGACCGTAAACCCGTCAGCCTCAGGCTCTCCCTCCCCGTTTCCATCAACCTCGGCAATACCAAACGCAAACCTTACGACGTGCCCGTGCCCGAGCTGAGCAACCTCCCCCAGTACCGCGGCGGCGGCCAGGCCCTCGCCTGGTTCATCCGCAAAAACCTGCAATACCCGCCGGAAGCGCGTAAAGCAGGCATCGGCGGCGCCGTTACGGTCGAGTTCCTCGTCATGTCCAACGGCACGGTAGGCAACGCCGGCACCCTCGGCGAAGTGATAGGATACGGGCTGGAAGAGGAAGCCGTACGCATCGTGGAAAAAATGCCCCGCTGGATACCCGCCAGGCTGGATGGCAAGGCCGTTACGGCCAAACATAAGGTCGTTATCCGCTTCGAACTGCCCAAAACGGCTTCCGCCCAAAAAGAGAAAACGGACTGATACCCGCTTTCCCAGCGCGTACCAGCCCGTTCAAGGGTGTATTTACTTTTCCGGTTGTTATTTCTTCATGTCAGCTTCTATCTGCCGCTGCATTTTCCGGCCGGGCAGGTAGATCTGGAAACCAAGGTTCAGCCCAACCCTGTGCGCAGTGGTGGAGCTGCCGAAACCTACCGTCAGGTCATATTTCAGCAGGCCTTCCAGTGCAATGTTAGGCGTAATGAAATACGCCAGGCCCGGGCCGAAACCTACGCCAAGGCCATTGGTGTTGGTGCTGCTGCCGCCGTCCACGTCCACATTCACACCATTCACGCCCACATTGGCTTCCAGGAACCAGCGGGTCTTGTCCAGCACTTCAATGCTCTTATCCTTGATGTAGTACCGCCCGAACGCGCCAACACCGTAGGTAAACGTCGTAGACCCGTTGCCGGTGGTAAGGCCCAGGTTCACCATGGGGCCGATGGCCAGGTCGTCTTTGATGAACCATCCCGCCTGTGGTGAAAGGTTGAGGCTAAAGGTGCTTCCGCCGTCCTGGAATGTACCGCCGATATTCGCCAGCTGCGCGCCTACCAGCACATTCCCTTTCTGCGTTTGCGCCTTGATGTTTGTTGTAAATAAAATGCCAGCCAGGATGAGGGTTAAGTAACCAATTTTCTTCATAGTATTTGTTTTTGATGATGTTGCATGCAATGATCATTCCAGGCAGGGGGATAACAGGATATAGTTGATTATGAATACAATAGCTTTACTTTTAACAGCAGGGTTTGAAAAAAGTTGACCACGCAGCGCATTTTTTTAAGCTGGCAGACAATTTGTTGCTGTTAGTTCTGTTCTTTACATAAATCTGCGACTATGAAACCATTGGCCATATCAACCCTCTTCCTGTGCCTTCTCGGCGCTACTTTAGCCTGTAAAAAGAATCCCAGTAACCCCAAACCGCCGGATGAAGACCCCGACTGGCCCACGGATAAGGTGAGAGTGGTACTGGACAAGGATATTTCCCGCCCCTGGGAGATCCTCTGGGGCCCCGACAATCACATCTGGATGACCGAACGCGGCGGCAGGATCAGCCGGGTAGATCCCAAAACGGGCGAACTGAAGCCGCTGCTCACCCTGCCGGATATTGTGGCCAGCGGCGAAGGCGGCCTGCTGGGCATGGTGCTGCACCCGGACTTCGCGCAAACGCCGCATGTGTTCATCGCATATAATTACGGCAACCCTTACCGGGAAAAAGTAGTGCGTTACGTCTACCAGAACGGTTCCCTCACGCAACCCGCCACCCTTATAGACAATGTGCCCGCAGCCGGCATCCACAACGGCTCCCGCCTGGTGATCGGGCCCGACAGGAAATTGTATTACACTACGGGAGACGCTAATCAAAGCGCCAACGCCCAGTCCACCGCCTCCCTCAGCGGCAAGGTGCTGCGCCTGAACCTGGATGGCAGCATCCCTGCGGATAATCCTGTCGCGAATAATCCCTTATGGAGCCTCGGGCACCGCAATCCGCAGGGGCTGGTGTATGTGAACAATATCCTCTATGCTTCCGAGCATGGCGCGGGAGTGGAAGATGAGGTGAACATTATCGAAAAGAACCGCAACTATGGCTGGCCCAACGTGGAAGGCCCCTGCAACGGCGGCGAGGTAACCTTCTGCAATGCAAACAACGTGAAACCGCCCATCTGGAGCACCGGCGGAGGCACTTACGCTTTGTGCGGGCTCGATTATTATAACCACGACCGCATCCCGCAGTGGAAACATTCACTGATACTCGTAAGCCTTAAAAACGCCACGCTTTACCAGCTGAAACTCTCGGCAGACGGGCAAACGGTGAGCAGTTCCAAAAATTATTTCGCGAACCGGTTCGGCCGCCTCCGCGACGTTTGCGTGTCGCCCAACGGCCGGGTGTACATCTGTACAGATACTTCCCCGGGCAAGATCATCGAGATCGGCGATCCGGAATCCTGAACCAGATCCATCATTATACCCGAAAGGGCCGTCCCGGCTAGTGCGTGGACGGCCCTTTATTATTTCAGTTGGCCACGGCGCCTGCCTTCACATCCCCGGCGGAAGCGGCCCTCCAGCCGCATTCGTGGAGTATCATACAGTCCCGCGCAGTGTCTACGGACAGGCTTACCCATCCCAGGTAGGCCGTTTCGCCGCTCCTGAACTGCATGCCGAGGTACTGGCGGTGAGCCCCCACCCATGCGCCCCTCCAGGTCGAGTCCTGCGGGTTGTTTTTGGGGAGCAGCAGCTCGCAGAGGTAGGTATCGAAACCATTCCACTCGCGGGGGTGATCGGGCACCAGCGGGATCCTGTCGTGTTTGCCGAGCCGGACCACGGAATCGGGTATGGACAATAGTTTGGCGGACAGCATGCTGACAACGGTAAATTTCCCGTGCGTGCCTTCCGCGTCGTTTACGAGCGCAACGGTGAAGTACAGGTCGCCGGCGCTGTCCTCATCCACATCCAATGAAAACGGCTGCAGGTAACGCACTTCCGTGTTGCCGAGGGAGCGGTGGCGGTAATCCGGTTGCGGTTCTTTCACGGTTTTACGGCATGCGGCGATTACGATCAGCGCTGCGGCCAAAGCCGGCAAGGGTTTGAAGTTAGGCATGGTATCGGAGTTTGAGGTTTGCCGTTAAGCGCAAAACGGCGGGGTATTGTTACAAAAAACTGCTGAAAGGGCGGTGTGGGGGGCTGAAGTGAAGAAACCGGGAACTGAGCTGACGGCATAAAAAAGCCCCGGCAAACGCCGGGGCCTTTTTCTTATTTCTATCTATCAACTTGTGCTAATTAGGCATTCACTTTACCTTTTACCTTAGCCACCACTTCTTCAGCGATGTTGTTCGGTGCAGGGTTGTAGTGAGAGAACTCCATGATGGAAGTAGCGCGGCCGGAAGACAGTGAACGCAGCTGCGTTACGTAACCGAACATTTCGCTCAGGGGCACTTTGGCTTTGATCACCTGTGCGCCGTTGCGGCTTTCCATACCTTCCAGCATACCACGGCGGCGGTTCAGGTCACCTGTTACGTCGCCCATGTACTGGTCGGGGGTGGTTACTTCCACTTTCATGATAGGCTCCAGCAGAACCGGTTTAGCTTTACGGCCGGCTTCACGGAAGGCGGATTTGGCGCAAAGCTCGAAGGACATTGCGTCGGAGTCCACCGCGTGGAAGGAACCGTCGAACAGGCGTACTTTCAGGCTCGTGAGCGGGAAGTTGGCGAGAACACCATTGTTCATGGATTGTTCGAAGCCTTTCTGTACCGCAGGGATGAACTCTTTGGGGATAGAACCACCGAAGATGTCGTTCACGAACTGGAAGGATTTGCCTTCGTTTTCTTTCAGCCATTCTGCATCAGCAGGGCCGATCTCGATCTGGATGTCCGCAAATTTACCACGGCCACCGGTTTGTTTCTTGAATACCTCGCGGTGTTCAACGTTCTTGGTGAGCGCTTCTTTGTAAGCAACCTGGGGAGCGCCCTGGTTTACTTCCACTTTGAATTCGCGGCGCATACGGTCTACGATGATCTCCAGGTGGAGCTCACCCATACCGCTCAATACGGTCTGTCCGGTTTCTTCGTCGGTTTTCGCTTTCAGGGTAGGATCTTCTTCTACCAGTTTGGCGATAGCCATACCCATTTTGTCAACGTCCGCCTGAGTCTTAGGCTCGATGGCGATGTGGATAACGGGCTCGGGGAAGGACATTGATTCCAGGACGATCGGATGATCTTCCGCGCACAATGTGTCGCCGGTTTTGATATCTTTAAAACCAACAGCAGCGCCGATATCACCAGCTTCGATGAAGTCGATCGGGTTCTGCTTGTTAGCGTGCATCTGCATGATACGGCTGATACGCTCGTTTTTACCGGTACGGGTGTTCAGAACATAAGAACCACCATCCAGGCGGCCAGAGTAAACCCTGAAGAACGCGAGGCGGCCTACGAACGGATCGGTAGCGATCTTGAATGCCAGCGCTGCAAAAGGTTCTTTTGCATTGGGGTGGCGCTCAATTTCCTCACCGTTGTCCGGGTTGGTGCCTTTTACAGCTTCAACGTCCATCGGGGAAGGCAGGTAGCGGCAAACGCCGTCCAGCATTTTCTGAACGCCTTTGTTTTTGAAGGAAGAACCGCACATCATGGGAATGATAGCCATGTCGATAGTGGCTTTGCGGATCGCTTCGTGGATTTCGTCTTCGGAGATCGTATTGGGATCTTCAAAGAATTTTTCCATCAGCTTGTCGTCGTATTCGGCAACTGCCTCAACGAGTTTCGCGCGCCATTCTTCAGCTTCTTCCTGCATGTCTGCGGGGATAGCGATCTCTTCAAAAGTTGCGCCTTTACCGGCTTCGTCCCAGATGATACCTTTCATGGTGATCAGGTCCACAACGCCTTTGAAGTTGTCTTCAGCGCCGATGGGGAGCATCAGGGGAACGGGGTTCGCACCGAGCATCTCCTTCACCTGTTTTACCACGTTCAGGAAGTCTGCACCGGAACGGTCCATTTTGTTTACGAAACCTACGCGGGGAACACGGTATTTGTTCGCCTGGCGCCAAACGGTTTCAGACTGGGGTTCAACACCGGATACAGCGCAGAACAGTGCAACCAGTCCGTCCAGTACACGCAGGGAGCGCTCTACTTCTACGGTAAAGTCCACGTGGCCCGGAGTATCGATGATATTGAATTTATACTGTTTGGTTTCCGGCAGCGGTTGACCCTGCTGTGTAGGGAAGTTCCAGAAACAGGTGGTAGCAGCAGATGTGATGGTAATACCTCTCTCCTGCTCCTGGGCCATCCAGTCCATGGTAGCTGCCCCTTCGTGAACCTCACCGATTTTGTGGGTCTTCCCTGTATAATACAGGATACGCTCTGTGGTAGTGGTTTTACCGGCATCGATGTGCGCCGCAATACCAAAGTTTCTTTGAAATCTTAAGTCTGCCATAAAAGTAAAATGACTATAAGTAATGCAATTTGGGGGGCAAAGGTAATCATTTATTATCAATAAATAAAGCTGAACTCTTTGCATAATTGTTAAATCCCTTCGCTCCACCGCCACGGTTTCCCGGCGCCGCCATTTATCCGCCCAAAAACCGGAAGCCCGTAAAGATAAACCTTTCTCTTGCCCGGCGGCAAAGCCGTGGAGGAACGGTAATAACTCAATCACATATCGTTGATTGTAAGACAATTAGACCTACGTTTTATGTTCAATAGCGAATCCTGCATATATATCAGGATAACTCATCCGATCCATTACTTATCATCCATATTCAACCGTTGGTCATTCCAAAGCCGCCAAAAATGAAATAGCCATTTCTCAGAAATGAGCAGTTGTTACATTTGTACCGTCAAAAGCCTGAATGAACCCCCGTTGTTAATTCTGAATTATTAAACTTTAAATCGCTTGATCTGTTATTTAAGCCCCTGGCGCCCCAGATCGCCGGTAAGATGGCTTATCCCTGTAAGAACCAGGAAGCAGTAACCAAATAAGGACCGGTACCTACTGGAACCAGTGCAGCGCGCGGAAATTACGCGTACAGGGCCTTCTATTGTCAGCATTTTCCAAAACCATCACATAACCACACATTTATGAAACATTGTTCTACCAAACTCCTCCTCATGGCCGTGTTCCTGGCCCTGGCATGGATGCCCGCCCGATCCCAGCTCGTGCTGGTAAGGGAGGTAGTAGCCAGCAGCGGTGGCGGCGGCACAGCCGGAAACATCCAGCTGGACTATACCCTCGGCGAACCCGCAGTATTGACCCTCGCCGCGGCAAACCTCATGTTATCCCAGGGGTTCCACCAGCCCGAAGTGATCCCGAAACCACCACAGGGCGCCAATCCTGTCATGGATTTTATGCTGTTTCCCAACCCGGCCCTCACCACCGTCAAGATCTCCTTTGACCTGCTGACCGATGCCACCGTCGTATTCATGCTCATGAACACCTCGGGACAGGTTATCTACCAGGACGTCAAAACCTACGGCGCCGGAAAGGTGCTCATCCCTACGCCTGTAGACAAGCTGGCTTCCGGGATCTACACCGTCATCTTCAAGGTAAACGGCCATGTGTTCACCGAAAAACTCATTGTTCAGTAGCCTAAAACAGATTGACCATGAAGCATTTGATCATCTTGCCCCTGCTTGCTGTTTTGCTGGCGGTCCATCCTTCGATGGCCCAGAAGTCTCAGCAGCAGCCCCTCAATATCGGCGCATCCTTCCTCCTGGTGAACCCGGACGCCCGCACCAGCGGCATGGGCGACGCCGTGACCGGCGTGGAGCCCGACGCCAACAGCATGTTCGGCAATGCCGCCAAGCTGCCGTTCGCAGGGCCATGGGGCGTTAGTGCATCCTACGCCCCCTGGATGTTCGACCTCAACGATCAGAAAACGCATATGGCCTACGTCTCCGCTTTCAAAACTTTTGACGAGCAGCAGAGTATAGGCCTGTCCGTGAAATATTTCAATTATGGCGACGTCACTTTCCGTGACGACAATGGCATGGAGCTTCAGCAGTACCGCCCCAAGGAATATGCCATCGATGCTACCTATGCCCGTAAGCTCGGCCAGAAATTCAGCCTGGCCGTGGCGCTGCGGTACATCCGCAGCGAGATGGGCTCCGGCACCTACAACGGGCAGCAATTGCAGCCCGCCAACGCCGTAGCCGGCGATGTGGGCTTATATTACCAGGGAGTTGCCAACCACATCGAGGGCGGCAACCGCTATTGCTGGGGAGTGAGCTTTACCAACCTTGGTTCCAGGCTCAGGTACTCAGACGATAACAGCAAAAAAACCTTCCTGCCCATGAACCTGCGCATAGGCGGCGGCTACACCTTCGTGCATACCGAAGACCACTCCTTTACCATCGCCGCAGACGTCAACAAGCTGCTGGTGCCTACCCCGCCTGTCTACAAGCTGGATATCAACGGGCAGCCCACCGGTGAGATCGATAGCGGCAAGGACCCCAACAGGGGCGTGGCCGAAGCCGTCTTCTCCTCCTTCGGCGATGCCCCGGGCGGCTTTAAGGAAGAGCTCCGCGAGTTTTCGATAGCCGGGGGAATGGAGTACAACTACCAGCGTAAGTTCTTCGTGCGCACCGGTTATTTCTACGAGCATCCGCACAAAGGCAACCGGCAGCATTTTACCGCCGGCATCGGAGCCAACGTCCAGGGCTTCCAGGTAGACATCGCTTACCTCATGCCCACCGGCACCAGCCAGATCAGGAGGAGGAGCTTCAACTTCACGCTTATGTACTCGCCCTTCATCAACAAATAATCCTAACTCACAAAACACTGCAAATATGAAAGCAATATTCCTGTTAATTACTTTCCTGGCGGTGGCTGGCATTTATTCCGCCAGTGCCCAGCAGAAAACGAGGGACATACTGTTCCCCGATTACGCCAACGACCAGGCAAAGCTCAAAGCAAACACTTCCCTGGCGTTAAAACCCGTAGAGGCCACTCTTTCCAGCAGTGAAGCCATAAGAGCACGGATATTCACCAACTACCAAAAGCCTGCTGGCGGCGCTGCTCCGCGTTCCACACAAAAAACTTCACCCGCAAACATGCCGTCTTCCAAACCTGCTGATCCAAAGGAAGCAGACGCGCAGCGTGAGGCCCTGAAAAAAACCATCACCCCTAAACCTGACCAGGGTCCGGACAACAGCCCCAAACCCAAAAACTGAGCACCATGAAAAAAATATTATTCCTATTCATAATCACACTGCTGCTGATATCGCAGGAGGGTTTCTCACAAAACGGCATGTCTGGCTTTAACTACCAGGCCGTAGCCCGCAACAACAACGGCACTGTACTGGGCAACCAGGCGCTGACCGTGCGGTTCACCATCCGCGGCGGATCTGCCGCCGGCCCCGTGCAATACCAGGAAACACATAATGTAAATACCAACAGCCTCGGGCTTTTCAATCTACAAGTGGGCCGCGGTACGCCCGTGAGCGGCACTTTTGCCGCTGTGCCCTGGGCAAACGCAAACCAGTTCCTGCAGGTGGAAGTGAACCCCGGCAGCGGTTTCGTAGCGCTGGGCGCCAGCCAGCTCATGAGCGTTCCTTTCGCGCAATTTTCCGCGAACGGCATTGCCGGCCCTGCCGGCCCCGCGGGTCCTGTGGGTCCTGCCGGTCCTATTGGTCCTGTTGGCCCTGCCGGCGCGGTGGGCGCCGCTGGTCCTGCTGGTCCTATTGGCCCTGTTGGTCCCGCCGGTGCTGAAGGCCCGGTTGGTCCGCAAGGTGATGCGGGAGTTCCCGGCCCCGTTGGCCCTGCTGGTCCCGCTGGTCTGCAAGGCCCGGCTGGTCCTGTTGGCCCCGCTGGTGTTGCTGGCCCCGTTGGTCCGGTTGGTCCCGCTGGTGCAGTTGGCCCTGCTGGTCCTGCTGGTGTTGCAGGTCCCGTTGGACCGGTTGGCCCCGGAGGTCCTGTTGGTCCTGCCGGCCCTGCAGGCCCTCCGGGTGCTCTCGCTGGTCCTGCCGGCGGGGATCTCAGTGGTACTTATCCGAATCCTGTCGTTGCCCAGATCCAGGGCAGGGGCGTTTCGAATGCTGTGCCTGTTCTGGACCAGGTTTTAAAGTTCAACGGCGTTAGCTGGGCCCCCGCTACCATTCCCGGCGGTGGCGGCTTTACGCTTCCTTATGTGGTGACCGAAAATAACGCGGGCACCTTGTTCTCCATCACCAACGATGGCGACGGCACTTCAGTTGAAGGCGTGAACAACACTGCTACTTCCAATGTTGCAGCCGTAAGGGGTATCATTAGCAGTACTGCTCCCGGCGGCTTTTCCGCCGGCGTAAGAGGGATCAACAATGGCACCGGCGGTCTGGGTGTTGGGGTATATGGTTCCCAGGCCGGCTCCGGCTGGGGCGTATATGGCGTTACCCCTAACGGGCTTGGTGTTTATGGCAATGCATCCGCGAACGGCATCGGCGTATATGCCAACAGCAATACCGGCACTGGTCTCACGGCGACCAGCAACAATGGCATTCCTGCCAGCGTATCCATCTTCAACAATGCGAATAACAATAACGTACTGGTCGCCAACACGGTAGGTAACGGTACAGTTGTCAACGTCACCACCACTGGTAACGGCGCGGGCGTACGCAGCTCAACCGGCGCAGGTTTCGCGGTGCATGGCATTACCAGCGCCCAAACTTCCGCAGGTGTCATAGGCGATAACAATGGGGGTGGCGAAGCGGTGGTAGGCCGCACTACCAGCGATATTGCCGGTGCGGTGGTAGGCCGTAATGACGGAGGCGGTTCTGGCGTACGCGGGTTCATCGCTACCAATACGTCCGGCACCGCAGTAGGCGTGCTCGGGCAGGTAGGGCTGAACAACAGCACAGGCCGCGCGGGCAGGTTCGAGAACTTTAACCAGACCAATACCGCAGGCAATACCCTCGAAGTGGAAACCAACGGCAATGGTAATATTCCCGATAACACACAGGGCAATGCCGCTTCTTTCCTGGTGAATAATACCAACAGCGTGGCTGCAGCGGTACGCGGCGAAGTGAAAACCATCTTCGGTAATTTCGGCGCTGCCGGCATCTTCGGCATATCCTCCGGTACCGGTGGTTTTGCGGGTTTATTCCATTCCTCCAATGCCAGCGGCAACGGCCCCGCCGTTGTAGCGATCCAGGATGGCAACGGCAATGCCATCACCGCCAACGCCAGCAAAGACGGCAATGCAATAGAAGCCAACATCGACGGCGCGGGCAATGCGCTTTACGCCTGGGTGCCCACTTTTGCCACAGGCAGGGCCGGCCGCTTCAATATTTTCAATGAAAACAACACCAGCGACGCCATCACCGTAACCACGGTAGGTAACGGTATTGCGGGCAATTTCAAGGTAGACAGGGTAACCGGCACTTCTGCAGCAGTGCGTGGTGAAGTGAACTCCCAGTTCGCCAACTTCGGAACCGCCGGTATTTACGGCGTTTCTTCCGGCACCGGCGGCTATGCAGGCCTCTTCCATGCCAGCAACCCTGCTGGTAACGGTCCGGCGCTGATCGCTATTGCAGACGGCAACGGCAACGGGATCACCGCCAACGCCAGCAACGGCGGCGATGGTGTGGAAACCACGGCAGACGGCACCGGCGCCGCCATTTACGCCTGGGTGCCCAACTTCGGCAATGGCAGGGCCGGTCGTTTGGTGAACTATAATACGGGCAACACCAATCCTGTGCTCACCGTGGAACAACACAGCAACGGCTCTATCGCCCTGTTCAAATCCGGCAACCCTGGCACAGTAAACGTTGCGCGCATCAACGCAGCAGGCAGGGGCTTCTTTAACGGCGGTACCCAGAACAGCGGCGCGGACATTGCCGAGGCATTCGACGTAACCGGCGGCATTTCCGGCTACGAACCCGGCGACGTGATGGTGATCTCCACCACCACCGACCGTACCATGGAAAAATCTTCCTCCCCCTACTCCACCCTGGTAGCCGGCGTATACGCCACCAAACCGGGCGTGCTCCTTACCGAACAGGAAGGTGTGGAAGATATCACGGATCAGATCCCCATGGGCGTGGTAGGCGTAATACCCACCAAAGTATGCGACGAAGGCGGCCCCATTAAACGTGGCGACCTGCTGGTGACCTCCAGCAAAAAAGGCTACGCTATGAAAGCCGACCCTGAGAAGGTCAAACCCGGCCAGGTGATCGGAAAAGCGCTGCAGGAACTGCCTTCAGGCTCCGGTAAGATCAAGGTATTAGTGAATGTTAAATAAAGAAAAAGCCGGTTTGAACCCGGCAAAATAACCAGTACCCGGCTTTTGACAGCAAGGTAATGTCTGGTTTTGTGAGGGGGCTGTTCCATTTGGAACGGCCCTTTTTCTTATGTGATAATGATTAAATTATACCGACCATCAAAGTTCGTCATTGCGGGGAGCAGCGGGGGTTGTGCAGGAGCCGCGACGAAGCAATCTCCGAAGATTACAGTACGTCACTTCAAGGAAGGAGATTGCTTCGTCGCCCCCTCCCGCTTTGGCCCGGCTGCTCCTCGCAATGACGGGCTTTTCGCGCGGCACAACTACGCGGATATCATTCACATAAAAAAAGCGAACATCCCCCGGTTTGCGGAGGATGTTCGCTGAGTTATATGCATACCGCCATGGGGCGGGAATGTACTAAACTTTGAAGTGGGAGAAGGCTTTGTTAGCTTCAGCCATACGGTGGGTGTCTTCTTTCTTTTTGAAAGCGGCGCCTTCACCTTTGCTGGCGGCAACGATCTCGTTAGCCAGCTTCTCTGCCATGCTCTTACCGTTTCTTTCACCGGCGTAGCGTACCAGCCATTTGATGCTGAGGGACACTTTACGGTCTGCGCGTACTTCAGCAGGGATCTGGAAGGTAGCGCCACCGATACGGCGGCTGCGCACTTCTACGGCAGGCGTAACGTTGGATAATGCTTTTTTCCAGATCTCGTATCCGTTTTCGTTAGTCATCTGGCTAACGCGGTCTACCGCATCATAGAAAATTCTGTAGGCAATGCTTTTTTTCCCTTGTTCCATGATGTTATTCACGAAGCGGGTTACCAGTTTATCCTGGAATCTTGGATCCGGAGCCAGGGGTAATTTTTTCGCAGCTTGCTTTCTCATTTATTAGAAAAATTGTAACTATTTATAATTGATTATTTTTTAGCCTTTTCCTTTTTGGTACCATACTTGGAACGGCTCTGCTTCCTGTCTTTCACACCGGCAGTATCCAGTGAACCACGCACGATGTGGTAACGAACACCCGGAAGGTCCTTTACCCTGCCGCCGCGGATCAGTACGATGGAGTGCTCCTGCAGGTTGTGGCCTTCACCCGGGATGTAAGCGATCACCTCTATTTTGTTGGTCAGGCGCACTTTCGCAACCTTACGCAAAGCGGAGTTCGGTTTCTTAGGGGTGGTAGTGTACACGCGGGTACATACGCCACGACGCTGAGGACAAGCATCCAGTGCTCTGGATTTGGACTTGGCCCGGATAATTTCTCTTCCTTTTCTTACTAATTGTTGTATTGTAGGCATTCTTACCTAATTTATATTTTTCTGCTTGTTTACAATTACATCCAAATAGCCCATTATGAGAATTTGGGAGGGCAAAGGTATCACTTTCTATTTATAAACCAAAATTGTGGAAAGGAAAATTCGAAAAAAGCAGGATTAACCGGCATTTTCCAATAATAAAGCCCCCACAATCTGCTCCCACTCTGCTTCCAGGGTACCGCGGTACACTGCTTTGCCCGCCCGTGCGTACCAGTACGCCGCATTGCCGGCATCGCCCTCCTTCCGGTGAAGGTAGGCATGCACCCAGGAACCGGCCCGGGAATGGTCTTCCTGGGCGATATCGTGGCTCCGGCCCCAATCCCCCTTACCGTCCCACCAAAGCGCCAGCAGCGCCGGGGTAAGCCCGGCAGGCGGCATCTGCAGATCCAGCGAAGTTTTGAAAGCGGCGGTCGTCATAAGGCCGCAAAGATACAAAAGGGAAACATCCGGGCAACAGGGAAGCGATGTTAAATATGCTACCGTCGAGCGCTTGTAAGGCAGCAACAGGGCGTAAAAATAACCTGTAAGCCCTGTCAGGACAAACCAGCCACCCTGTCAGGAGAAAAAGGGTTTACTACGGTTCTACTACGGTATCACTACTAGAACTATACCAGAGCTATACTGGAACCCTACTGTTAGCATGGGGCCAAACCGCCTGGAAAACGCCTTTCAAAAGCAAAAGGCCCCTTTTGAGGGCCCTTTGCGACAAATAATATTCCCGGGATCAGATATGAAAATTCCAGCCCCGGCTGTCTTCCGTCTTGCCGGTACGGATCGCATCCAGGCGGTTGATCACCTCGGCGCCGACCTCGTATTTGGTAGTATCCATGCTGATCTTGTGCTCTTTATAATCCAGCTGCTCCACATAAGCCACGCTTGCGGCAGTGCCCGTTCCGAAGATCTCGCGCAGCGTGCCGTTCTCATACGCAGCCACCACCTCTTCAATGGAAACCGGCCTTTCCTCCACTTCCAGGCCCATATCCGCCAGCACGTCCATCACGCTGGCGCGGGTAACGCCCGCCAGGATGGTGCCGTTGGTAAGGTCCGGCGTGAGGGCGCGGTTGCCGATGATCACGAACACGTTCATCGTGCCGCATTCCTGCAGCCATTTGTATTCGTGGCCGTCTACCCAGAGTATCTGGTCGTAACCGTCTTTCCGGGCCTGCATAGTGGGGTACATCGCGCCGCCGTAGTTGCCGGCCGCTTTGGCGTAGCCCACGCCGCCGGGAAATGCGCGGATATATTTATCCTGCACCAGCAGGTGGATAGGTTTGTTGAAATACGGCCCTGAAGGACTGTTGATGACCGCAAACTTATAAGTATCCGAGGGGCGCACGCCAATGAACTCGTCCGCCGCGATCATAAAAGGACGCAGGTACAGGGAACAGCCTTCGTTGGAAGGCACCCAGCTGCGGTCCAGGTCTATGAGCATCGCCATACCGCCGATGAAAAGCCATTCCGGCACATCGGGCATCCCCATCCTCTCCGCGCTTTTGTTGAAACGCGCGTAGTTATCATACGGGCGGAAGATCATCGGGTTGCCTTCCTGGTCGTTATACGCTTTAATGCCTTCAAAGATCGCCTGCCCGTAATGCCAGGCGGCGTTGGAAGGGCTTACGCTCAGGTTCTGGAAAGGCAGTATCTCTGCGTTCTTCCATTCCTTACCGTCAAAATCAGCCACCAGCATATGGTCGGCATACTTTTTACCAAAAACCAGATTGTTAAAATCCACTTCAGCCAGGCGGCTCTTCGTTGTTTTGGTGACTTTAATTCTCCTTTTCGCCTCTTCCATCACTGTAGATTTAGCGGTGGGATACTCAACTGCCATCATGGTTTATCAGTTTAATCTCAATATTTTTACAAATCTTAAGCAGGTACCGTTCCACCGAACGATCCGCAAATAAACGTTATTTCCCTGAGAAGGGATCGTCACATTAAATCTTAACAGAATATTTATGAGCCTTGAGCAATTGCAGCTGGACCCTTATCTTTTGGCGCAAATGTACGACCAGCCTATCATCCCGGAGACGCGCGTGGTGGCTCCCGCAGCGGAGAAAGCGTTGCCCAAAGTGAAATATTTAGGCGAAAATCAAAAAAACATACTGCTGCTGATACAAAATGAAAGCGAAGCATATTTAAATGAGGAATTATTCAATCTCCTCACGAATATTTTGAATGCCTGCAAACTGGGAATGCAGGATGTTGCATTGGTGAACGCGGCAACTTATCCAGGTTTGACGCTCGCCGGTTATAAAAATGCCATCCCCGTCCGCCAATGCATCATTTTCGCGGTACCGCCCGCCAATATTGGGCTCCCGCCGATGCAAACCTTCCAGCTGGAAACGCATGAACAGATCCCCTGCCTCTATTCAGAGGGATTGCAACTGATTGCAACAGACAAGAACCTGAAGGGAAAGCTCTGGATGGGGCTGAAACAATTATTCGGCATTTAATTTTCAAACGGCTTTATCTTCGCTTCCGCAAAAACAAACCATGACGTTCGTATTCGCCACCAACAACAACAATAAAATAAAAGAGATCCGCTCCATGCTGGGCGATGCATTTTCCATTATCACCCTCCAGGAGGCCGGTATTGATATAGACATCCCCGAACCGCACGACACGCTGGAAGAAAATGCGCGGGAGAAATCCACCGTTATTTTCAACATGACCGGCAAAGATTCCTTTTCTGAAGACACCGGCCTCGAGATCGACGCGCTCAATGGCGAGCCCGGCGTGCTTTCCGCCCGCTATGCCGGAGAGCAAAAAAGCGCATCGGACAATATCGATAAAGTGCTGCGGCTGATGGAAGGAAAAGAAACACGCAGCGCCCGCTTCCGCACGGTCATTTCACTGATCATCAACGGACGCGAGCACCAGTTCGAAGGCGTGGCCGAAGGCCTGATATTGCGGGAACGCAAGGGCGGCGAAGGTTTCGGCTACGACCCGATCTTCCAGCCGCTGGGCGCCGAAAAGAGCTTCGCGGAAATGGAACTCTCTGAAAAGAACCAATACAGTCACCGGGCGAAGGCATTCAAAAAGCTGACCGCCTTTTTACAACAACAGCATGGCAAGAGTTAAGATCGATATGCCGGCCGCATTCCGCTTCGGCACCACGATCCCGGTGAGGATCACGGATGTAAATTACGGCGGGCACCTGGGCAACGATGCGATCGTGTCCATCCTGCACGAATCCAGGATGCAGTTCCTGCAATCGCTGGGCTGCACGGAACTGGAATTTTTCGGCGCCGCGCTCATCATGGGCGACCTGGCGATCGTTTACAAAGGCGAAGGCTTTTACGGCGATACGCTCACCGTGGAAATAACGGCAGATGAGCTGAGCAATGTGGGCTTCGACCTGCTCTACCGCCTCAGCACCACGCGCGACGGCAAGCCCGTGGCCATTGCCGAAGCCAAAACCGGCATGATATGTTTTGATTATAAAACCCGCAAAGTGGCGCGGCTGCCCGAAGCTTTTAAACAACAATTCAGTAATACAACAGCATGAACGATATCACACAGATCATTACCCACCGCCGTACGGTAAAACCGACGAGCATGAACGGCAAAAAGGTGGACGACGCAACGGTACAGGAATTATTGCAGCTGGCAGACTGGGCGCCTACCCACGGCCTTACCGAGCCCTGGTATTTTGTAGTGTTCGGCGGGGAAAAAGTGCAGGAGTTTTGCACGGACCATGCGGAGCTGTACAAAACCTTCACGCCGCAGGCGCAATACATTCCCGGGAATTACGACAAGCTGAAAACGCAGGGCGACCTCGCCAGCCATGTGATCGCCATTTGCATGAAACGCGGCAGCAACCCGAAAATACCGGAGATCGAAGAGATCGCGGCAGTGGCCTGCGCCGTGGAAAACTTCTGGCTGGCGGCTACCGCAAGGCAGCTGGCCGTTTACTGGGGCTCCGGCGGCATGACCTATCACCCGGCCATGCAGGACTACCTTGGCCTCCGCGACGAGGATAAAGTGCTGGGCTTCCTGTATCTTGGTTATACAGACGAGGCTCCACGCACCGGCAGGCGCATAAAGCCTCTTGAAGAAAAAGTGAAGTGGATGTAAGATTTTATTGCAACTGGTACGTTCTGGCCAGCTCATGGAAAGAACGTACCTGTTGTTCTTCCCACTGTTTGTCTTTCCCGGTTTCTTCCGCCATGATGGCCGCTACTTCCGGCGCCACGCGCAGCGCCTCTTCGGCATCCAGGAAAAGCGCGCGGGTCCTTCTGGCCAGCACGTCTTCTACCGTGTGCGCCATTTCGGTGCGCACCGCCCACAGCACCTGCGCTTTCACAATACCCAGCGAACCGCTTAGTATTTCTTTTGCGCCGGGCAGACTTTTCACTTCAGCCGCGTCGGAACCGTAATAATATAAGGGATCGTTTTCATCCAGCTTCAGCGCCGAGCCATGCACGGGCAGGTTGCGCGTAACGGATTGGGTAGGCCGCCATTGTTTTACCTTTTCCAGCCTGTCCACCACATCTTCGCCCATTTTGCGGTAGGTGGTCCATTTGCCGCCGAGGATGGTGACCAGCCCGGTGGCCGATACCATTATTTTATGGTTGCGGGATATTTCTTTCGTTTTCTCGCTCTTTTCCGGCTTGGCGAGAGGGCGCAGGCCGGCCCAAACGCTTTTCACATCTGCGCGGGTGGGCGTTTTTTCCAGGTACTGGCCGGCGGTTTCGAGGATGAACCTGATCTCTTTTTCCATAGCCACGGGGTCGAGGCTGATCTCATTCACCGGGTTGTCTGTAGTGCCCACCACGATCTTGTTATGCCAGGGCACGGCGAACAATACGCGGCCGTCGCTGGTTTTGGGGATCATAAGCGCGTTCTCGCCCGGCAGGAAGCTGCGGTCCAGCACCAGGTGCACGCCCTGGCTGGCCACTATCTTGCGTTTGATCGTGGGGTCGTCCATTTCCAGGATATCGTCCACGAACACGCCGGTGGCATTGATGATGCCCTTGGTGTGGATCACGTAGCTGCGGCCGGTTTCCGTGTCTTCAACGGTTACCAGGCCCAGCTGGCCGTTGCCGTTCTTCTTCAGCCCGGTCACTTTCATATAATTAAGGGCGATGCCGCCTTTGTCGTAAATGGTCTGCATGAGGTTCACCGCCAGCCTGGCATCGTCGAACTGCCCGTCGTGGTAAAGGATGCCGGCGGAGAGGTGGTCTTCCCTGAGGCCGGGGAGCTTTTCGATGGTCTTTTTACGGGAGAGGTGAACGGAACTGCCCAGGCTGAGGCTCCCGGCCATCCAGTCGTATACTTTCAGGCCAACGGTATAAAAAATGCCTTCCCACCAGCTGTAGGCGGGGATTACAAAAGAGAGGTTCTTAGCAAGGTGCCTGGCGTTCTTCAGGAGCAGGCCGCGTTCTATACTGGCTTCCCTTACAAGGGCCACATCGCCCTGCGCCAGGTAACGGACGCCGCCGTGCAGGAGCTTGGTGGCTTTGCTGGACGTGGATTTCGCGAAATCAGATTGTTCGAGCAGCAGTGTTTTATATCCCCGGGTAGTAGCTTCCAACGCTGCGCCTAAGCCGGTGGCGCCCCCTCCTATCACGACTACATCCCACTCCTCGTTATTCCCGATCTTTTTCAGTTGTTCTGTACGGTTCATTTTCTCTATATGTTCAAGGCATTATTATACAATATACATCGCATTCCGATACTGGCAAATTTAATCGATTTGCGGCAGGTTTCGGGAAGAAATTTATGTTACAGCTCATATTCCCTGGTGATTAAAGGCTCCTGATAATAACATTTAACGCGGATATTTGGTTGGAAGTTATGACATTACGATGGAATTTGAAAGCATTTTCGTTAGTTTTTGTAAAAAAATGAAAGTATAATGAAATAAAACGAAAGGCGGAAGAGAATTTCATTCCCTTCCGCCTTCACATAGGTTTTATAACCCTTTTTCCCTAAAAGTCCCAGTTCTTTACCCGGGCCACCGCTTTCCGCCACTTTTCACGCAGCTTCGGGTTATCGTCCGGCGCCCCGGGCGTAAACACCCGGGCGATGGTATATTGTTCTTTAATTTCCTGCAAGGTCCAGAAGCCGGTGGCCAGCCCTGCGAGGTACGCAGCCCCGGTGGCGCTGGCCGGCATCACCTGCGGGCGCATCACGGGGTACTGCAGCAGGTCTGTCTGCATCTGCATAAAAAAGTCGTAAGTGGCCGAAGTGCCGTCCACCCGCAGTTCGGTAATAGCCCTGCCGCTGTCTTTTTCCATGGCCTCCAGCGCATCCGCAATGCCGAGGGCCACGCCTTCCAGCGCAGCGCGTGCAATGTGGCCGCTGGAAGTGCCTCTCGTAATGCCGATGATCATACCACGGGCGTACGGGTCCCAGTGCGGGGTGCCCAGGCCGGAAAGCGAAGGCACGAAGAGCACGCCGCCATTGTCAGGCTCGGTTTGCGCCAGGGCCTCTATTTCGGCGGTGGACTCGATCAGCCCCAGCCCGTCCCTGATCCAGCGGAACACGGAGCTGCCGCCGAATACGCTGCCTTCCAGCGCATAGGTCACTTCCCCGCCGATCCGCCAGGCAATGGTGGTGAGCAGGTGATTGTCTGACACGACCGGTTTGGAACCGGTGTTCATCAAAGCGAAGCAGCCGCTTCCATAAGTATTCTTCACCATTCCCGGCTCCAGGCACATCTGCCCGAAAAGGGCTGCCTGCTGGTCGCCCGCCACGCCCGCAATGGGAATGCTGGCTTCCAGGATGCCGGGAGCGGTATGCGCAATGATCTCGCTGTTGCTGCAAATGGCCGGCAGCAGCTGGTGCGGGATGTTGAAGAGCCGCAGCAGCTCTTCGTCCCATTCCAGCGTGTGGATATTGAACAGCATGGTGCGGCTGGCATTGGTAACGTCGCTCGTGTGGGTTTTACCCGCGGTGAGCTTCCAGATCAGCCATGCGTCGATGGTGCCGAAGGCCAGCTGGCCCTGCTCCGCGCGGATGCGCGCATCGTGCACATGATCGAGTATCCAGGATATTTTGCTGGCGGAAAAATAAGCGTCGAGGATGAGGCCGGTTTTGCGCTGCACCAGGCCGGAGAAGCCCTGGTAGCGGAATTCGTCCACCAGCTTGCTCGTCCGCCTGTCCTGCCAGGGAATGGCATTATACACGGGTTCGCCGGTGCTGCGGTCCCATATCACGGTGGTTTCGCGCTGGCTGGCAATGCCGATGCCGGCGATCTCCGAAGCATGTATGCCCGTGGTGGCCACCAGCTCTTCGATGACAGACAGCATGGTATACCAGATCTCGTTCGGGTCCACTTCTATCCACCCCGGCTCGGGGTAATGTTTTTCGTATTCTTTCTGCAGCTGCTTCACCACCTGGCCCTGCCGGCTGAACAGCACTGCGCCCGCCGCGCTGGAACCCAGATCAAGGGAAAGTATATATTTCTTGTCGCCGTTCATTTCCTGTTATTTAAACATCCTTCAGGTCGGTAATAGCCTGCATCAGCTCTCCGAGATACTGGTACATGGTTTCAAGGTATTCGTTGCCCTGGTCCGTGAGTTTATAATATTTGCGGGGCACGCCTTCGTCCATCTCCACCCAGCGGCTCTCTACCAGCTTCTCTTTTTTCAGCCGGCTCAGCAGGGGGTAAATGGTGCCTTCGGCAATGTCCATGTCCGCCAGCTTTTTGATCTCGCTGATAAGCTCATAACCGTACCGTTCCTTCTTTTGCAGCAGGAGCATAATAATGTATTCAAACAGTCCTTTTTTGATCTGGGATTGCCACCTGGTGATGAAATAGGCGTTTTGCTTATTCTCCATAAGGGATCGGGTACGTTATAAGACAGTTAAAAGTAAGCAATAATCGCTTATGCCAGCAGGTGCGGCCTTTCACGGTATATTTTCCAGATGAACTCCCCGAAGATCGTGTTGGCCCAGGCGAACCATGCGCGGGTGAACTGCGCCGGATCGTCCTTTTGGAAAGACTCGTGCATGAAGCCTTTGCCGGCATGGCATTTCTGCAAAATGGCCAGGCATTGTTTTATTTCCGCTTCGTTGTTGCTCGTAAGCCCCTGCATTACCACGCTGATAGGCCAGATGCGCTGCATGCCGGTGTGCGGGCTGCCGATGCCTTTGCCTGCTTTTCCTTCGAAAAAGAAAGGGTTCTCTTTTGACAGTATCAGGCGGCGGGTGTTGGCATACACGGGATCGTTCGCCTTCACCGCGCCGAGGTACGGCAGGGCCAGCAGGCTGGGCACGTTCGCATCGTCCATCAGGTTGAAGCTGCCGAAGCCGTTCACTTCAAAGGCATACACCTTGCCGAACTGCGGGTGCGTTACGATCGCGTATTTCTGGATGGCTTTTTCCACTTCAGTTGCCAGCGCGCGGCATTCGGCCGCCAGCGCAGCGTCTTTATGGAAGGCCTGCACCATCTCTGCGGCCTGGCGGAGACTTACTACCGCGAAGAAGTTGGAGGGTATAAGGAAGGGAAAGATGGTGGCGTCGTCGCTGGGCCTGAAGATGGAACAGATAAGGCCCACGGGTTTCACGGGGTAACCGTAGCCACCTAAAGGCACGCCGTCGGTGGCCCAGGCGGTATTGCGCTGGAAATGGTAAGGACCGGGGCCGTCTTTCCGCTGCTGCTCCTTAAATGTTTTCAGGGTCAGCGCGATGGAGCTTTTCCAGGTATCGTCGAAAGGTGAGCTGTCGCCGGTATTTTTCCAGTACATGTACCCGAGGCGGATGGGGTAACACAGCGAGTCGATCTCCCACTTGCGCTCGTGGATGCCGGGTTTCATGTCGGTAAGGTCCGTTTTCCATTCGCCCTGTTTGTTCTCGTCTTTATAGAACGCGTTGGCGTAAGGGTCTTTCAGGATGCATTTCACCTGGTGGTTCACCACCCCGGCAATGAGCTGTTGCAATTCCTTGTCTTCTTTTACCAGCGGCAGGTAGGGAGACACCTGGGCGGTGCTGTCCCTGAGCCACATGGCGTCTATATCGCCGGTGATCACGTAGGTGTCAGGCCGGCCGTTCGCGGTGGTGAATTCAACCGTGGTGTCCAGCGTATTGGGAAAGCAGTTCTCGAAAAGCCAGGACAGTTCATGGTTCCGGCTTTTGCTTTTTACAGCGGCGATGGCCTTTTCGACGGCTTCGCTGCGGAACTTTCTTTGCGCCGCGGGGATGCGCACTACCGGGAAGTCCTGCGTGCCGGCCCAGCTCAATGCGGGGCGCAGCAGGATGGCGGACGACAGTACAGCGGACTGCCGGAGGAAGTTTCTTCTGCTCATATTGCTTGATTAATCCTGAAAAATAGGAAATCAGGAGGTTATCAGGCAATAAATTCCGGAATTTTTCTTACTTCCTGTATTTGCGGGTGGTAAAAATAATGCGGTTGTAGTTTTCTTTCTCGTAAAGGATACCGATCTCGCGTTTACCGATGGCAATAATGTCTGAATAAGCGGAGTTGTTCTTTGCGCCGATGCTGTCTATCTGGTAGCGCTGCGTCCAGGTCCTGCCTTCGTCGTTGCTGATGCGCAGGGTGAGGTTATCGCGGTTGAGGGTATCGGCGGCGTTGGAGAAGGCGAGGATGGCTTTACCTTTTTTGAAACCGAGCGTGATCAGGCTGCCCTGGCACACGGGGTCCGGCAGCTGGTGGTCGTAATACGCGGTGTCCCAGCTGCGGCCGTCGCTGCTGATGGCGACGATCCGGGCTTTTACATTCTTCTGCTGGTTGCGGATGTTGAGCATCAGCCTGTCGTTGCCCAGCTCCGCCGCTATGGCTTCGTTGCCGCCGGGAAAGCTCACGTCTTCGCTGATCTGGAAGGTTTTGCCATGATCGTCTGAATAATAACCGCCCGCCCTGTATTCCATGAAACGGGGCTGCGGGTCGCCGGCGGAATGGTTGGTGGCCACATAGATGCGGCCTTTGTATTTACCGGTGGTGAACTGCATGGCATGGCCGGGGGTGTTGAAGAAACACCGCCAGTCTTCCTGGAAATTATACGGCGCCTGCTTGGGGCGGTGCACCATGGCGGTGATGTTCACGGGCGCGTCCCAGGTTTTGCCGCCATCAGCCGAGGCTACATACCATGCTTCACGGAGGCCTTTCCCTTTTCTTACTTCACTTTCGTGGTTGTTGCCGGTGTTATAAAAAAGGAAAACGCGGCCCTGCGGGTAGGCGGGATCGGTAAAATCCACCACGGGCGCGGGATTGCCGGCCTGCATGTCTTTATTGTCCGCTACCACCTGCAGGGCGCTCCAGGTTTTTCCTTTATCGGTACTTTTCTTCAGCACAATGTCTATATCCCCGAAGTCGTTGGCATCGCCCACCCTTCCTTCCGCAAAGGCCAGCAGCGTACCGTCCGGCAGCTTTACAATGCCGGGGATGCGGAATGACCTGTATCCTTCTGTTCCTGACTGGTATACCGTTACCTGCGCCCATACCGGCAGGCAGGCGATGAAGACAATGACTGTGCTGAAGATCTTTTTCATGATACGACTTGCGTTTTATCTTTTGTTTCCGGGAAAATAAGACTGAAAATGTATCCCATTACCACGCAGCCGATCACGGCGAACACGGGGTACAGGAAAAAGCTGATGGACTCTGTGCTTTGCACAAAATAAAGGCCGATGCTGCTGAGGATGAAACCAATGAAGATGCCCCTGCTGTTGATCTTCGGGAAGAAGATACCTGCGGCGAACATCCCGGCCAGGCAACCGCCGAACAGCCCGATGATCTTGAGATACTGGTCCCAGATAGACACGTTCTGCAGGTACACGAGGTACATGGCAATACCGCAGCCGGTAGCGCCCAGCAGCATGGTCACCAGCTTGGCGAAACGCAGGCTTTGTTTGTCCGTCGCGTCTTTTTTGAATCCTTTATAAAAATCGGTGGTGAGCACGGTGGCGATGGCGTTCATGCTGGAGCTGATGGTAGACATCGTGGCGGCGAAAAGCCCCGCAATCACCAGCCCGGAAAGGCCTGCGGGCAGCTGCTGTGAAATGAACCAGGGGAACACGTCGTCTACCCTGCCATGCGGGTTCAGTTCCGACGCATGATGCCGGTAGAAGAACCACAACGCGGTGCCTACGCCAAAAAATATGAAAGTGGCGGGTATCACCATCAGTGCATTCGTCCAGATGGAGCGGCGGGCCTCTCCTTCAGTGGCCGTGGTGAGGTAACGCTGCACCACCACCTGGTCCGACGTATAGGTGACCAGGTTAGTGAGGAAAGCGCCGATGACTATCACCCACAGCACGGGCTGAGACATGCTCCAGCCGAGGTCCGCGATCTTGAACTTCCCTGCCTGCGACGCTTCGCTGAACAGTGCGCCAAGGCCGCCGTCTGTATTGGCTGCCATAAAAAAGAAACTCACGAGGGCGCCGCCCAGCAATACGAATACCTGCATCACTTCCGTCCATACCACGGCCTCAATGCCGCCAAACACGCTGTAGAGCGTGGTCACCAGGGTGGTGAGCACAATGCATGCAAATATATTCGTGCCCGTTACCGTGCTCAGCACCAGCGCGGGCAGGTAGATCACCACGCCCAGGCGGCTCAGCTGGAATATCACGAAGGTCAGGCTGCCGAGCAGCTTCACTTTCGCGTCGAACCTTACCTGTAAATATTCGTATACGCTGGTTAGCTTCAGCTTGCGGAAATAAGGCAGGTAAAAGCCGGTAACGATGGGCACCACGGCGATGATCATCAGGTTGTTGAGGATGTACACCCAGTTGGTGGCATATGCCTTGGCGGGAATGGCGATGAAAGTGAGCGCGCTCAGCTTGGAGCCGAAAATGCTCAGACCGGCTGCCCACCAGGGAATTTTCTGCCCGCCAAGGAAGAAGTCTCCCGTGGTATCTCCCATTTTCCTGGACACATACACGCTGATGCCGATCACCACTGCGAAATACAGGGCTATCACCATCCAGTCCAGCCCGCCGAAACGGCCGCCCGGCTGCTGCGGCGTGGCTATCAGCACGTGACGGCTGCGCACGGCCGGCCTTGCTTCGCCGCCCGGCAGCACAATGTTGCCGTTCCATACCACCAGCGGGGTGGTAACGGGAGCGTATACACTGGCATGCGGATTTTCCGAAGCGTCCGCTTTTTTAATCACGGGCATGGCGCCGGTTACGGACCATGTGTCTGTGATCGTGTTGTAGGCCAGCACATCCTGGCTGAAACCGGGATGGCCGTCCAGGAGGTCGTTCACTTTGGCTGCATTCGCGCCATCGTCGCCCCCGAAAAGGAGAAGGTGGCTTTGCCCTGCGGCGAAAGCCGGGGTAGGCGCGGCTGCCAGCGGGTGCGGCAGCTCAGCTATCTTTTTCCAGCCGGCGGAGGGCGTGTATTCCCAGCAGTCTTTGAGGTACTGCCGGGCCTGGCCCGCGGGCTGATGCACGCCGCCGAAGATGTATATTTTTCCGTTCAAAGCACCTGCCATGGCCAGCATACGCGATGCGCCGGGCAGCGGGGGAAGCGCCTTCCATTGCCGGCCGCCCGTTGTGGCATCTAATGGCAGGCTCCAGAACTGTTGCCCGGTTGAACCATTGACCGTGTTCACGCCTCCTGCGAGATAGACCACTCCGTCCAATACGGCGCCGCATGCGTTGATCACGGGCGCGGGCAGGTCGGGCAATGCTTCGCGGGTCACTTTCCCGTCTGCATATCGCAGCATGAACGCATCTTTGTAGTGAGCCTGCGCGTCGCCGCCGCCGAGGCAGATCAGCGCATTGTTTGCGGTGAGGGAAACGCCGTAACCCATAGGGCGCGGCAGTGTTCCCGCGGCTTTCCATTCGCCGCCGGGCTGTTCCAGCACCCATATGGAATCGTGCCAGGTTTTAACGCCGCCTGACCAGGGGCGCGTGTTACCGGGGAAATTCGCGCCGCCGGCAATAATGAGCGCGCCGTTGCTTACGCCGGCATAGCTGCCGGCAAGACCGTCCTTATCAGGCAACTGCGCCCCTTCTTTCCACGAAAAGAAAGCTTCGGGCGTTTGTTGGGAGTATGCATTCAAAGTCAGTAAACAGGCAACGATCACTAACCATCTGTTCAATATTCGCATGCCGGAGTATTAAGGTGTTTGAACTACTTTCCGTGCGGGGGCCTTGTCGAAGAAAGACAAACGGTCCAGCTCGCCGTGGAATTTTGCATATGCTTCCTGGCTGAAGCTGGTCAGCGGAAGCCTGCAGGGGCCCAGGTTCCAGCCAAGCATCTGCATGATGGCTTTCTGACCGGGGATGGGCGGGTATTTCACCAGGTAACGGATCACTTCCACCATATAGGCGTGCGAAGCGCGGGCTTCGTCCATGCGGCCGTTCCTGAAATGTTCCATGGTCTTAAGATACAAAGGCGCGGCGAAAGTGTAAGTGCTGCCGATAGCGCCTTTTGCACCCACCGCCATAGCGGGCAGCAGCATTTCGTCCAGGCCGTAGAGGATATCGAACTTGCCGTTCTCGTATTCCAGGCAGGACTGGTATTCCTGCAGGGAAGTGGCCGTGTACTTGATGCCGGCAAGGTTAGGAATGGCGGGCGCTGCAATGCGCAGGAACTCGATCATATCCATGCCCACGCCGGTGAGGTGCGGAATGTGGTAGTAATAAAAAGGCAGCTCCGGTGCGGCGGCGGCTATCTGCGCCATGCTGTCCGCCAGGTTCTGCACGGAAGTGGGTTTGAAGTAGAATGCAGCCACGGCAGATATAGCGTCTGCGCCAATGGATTGCGCATGCGCAGCGAGTGCGCGCGCTTCGGCAATGCTGCTGTGGCCCACGTGTACGAACACCAGGAGCCTTTTGCCCGCGGCTTTTACAAATGCTTCTGCCACTTCCATTCTTTCCGCAGTGGTCATGTTCGGCCCTTCGCCGTTGGAACCGCAAACGAAAATGCCCCGCAGGCCGTCTTCCACCAGCTTGTCTGTCAGTGCGGGAATGAGTGAATGATTGATAGTGCCGTCTTCATGAAAAGGGGTGAAAGCTGCGGCAATAAGTCCTGTTACTTTTTCCATATTATTTATATCCATCGGTTTGTTTAATAAGACTGTTGTTGGCCAGTACGGTCGTGTTCAGCGGCCAGAACAAAGGCGTGGTTTTTCCCGCCAGGTTGGGTACGTAAGTGTACACGTCAATGGTGCCGCCTTTATGGAACCGTACGAGATCGTACCAGCGTTTGTTCTCGAAAAACAGCTCGCGCCCGCGTTCGTCGAGTATTTCTTTTTCAACGCTGGGTTTGTCCGTAGCCCCGGTGTAGTCGCCGGTGCCGGCACGCAGTCTTACCTTTTCAAGATACTCAATTGCATTCGTAGTTTGGTTGAGCGCTGCGTACGCTTCGGCTTTCATCAGGAATATGTCTGCCAGGCGGTACATGGGTATATCGTTGTCTGCCACACGGCCATCTGCGTAGATAGAGCCGGTGAACTTGGTGATCCAGGAGATCTTTAGTGTGTTGCCGTCTCTTTCCGTTACCCAGGTAAAAGGCTTGCGTTTGTCAGCCGGGTCTGTAAAGAGGGCGCGGGACTTCGGGCTGATCTGGAAAGCACCCTGGCCGTTGGCGGAAGTTTGGGCATAGGGCAGGCTGTCTATGTTATCCGCGCCTTGAATGGCCTGGGCATTAGGGAATGCATTCACGCACATATGCGTAGTAGCCGGCACGCCGCCTACCGCGGCGGTGGATTCGTCTCTCAGGAAAAATGCCGCCAGCAATACTTCAGGATTGTTAGCCGCGCGTGAATTGGCCGCGTTCTTAAAGTCCGGCGTCAGCGTTGCGCCGGATTTTTCCACTTCACCGATGGCTTCGATGGCGGCGTTCAGGTCCGCATTGCCGCCTCCGAGCACCTTGGCGCTCCAGAGTTTCACGTCCGCTTTCAGCGCCTGCGCGGAAGCGTAGGAGAAACGGTATTTAGACGGGATCATAGCGGGCGTAAAGCCGCTGATGGCTTTGAACTGCGCGATGGCTGCATCCAGGTCCGCAGTGATCTGTCGGATCACCTCGGGCGCGGGAGAGCGGGCTAATAGCGGTACTTCAGTATCGGTCACGGCTTCCAGCATCAGCGGCGCATCGCCAATGACGCGGGTGAGGTGGAAATAAAAATATGCCCGCAGGCTATAGGTTTCAGCCAGTATTCTTTTTTTCAGGTCAGGATTGGAAGCGAATTCAAAACCCTGGATCTTTTCCAGCAGCAGGTTGCAATGCCCGATGGCCCTGTACCAGTTCGCGTAATCCAGTGCGCCGGAGCTGGGCGAGATGTTATGTGACCATGCCGCGGTAAAGCGGGAGTTCAGCGCGGAAACCAGCTCCTCGCTCCTTTCCGTACCATATGTTACGTTGTTGGCAAAATGGCGCATGAAAGGGTAGATGCCGGTAAGATAAGGCTCAAAATCGCCTTCATCCTGCCAATAGACCGCTTCCGTGATGGAGGACTGCGGTTTCACTTCCAGCAGCGAATCGCAGCTGGTGAGGATCAATATGCCGAGTATATATGGGAATATCTTTTTCATCCGTTAATATTTTGATGTTTTTTGTCGGACGGAACCTCGCAATAACATGCTCGGTTTCATAACAATAATTTTTTCGATCAGAACCGGAGTGTTGCGCCGAGTGAGAACTGCCTGGGCCTCGGGTAGCCGATCGCATCGAAGCCGGTGTAGTTCTCAGGATTTATGCCGGAGTATTTCGTGAGATATCCCACGTTGAATACGCTGGCAAATACGTTCATGCCGCTGGACCCGATCCTGCGCATCCATACGGCAGGCAGGTCGTAGCTGAGGGTGATCTCCCGCACGGCCAGGAAATCGCCTTTCTCGATCATGGCGGATACGTCGGAAGAATAGCTGTTGTTTACGCCTAAGGGAGTGTTGCGGAGGTAGTTACGCTGCCCGAAATCATAGTCCGCAAAGGAGAAGCGCGCATATTTTTTGCCTACGTCGCCTGACTTCTGCCAGATGTCCGGCCCCAGCGCCTGCTCGGGAGCGCCCTCGTTGAAAGCGCGGCCCTGGCCCAGCGAACGCGCAAGCGCGCCGTTGCTGATCATATGGCCCATGGCGTAGTCCAGCGACACCCTGAGCGAAATGCCTTTGTAGCTGAAGCTGTTCTGCCAGCCGCCGATCTTGTCCGGCGTGCGGTAGCCCATAAATACCAGGTCCCTGGTGTCTATCAGGCCATCTTCGTTCAGATCCGAGAAGATGAAATCGCCCGCGCGTTTGCCTACTTTCTGGCCTTCGGGAGAAGACATCATGTCTTTATGCGTCTGGTTCCATTTATCCGCTTCTTCGTTCGTGGAGAACACGCCTTCCACTTTGTAGGCCCAAAGCCCGAACGGTCTTTCGCCCTCGGCGTAACCGCCTACTTCCACTTCCTTGCCCTGTACGGGGTCCCACACGGGCGCTCCGTTCTGGCGGTTCTTCTCGCGGCCATTGTCAGGCAGCGACTTGATCATCTGTTTATTATAAGCGAAGGAGAAATTGGTGGTCCAGGTGAAATCGCCCTTCCTGAGCACCGTTCCCCCGATCTCCACTTCCCAGCCACTGTTCTGCAATGTGCCGTTGTTGTATACGATGGTCGGGAAAGGCGCTTCCGAAGGCAGCGGCATGCTTGCCAGCCTGTCCCTGGTGAGCTTATTATACCAGTCCACCGTAAGGTTGATGCGGTTCTCAAAAAAGCCCGCTTCTATGGCAACGTCCAGGGACCTTGTGCTTTCCCATTTCAGGTTCGGGTTGCTCAGGTTGCTGCGCACGATGCCGGAGCCCAGTCCGTAATTCACCCCTGAATATCCGCCGTAAGTGTCCGTGAGAAGCAGACTGTTGTCTCCCGCCACGCCCCAGCTGGCGCGCAGCTTGAGAGAGCTTACCGGCTTTACATGCCAGAATTTTTCGTGGTGAATATTCCATGCTGCGGACACGGAAGGGAAGTATGCATATTTATTACCCGGCGCAAAGTTGGAGAAACCATCGTAACGCAGGGTAGCACCTACGATATACTTAGAATCATAATCGTAGTTCACCTGCCCGAAAAAGCTGGCGGAGCGGTCTTCCAGCAGCTCTGTGCCGAAGGCCGTTACGTTGGTGACGGGTATTCCGTCTATAGAGGTCATCGGCGGTTCGTCGATCGTATAAATGTAATCGTTGGCGGCGCGCTGCGATCCGATGCTCACCTTGCTGTTGGTTTCCCTGGTGTAATTGAAGCCTCCCAGGATCGTGAAATTATGACGGTTCTGAAGAGAGAAATCATATTGCAGCACCTGGTCTATCATCAGCTGCCGGTAGCTGTCGGTATTTTCATTCTTCTGGCGCTGCGTGGAAGGCTGAATCTCGTCTGCCGGTGTTTTCTTACGCATGAACATATAACGGTAGTCCTGCAACAGGTAGGAGATGGAAGGCCTGTAGTGAAGACCCTTGATAATGGTCCAGTCGCCTGCGAGGCGGGACACGAGGCGTTCCGTGTTGGAGCGCACATCGTCGTATTTTATGGTATGCAGGCGGTTACGGGCAGACCACAGCTCGCCCAAAGCAGGATTGCCGTCGTCCTTCATAATACGGATCAGCGGCGTGAGGCGTGTGCCACGGGTAAGCTCGTTGGTGAAACTTTCCACGTAATTGGGCAGCACGTTCTGGTAATTGACAGATGCATCTATCTTGAAGTTATCTGTAGCCTGGAAACCAAAGTTGCCCAGCACATCGTAACGTTTATATTTCGTGCCCACGAAGATGCCCGCCTGATCCGTATATCCCAGGGATACATTATAGTTTGCCTTTTCGGTGCCGCCATTCACGGCAACATTCGTGTTGTTGGTAAGACCGGTGTTCCAGATCAGGTTTTCATAGTCATTATCCGCATAAAGCAGCTTGGTACCGGGATTGATAGGATCTTCCATCACCATCCATCCTTTGGCGAGGAGATTGTCTACATACGCCTGGCCTTCCACGGCCACGATATTGTCGTACAGAGCTGTGAGGTTCACGTTTTTACCGTACTGGCCGGGGGCAGTATATACACGGGTTCCCGCGGAAAAACCGCCGTTGTTCAGCATATTATCCTTCGGAAGAAGGTCATCCGTATTCTGTACTGTAGTGCGGGCAAGCCGGAGGTAATCGGTGGCGTTCAGATATTTATAATCGCGGGATTTGGTTTCCCAGGTAACGCGGTGGTTGATGGACAGGTTCATTTTCGAACCTAATTTTCCTGTTTTTGTTTTGATCACCACTACGCCGTTAGCGCCACGGGCGCCATAGATGGCGGTAGAAGCCGCATCTTTCATCACCTGGATGGACTCAATGTTGTCCGGGTTCACGTCGTTCATAGAATTGCGGAATACGCCATCTATGACGAACAATACGTTACTCCCCCTGTCTACAGTCGATACAGTGCCGCCGGAATTGCCCTGGCTGGTGCCATATACGTTCAGCTTGGTACCCCCGCGGATGATAATGTTGGCGGCCCCTGCGCCCGGCTGGCCGGAAGAAATGGGGAGAGACACCCCGGCGATCTTACCCTGCATAGCCTGCACCGGGTTGGGATTGGAAGTGTTCTTCAATTCCGCCGCGTTTAGTTTCGAGATGGAAGCGGAGGTTTTAGTGCGCGACTGCTGCATATACCCTACCACCACCACGTCTTCGAGGGTGCGGTTGGCAGAGCTGAGCTGCACATTCACGGAAGTCTGCCCGTTGAGGGCGATTTCTTTGGAAACAAATCCCATGCTGGATACGAGCAGCACGGCGTCGGCCGGCGCGGCAATGCTGAAGCTGCCGTCTGCGGCCGTAAAGGCGCCCTTGGTGGTGCCTTTTACCTGGACGCTGGCAAATTCGATGGCCCGGCCGGTGGAGTCCGTCACTTTACCTTTAACAGTGGCGGTTTGCGCGCCTGCGAAGTGCGGAAGCAGGATGATGGAGACGATGATAGTCAGCCTCCATAGCTTAGAGATAGATTGGATCAGGTTCATAACTAATCACTGTTTAGACAGTAATGGAATTTAATTGCTACTAAAATTGATTGCTAAGTTGACTTGTATATATGTCCTACATAAATCAAAAATAGGGGAAAATATTCCAATCTTCAAAGAATTTTTTTGTGGGGCGGAAGATTTAATAATAGACGATTATCCGCTTGTTTAAACCGCTACGGAAAAAAGGCCGTCGTTGCGGGGAGCAAAGGGGCGAAGCCGTCATTGCGAGGAGCAGCAGGGCTAAAGCGGGTGGGGCGACGAAGCAATCTCCTGCATTGAATGAGGATGACCAATACAATATTGGGAGATTGCTTCGTCGCGCCTCCTGCACAAAATCCCCCGCTGCTCCTCGCAATGACGGCTTTGCAGGGCAACGTTGGTTTATGGGGAAAAAAAGACTGATACTCCGGGGAAGCTTTCAGGGATAAAAATGTAACAATAGGTTAAGGAGCGTGTTTCAGCGGAAGTAACGAAAGAAAGATGGGATTATTGAAACGGAACAAAAGAACAGGAAGCGATAAACGGCGTAAAAGAAAGCATGCTCCTGGCGGGGCTATACCCGCCAGAAAGCCCTCCCCTGCACTATTTCAGCTTGTTGAAATGCGGCTTCAGGTGCTCGTGCATTCCCTGCCTGAATTCCTCTTTGCTGCCGTCTTTGAGGATATTCACCAGGTCCACGTGCGACACTTTGCCGATCTGCGGCACCTTTTCAAGACTGATCACATACCCGAATATGGGCAGCAGCATGTTCTGGAAACGCATGAGGGTCTCGTTGCCCGTCATCTGGTATATTTTGCCATGGAAAGCGATCTCGTTGTTAATGCGGAAGGTCAGTCCTTTTCCGCCAGGGTCCTGGCTTTTGGCAATGGCTTCCAGCTCGGCGATGTCCTTTTTCTTTTTGCGCAGGTAGAGTATATCCGCCAGCCCCATTTCGAGGGTGAGGCGCAGCTCGAATATATCCTGGAGCGTGCTGTCGTCTATGATCAGCGGGTCCAGCACACGTTCGAAAGATCCGAGTATATCAGGAGTGGAAAGTATCATGCCGCGGCGCTTCTTCGTTTCTATCATTCCCAGCATACGCAGGCGGCTGAGGGCTTCGCGGACAACGTTGCGGCTCACGCCCAGCGCGTCGGCCAGCTCCAGTTCGGATGGAAGGGCATCTCCGGGTTTAAACAATTTCTTTTTGAGGTATTCCCGCAGTTCTTTTTCCACTACATCGGCCATAGTGCGCTGCGAGATAGGGCCCAGATCCTTCATTAGATCAGATTTTGCCATTGGGTTCGGTGTTTTGTATAAATGTAGAACAAATTAATGAAATCGCTCATCACGATCTTGTCAGCAACGCGATCAGCCCGGCGTGCTGCGGGTACAATTCAGACAGTTCCGCTCTTCCTGCCAGTTCAAAGTCTGCAAAATCGAAACCCGGCGCCACCGTGCATCCCACCAGCGCAAAGCCGCCCGTTTCCTCCACGCAGGAAGCAAACCAGCTGCCCGCCGGGATCACCAGCTGCAATTGCTCGCCCTGGCTGTAATTGCGGCCAAGCCGGTGCACCTTCAGCAATCCTTCCGCGGTGATCTCGTAAATATGCAGGGTAATGCCATCGTAAAAATGCCACATTTCATCGGAAGAAATGCGGTGAAAAGCGGAAAAATCACCGTCTTCCAGCAGGAAATAAATGCCCGTGGAAGCGTTCCTGGGGCCTGAAAAGCCGGCAGGCTCCATTATTGCCGCCGCGCGGTAGGTTTCCCGGAAAGAACCTCCTTCAACATGTTTGGTCAGTTGCAATGTATCCCGCCAGTAAGCCGCTGTAGTTTTCATGCAATAAACATACTGCGTTTTTTCGGGAATTCTTTTAGCGGGAAAAAGAGAAGATCAGGAAGCCACGGCCACCTTCTGCTGCAGCTTTTTCTTCTGGGCCACGGGTTTCTTTTTCCTGCGCCCCCACCAGATATATACGCCGGTAACGGGCAGGCTGGCGCATATCAGGCTGGCGCAGAACATCAGGATCTTTCCCGCCAGGCCCCATACGGCGCCGGTATGCACGTCGTAGTTCATGCGGCGGAACTTATCGCCGGCGCCTTTGTCTTCGTATTTGCCGGCGTATACGCCCTTAGCTTCCAGGGGTTGAAGCGTGTATTGGTCAAACTGGTAATTATCTGTTTTATAATAAGTACCGGGCCGGTGGTTGATGGAAACACTGATGGTACCCTGTGTGCCTTCGCCGAAATAAACGGACATGCCCGTGCCCGCAGGGGCCTTTTGGCGCACTTTCTGCCAGGCCAGGTCTGTAGCCTGCTGCAATGTATACGGCCGTTGCTGCGCGGTAGTGTCAGACACGGGGTATACCGCGTCGCTGAGCGACTTACCGCCGGTGGTCACATAATAAAGGGAATTGCTCCACCATTCAAAGCCCCATACCAGCCCTGTTATCACCAGCACCAGCGCCACTATCATGGCATAGAAACCCAGCACATTATGCAGGTCGTAATTGAGGCGGCGCCACTTCGCATCCCATTTGATGGAAAAACGCTGCTTGCGTGCGGCCTTGTTCTTCGGCCACCAGAGCACCATTCCGGTTACGAGCATGACAAAGAAAATGAGGGTGGCGTATGCTACAACAGGCTGACCGATATGATGCGGCAGCCAGAGGTAAAAGTGGCCTTCGAGTATGATGCGGAAAAAGTCTTCCTTCGAATCCCAGACCTTCAGTACTTCGCCGGTGTAGGGGTTCAGGAATACCTGGTAATAATATTCGGGGTCGCCACCGTAGAACTGCACCACGGTGCTGTAGTCCTTCCCGCCATAGTTGATGCCGTTGGCGGCAATGCCGGGGAATTGTTTTTCGGCGATCTCTTTGAGCACAGTAGGCGGCAGGGGCTGTACATTGGCTTGTGGGGTAATATGGAAGTAGTCACGGCTGAAGAGGCTCCGTATTTCCCACTCAAAAGCCAGCAGGCAGCCGGTTACGCTGATGATAAATACCACCAGCCCGGACGTCAGTCCGAGCCACAGATGCACTTTCCCTACGATTTTCTTCATTGGCCGTTTAAACTTACCCTGCAAAAGTCCGAAAGAGGGAGCGGCCCCGCAACTCGGATCGGGAAAAAATTATACGCAATCGGGAAAAACGGGTACACACTTTCGATATTTTTACTATATTTACTATGCTTTGCGCCCTTTAATTGCCATATGTCTTTTTGCAGCTCTCAGCATGCAGTTTGCCGCCCGCCTCAGCGGGTACGTGCAATGTATGGTTACGGCTTACGTTGTGAACCGCGGCGATCTCGCGGTGGATTGCGAATGTATCCGTCATCTGGCTGCATCGTTTGGCGACGATCATTCGGGGAACCGGCATATGCAGGCGAAACCGCAGGAACTGAAGATGCAGGATTATGTTCCTGTCACTACAGAAGTACTGCTCAAGCCCACGCTGCTTCCCTCCCATCCTGTTCCCGGCATGCTTCCCAGCCAATACCGGTACACCGGGGTGAGCGCAATATTCCATCCTCCCTGTAAGGCTTCCCTTCTTTTTATTTAATCATCATTTTTATTGTCATCTTTTCACCTGACGGTTGGAAAAAACGTGCGTCCGTACCAGTTTCCAAGACATCACCGGCATCATTTTTTAACCTGCCGCGGGTGAGATATCATCATGTTCCCGTACGCGGCTGCCGCGGGGAATGAACGGCTTTGCATATGCGCAGGGTTACCGTACCATTCCCGGTGGCCGGCGGAAGCCGCCGCTGGTATCATGATGAGAACAGGCTGTTCCCGGCCCCTGCCGCGCTGGCGAAGGCTTTCGCCGGCGGAAGCTTTGGCTGGCGCGCATGCCGGGCAGCCTGGATACAGCCTTACAGTGTTGTTCACCTCCCCGGAAGTACCGTTCCCGCGGCCGCACAGGGTAAGGCCCGCCCTGCCATGAACGCCCCTTCCGGGGAAAACTTACAGATTGGCGCAAAGCACCGGGGCAGTTTCTGAGGGAACTGCCCCGTTTTTTTATCCAGCGGAAAATAATTTTTTTAAGTAAGCGAACGCTCACTTATATTTGCAGGACAATGCGTGCAAGAGACGAAAACAAGATCTGCCTGCTTCACCACAAGGCCGTGGAAATGATCGTAAAGGAAGGGCTGGACGGGTTCGGGGTGAACAAGCTGGCCAAAGCGGCCGGCGTGTCTCCCGCTACCATTTACATTTATTTCAAGGACCGGGAAGACCTGATCGTACAGGTCACGCTCCGCGTATCCGACAAATTGCTCAAAGAAAGCCTGGACGGGTTCAGTCCCGACATGAGCTTCGAGGAAGGCTTGCGGAAACAATGGCAGAACAGGGCCAGGTATTTCCTGAACAACCCGCTGGACGTGGAGTTCATTGAAAAAATGCGCTATTCCCATCTTTACGATAAAGTGGCCGGGCGTATGTACCTGACTTTCAAGGAGGTGATGGGTAAATTTTATCACGGTGCAGTAGAAAGGAAAGAGCTGATACCGCTGCCTTTTGAAGTGTACTGGGCTGTGGCTTTTGCGCCATTGTACCAGCTCATCAAATTTCATACGCAGGAAACGACCTTCGGCCACAAGAAATACACTTTTACCGAAGAAAACATGGAGCAGGCGTTTCAGCTTGTATTAAAAGCGCTCAAACCGTAAAACACCGCATTATTTAACCTGGCTAAATGCTTATGATCATGAACACAGCGTATTTAACCGCGACAGGCCGCGAAGTACTGGTATTCCGCACCAATATCCGCTTCAAGAAAGACCTGCGGCAGATTGGCCCGGTGCTGGAAAAAGAGCCCGGCGTACTGAAATGGAATGTAGACCGCGAAGATACCGACAAGGTGCTCCGCATCGAATCCATGCAGGTGGCGCCTGAAACGATCATTCAACTCATCAGCCGCGAAGGTTTCTTCTGCGAAGAGCTTCCCGGCTGACCTCATCACGGTTCAACACACACTACGAAAACATTTTATGGACACCATCAACGCTCCTAAAGAAAGGATCTTCACCCGGTACCAGGTCTTTGTCATAGCCATCCTGGCATTACTGCAATTCACCGTTATACTCGACTTCATGGTGCTCAACCCGCTGAGCGAAATACTCATGCGGAAGTGGGACATCTCCGCCGCCCAGTTCGGCCTGGTCGTGTCCGGCTACGCTTTCAGCGCGGGCATTTCCGGCGTGCTGGCCGCGGGCTTTGCGGACAAGTTCGACCGTAAAAAGATGTTGCTCCTGTTCTACACCGGCTTCATTCTCGGCACTTACCTCTGCGCCCTCGCGCCCAATTACCAGATGCTGCTGGCCGCCCGCATTGTGACCGGCCTGTTCGGCGGCGTGATCAGCGCCATCGGCATGGCCATCGTGGCGGACCTTTTCATGCCTGAAACACGGGGCCGCGTGATGGGCTTTATCCAGATGGCGTTCGCCCTCAGCCAGATCGTGGGCATCCCCGTGGGCTGGGAACTGGCCATCCGCTTCGAATGGCATGCGCCCTTCTGGATGATCGGCGTGCTGGGCACACTGATGGGCATCCTGATTGCGGTGTACATGAGGCCAATTACCGAACACCTCACGAAAAGAACAGAGAAAAACGCTTTCAAACACCTCTGGGATACGCTCCGTAACCGCCGGTACTTCCTCGCTTTCGGCACCATGGTGCTGATGGCTACGGGCGGCTACATGCTGATGCCCTTCGGGAATGCATTTTCCATTCACAACATGGGCATCCATCCGGAGCAGATCACCTTCCTGTTTATGGCTGTAGGCCTGGCCAACCTGGTTTCAGCGCCTTTCATCGGCCGGTTTACGGACAAGCTTGGCAGGGTGAACGTGTTCTATGCCGCCAGCCTGCTCACGCTCGTGATGGTGGTGATCCTGACGCACAGGGGCATCACGCCGCTGTGGCTGGCTATCATTATCAATTCCATTATGATGATCGGGGTATTTGGCAGGATGATACCGGTGAACGCTATCATGACCTCCATGCCTTCCATGCAGGACCGTGGCGCTTTCATGAGCATCAACGCGTCCATCCAGCAGCTGGCGGGCGGGCTTGCTTCCGTGCTGGCCGGGCAGATCATTCACAAAACCGGCACCGGTTACCTGGAACATTACGATACGCTGGGTTTTGTGATCGTGGGCGCGCTGATCATCACCACGATCATGATCACTTTGCTGAACAGGCAGATATCCGCCGAGAAAACCAGCGCGGCCGTTACGCCGCCTGAGAACGTGGCGGCGGCGCACTAAAGGAATTCCGGGAAAAGGAGCTGATCTTTTGCGGGGTCAGCTCCTTTCCTTTTTTAGGCTTTCGGGTTGAATAAGGGGTTATATATCAATCCCAGCAGGTTTCCCCAGAGATCTTTCACCACGGCTACTTTCAACGGGCCGCCCACTTCCATCGGCGGCTGATGCGGCGTTGCGCCGAGAGACAGCAGGTGGTTGTACACTTCATCGATATCATCCACTCCCCACAACGTTTCCACCCCGCCCTGGCCGGGATGCCCGTCACTGCCTTCTACCGGCTGCACGCCAAGCTCATACCCGCCTATTTCGAACCCCACATAAAAAGGCTCGTCAAAATACGGTTCGGTGCCAAAAGCCTTTGCATACCACTCCTTCCCTTTTTGAATATCGGTAACGCGGTAAATGGCTGTTCTCAGCCCTTTAAAATATTGCGGCATAAACATGATTTTTGTCATGCCGAATATACGCAATAATTCCGTTGGGAAATATTTAACATATCAGCTGTAACCCTCTACTGAACAGCATTTCAACTTACCGTCAAAAAGTATTTTCAGCCGTTTTACGGCCCGTGTTCATTGCGTCCGTAAATTTGTAAAAGTATCCCTGACCCGCTCCGAACATTCATCGTTAAAACGATTTTTCATATGGAAAAACAGACTATCCGCGAAGCTTACAAGCGCTACTGGCTGGAGAACGGCAAAAAGCCCGTATCCGTATATGCGCTTTGTAAAATACTCGACCTCCCCGAATCTTCCTTTTATGAACATTACAGCACATTCGAGGCTGTGGAGGAAGACATCTGGCTGGATGTGTTCCAGCGCACGCTGAACCAGCTGAAAACGGACGAAACCTACCAGCAATACAATGCGCAGGAAAAGCTCCTCGCTTTTTATTTCCTGTGGGTGCAGAAGCTGAAGGAAGACCGGAGTTATATCCTGCAGCAGGCAGACCGTTCGCGCCTGCCGCTCAGCCAGCTGGGCCAGCTGAATACTTTCAAAAAAGCTTTCTACGACTACGCGGCGGGCCTGATCAGGGAAGGATATACCACCACGGAGATCAAGGAACGCAAATACATTTCCGATAAATACGTGCACGGTTTCTGGGTGCAGGCGCTGTTCGTGCTGAAATACTGGATTGAAGACAGCAGCATAAACTTCGAAATGACGGACGCCGCCATCGAAAAGGCCGTGAACCTCAGCTTCCAGCTGATGCATTCCAATACGCTGGACAGCCTGCTGGATTTCGGGAAGTTTATATTGACCAGGAAGTAACCCAACAGCGAATGAAACCGAAGGTTCCATTTGGCCTTTGAAAAGACAAAATGAACAAATGAAAGAACAGACCAATATTCCCACCGGCAAAGTGGAAAGAGCAGGGCGTTTTGTGACGACAGGGCTTAAGGTGGGCACCAATTACATCAAACACTACACGCGTAAACTGATGGACCCTTCCATTACCAAGGAAGCCCTGCACCAGGAAAACGCGGACGATATCTACGAAACACTGAGCAACCTGAAAGGAAGCGCCCTGAAAGTAGCGCAGATGCTGAGTATGGACAGGGGCATGCTTCCCAAGGCATACACCGAACGTTTCGCCATGAGCCAATACAGCGCTCCCCCCTTATCAGGCCCGCTGGTGGTGAACACCTTCGTGAAAACGCTCGGCAAATCCCCCGCGCAGCTGTACGACAAATTCGACCTGAAAGCCTGCAACGCCGCATCCATCGGGCAGGTGCACAGGGCGGAAAAAGACGGCAGGCAGCTGGCCGTGAAGATCCAGTACCCCGGCGTGGCCAGCAGCGTGAAGTCGGACCTGAGGATCGTAAAACCCTTCGCCGTGCGCATCGTAGGCATGAACGAGGTGGATATGGACAAATACTTTGACGAGATCGAAACCAAGCTGCTGGAAGAAACGGATTACAAGCTGGAACTGAACAGGTCGCAGGAACTGTCACAGCAATGCGCGCACATCCCCAACCTGGTATTCCCTGCTTATTACCCGGACATGTCGTCGGACCGGATCATTACCATGGACTGGCTGCAGGGCAAACACCTGAAGGAATTCCTGGAAACCAATCCCAGCCAGGAGGTACGGAACCGTATCGGGCAGGCGCTGTGGGACTTCTACCAGTTCCAGGTGCATAAGCTGCGTAAAGTCCATGCGGACCCGCATCCCGGCAACTTCCTGCTGCGTGAGGACGGTACCGTGGGCATATTCGATTTCGGCTGCGTGAAAGAAATTCCTGAAGATTTTTACGTGAATTATTTCCTGCTCACCGATAAAGAAGTGCTGCAGGACGATGCACGCCGCAGGGAGATCTATACCAACCTGGAAATGATCCACCCGAGCGATACCGAAAAAGAGATCGTGTTCTTCTCCGGTCTCTTCCAGAAAATGATCGGTCTTACCACCTACCCCTTTACGGTAGAACGTTTCGATTTTGGTAACGAGGCTTACTTCAACGAGATATACGCTTATATGGACTACGTTTATAACCTGAAAGAAGTGCGCGAATCGAAAGTAGCCAGGGGCAGCAGGCACAGCCTGTACATCAACCGTACCTATTTCGGCCTCTATTCCCTGCTCAGCGACCTGAAGGCGGACGTTGTTACGGGGCAGCACAGGATACAGGAATTAATGTCATAACACTGATTGCCAATATTTTAAGGGAATTTTAAAGCCGGTGGAAGGATCATAATTAATTTTTATCTTCGTTCTACCATTAAACCCTTAAAATCCCATATTCTATGATCATCTACGGCTGGAGAACAACTCCCATCGGTAATGAAGACCTTGGCTCCAAATGTTCCCATTGCGGAACGATGCTTTCCGTCCAGGTATTTGTCTATCAAAAATATGCACACGTTTTCTGGATACCCGCCTTTCCCATCGGTAAAACCGGCGGTTCCAACTGCTCGCATTGCAAACAAACGCTGAAGCCAAAAGAAATGCCGCAGGACCTGAAGCTTTCTTACGACAACCTGCGCACCCGCTCCAAAACGCCCATCTGGACCTTCTCCGGGCTGGCCATATTCCTGCTGCTGGTTAGCTGGGGCATATTTGCCGCCCGGCAGTCTGCCGCGGCGAACGCCAAAATGATATTAACCCCGCAGCCGGGTGATGTTTACGAAGTAAAGCAGGGCCCGTCCAGCTTCACGCTTTATAAAGTATCCCGCGTGGAAGGCGACAGCGTGCACATCCTGCACAACATGTACGAAAGCAATAAACGCAGCGGCCTTTCCGGGCTGCTGAACAAAGAATATGACCCGGAACCGGAAGTGCTCGCTAAAAGCCAACTGAAAGAACTGTTCGACAAAGGAACCATAGATGATATAAGGCGGTAAAGCCGGCGCTGTAATGACAGTTAAAATCGTCATTATTAAACCGGGCATGCCCGCCGCTCATCCTTTTTCACATCGAAGGCTATGCTGATTGGCATAGCCTTTGGTATTTACAGTTGTATTCAACCCGATCAACATGAAAACATTTATGCTGCCATTCCTTTTTTTAGGCGCTGTACTGTTCAGCTCCTGCACGAAGGAAACAAACGAAGTGGTTATTCCGAACCAGACGATCATCGGGAACGTTGCAACGAATATGTGGACGCTGAACACCGGTAACAATTCCTACCAGGCTACGCTGGACATCCCGGAGCTGGATGCGCAGACGGTGGAACTGGACGCCATTGAGGTGTACATTTCATTTGGTTCCAATATCTGGGAACCGCTGCCGCAGGTATTCCAGGGCGTTTCTTATTTGTATTCCTACAGTCCCGGCAAACTTTACCTTGACGCGCAGAACGCCTCCGGCACTGCGCCTGTGCGGGTAACCGCGCCGCTGGACGTCAAGATCGTCATTATCAAATCGGATTACTAAAAAATAAAAGGACTGTTCGTTGAACAGTCCTTTTTTCATTCCAGGGTTGCCGTTAATATCCCTGCGGCAGGATGGAGCGGGTTGCGGGAGCGGGAATTTTTCCGCTTTTTGTATTAAAGCCGGGCTTTATTGCCTATTTTAATTGAAGGTTAAAATTCCATTTATGAAGACATGCGCAACCATCTTCGCCAGCCTGTTGATACCGGCCGTGGCTGTGAAAGCCCAGGTCAGCTTTAAGAAACATACCGTTCACCCCGTTTTCATTTCAGAAGGTGCTGCAACCGCCGACGTGAACAGGGATGGTAAAACGGACATCCTGGCCGGCGTTTACTGGTTTGAAGCGCCTTCCTGGAAGCCGCACCGTATTCATGCGGACACGCTGAACCCCGTGCCCGGCTACAGCACCACTTTCCTGAATTTTTGCATGGATGTGAACAGCGATGGCTGGCAGGACCTTATCCGTTTCGACCAGCCGGGCGCCGTTTGCGCATGGTACGAAAACCCACAGGGGAAGGACCAGCCCTGGCAATCGCACACCATCCTGGAAAATGCAGGAAACGAAACGCCCATACTGGTGGACGTGGATCTTGATGGCGAAGAAGATATCATCTGCAACGATTCCGAAGCGAAGCAGGTGATCTGGCTGAAACCGCCTTCGGGGAAAGGCGAATCCCAGTGGACCAAGACCATCATCAGCAGTCACAGTGAGAGAGGGACGCATAAGTACACTCATGGCCTGGGCTGGGGCGATATGAACAAAGATGGCCGGAACGACGTCATCATCCACACCGGCTGGTGGGAATCGCCTGCCGATGTAACACAGCCTGAATGGACCTTTCACCCGGCCGAGCTCGGGAAAGAATGCGCCAACATGTTCGTACTGGATGCGGACGGCGACGGGGATATGGATGTGGTAAGCTCTTCCGCGCATAACTACGGCATCTGGTGGCACGAGCAGCAGGCCCAGGGCTTCACGACGCATGAGATCAGCAAACAGTTCTCCCAAACCCATGCCATGGCCTTTGAAGATATCAACAATGACGGCCACCCCGACCTTATCACCGGCAAACGTTATTTCGCGCACAACGGCAAGGACCCCGGCGCGTTTGAACCGGCCGTATTGTATTGGTTTGAGTACAAACCCGGCAAAACGCCTTCCTGGATACCGCATCAGATCGACAACAATTCCGGCGTGGGCAACCGCTTCGTGGTAACGGACCTGAACGGGGATGGGCTGAAAGACGTGATCACGTCCAACAAGAAGGGCGTGTATTATTTTGAGCAGGTGAAGAATAGTCGTTAAATTAACAGCAAAAAAATGGCAGCATCTTCAGCGCCCGAAGTGTGGCAGCGCGGCCCGGTAGACGGCATCCCTCCTCTTTTGCAGCCCGTAGCCCATGCCTTACTGCAGGCCAGGGAAGAACTCGAATCCATGATGCAGGACCTTGATGAAGCGCTGCTGTGGGAAAAACCCGCCGGTGCCGCCTCCCCCGGATTTCACCTGCAACATCTTTCCGGCGTAATAGACCGCCTGTTCACCTACGCCCGCGGCGAGGCTCTCACGGCGGAGCAACTGGAATTATTGCGGCTTGAAAACGTCACTCCCCGCCCGGACCTTACCATTACACAATTGCTCGCCCGTTTCCGGGAACAAACGGACCGCGCGCTGCAACAACTCTCCCAAACGGATGAATCCACGCTCACCGGTTTCCGCGGCGTAGGCAGGAAACAGATCCCCACCACGGTGATCGGGCTGCTGGTGCATGCGGCGGAGCATACCATGCGGCATATCGGGCAGTTGCATGTAACGGTGAAAATATTAAGGAATTCCAGCTTAAAATAATAGCTTCATCAAAGAACAATCATACCGCCAGATGAACAAAACAGAAATATTACTGGAGCAGCCGAATAACCGGGGCACCTTAATTGCCGTAGTGGAACAGGATGAACGCACTGCCTATTTTTATATTTACCCGGCAGAACAATTCTCCGATCGTTATGGCATGCGGGCATGCTGGCTCCGAAACCTGCAACCCGCCCCGGGCGAACGCGATTACGCTGCCATGGAAAAAGGAATGGCCCCCATGCTGGAAACCCCTTACTGCAACCATCCCCTGGGCCGTGAACCTTTACAGGCAGAGCACTTGAGCATGATGTGGAGCGAAGAAGACGATGGCGGGGCGGTCTTTTACCAAAACGAGGCTATCGGCGTTATTCCCGGCTGGAGTCTTTCAGCTGAGCAACTTGTATGTTACGCACTTGATTGTACCGCTCCTGTCGACAACATCCTTTTCCCGCTAAAAGATGCCGGTGCACTTTACGAACGTCTTCAAAAAACATCCCGGTTCTGGGATAAATGGAGCGATGAAAACAACAATCCCTGGTCTGCCATGCAGCAGCAGCTCCTGCAATCATATGAAGCACAATTTGGCCGTGTACAGCAATACTACGCCATAGATCAGCAACAATGGCCCCCGATGGCGCTGGCAAGGTTCGAGAAAGAAGACGTGGTCTATTTTCTCAGCCTGGGCGTAAGCATACGGCCGATGCCCTGGGTGGAATTCCTGTACAATGACCAGGCTCCAGGCTTCAGAAGGATGGAGCTGGGCCTCGCCGTCAGCAAAAAGGATTTTACCGACCCGGAGATCATGAGCATGGCGCAGGCGCTTTCCGGTATGGCAGACAGCCCCTGGCGGAATCTCAGCTGGATGGGAGAAGGCCATACCATCAGCTCTTCCGGCCTTCCGGAGGGATATGACAGCTTTATTCTGTCCTCGGCGCTCTACAACGGCCCTGAGATCCCGTTGCCGGACATGGAAGGCGACCACGTCAATTTATACTGGGCTGTTCCTGTTACCCTTCAGGAAAGGGAAAGTGCTCACAGCAAAGCCAATGGCGGATACGACCTGTTGGAAAAAATGATAGGGGAAGGTATTACGCATCTTGTTAAAAAAAGGAAGACCTGAATACGTCCGGCGGAATAGAGATCTGCTGTTTCCGCTATTATGCAATTTGTTTTTCCTGCCCGGACACTCCTTTCTTCAGTACGGCATGTTTCTTCCTCCGCCGCTCCAATACCCGCTGCCGCAGCCTCAGGAAAGGTTCTTCCACGATCTTATTCAGCACAAGCGCCGCCAATACCGCTACAGTAAAACATAACAGGAGCATCAGGCTGCCTTTCGGTTCGATGCCTGTTTTTATCAGCAGCGGCTGCGCAATGTGAATAACGCCTTTATGTACAAGGTATAGTCCGAATGACAATTTCGCGATCAGCGCGGTGAAACGGCTGCTGTATTTGTAAAGTACGCTGCCCGGGCTCACAGCCGCCACTACCAGCAAACCATACCCGGCGGATACCAGCGGGAAACCCGCGATGGAAGCATAAAAACTTCTCTGGTCTTCACACAGGAACCAGGCGCCTGTTAAAACCGCCAGGCCCGATACTGCTATTTTGTTGCCGTGCCGGGTGATCTTCTCTTTTATCACCGGCCGGAAAACGAACAACGCTGCGATGGAAACGCCTGCCAGCAGGCCATCCAGCCGGTTCCAGGTGGGGTAATACATGTGCCGGTACCAGGTGATGCCAAAGCCGGAATTGCCCGCGTCAGGAGCAATCAGGAGGTACCAGCTCAGCAGCCGCGCCACCACACCCAAGATGAAAACGGCCAGCAGCAACATGGCTCCACGTTTTTCAGCACGGAAATATATCATGGTTATCAGCACTAGCGGGAACAGCAGGTAAAAATGTTCTTCCACGCATAACGACCAGACATGTGAAAACGTGCCTAAATTCTTAATGTCGAACCCAATGTTCTGCGTAAAGGTCAGGAACTTCCAAAGCGGCGGCAGCGCCTCCTTTTCATGGAAGGCCGGGACCAGGAAATAAATAGCCAGCACCACCAGGTATGCCGGTATGATCCTGAAAAAACGTTTGATGAAGAATTCCGGCAGCGACACCTGCTTCCGCGCCGCCATTGCTGCAAACAACTGGGAAGAAATGAGGTATCCGCTCAGCACGAAAAAAAGGTCCACACCACTCCAGCCGAAGCCCATCACATCATCCAGCCAACGGGGATGCTGGAACATGCGGTAGTGGTATAACAGCACCGTGATGATGGCCAGGGCCCTCAGGTGGTCCAGGCCGGCAAGTTTCCCGTTTTTCTCTGCGGCTGATTGCATCATAATTTTATCGCCTTCCTGTAAGACGCGTATGGATAAAAATAGGTATTCCGGCAGAGGAATGCAACCTGCGGCATCCTGCCGTGTGATAAAACTTTGCTTATCTTCCCGCCATGAAACTGCGTTTTAACCGGTGGTACTTCACCCTTACGATCCTGCTGTTCGTTACTGAAGTATTGATCGCCGCCTACCTCCACGATGATTTCATACGGCCTTATGCGGGCGACTTCCTGGTGGTGATACTCATCTATTGTTTTGTGCGCAGCTTTCTCCAGGCGCCGGTTGTGCCTGTAGCGCTGGCCGTGCTGGCATTCTCCTGCCTGGTGGAAGGCCTTCAATACCTGAACATGGTGAAGCATCTCGGGCTCGGGCATTCCCGGTTAGCGAATATTGTACTGGGCAATTACTTTACCTGGGCGGATATCATAGCCTATACGCTCGGCACCGGGTTTGTAATACTGGTGGAAAAGATCAGGGAGGCGCGAAAGCCGGATCGATAACTTAATTACCTTTGGCATATGAAACCGGGCATCTTTCTGACAAGCACTTCTCTCCTGGACGATACCTTTTTTGAAAAATCAGTGATATTCATTACTGAGTACAATGACAAAGGGGCCATGGGCTTTGTGATCAACAAAAGGTTTCCAAGAAGATTAAATGAGCTGGAAGAATTTAAGAAGGGAATTCCTTTCCCCTTGTATCATGGGGGGCCGGTGGACCAGGAGCATCTTTACTTTGTGCACCGCCGTGCCGATCTGATACCGGGAGGCACGCCGGTGGCGGATGGCATTCACCTGGGAGGCGACTTCCGCGAAGCCCTGAAATATATCAATACCGGCATTCTCGATAAAAAAGACATCAAAATATTTATCGGCTACTGCGGCTGGGACGATCGCGAACTGGATGAAGAGATCGCTGAAGGCAGCTGGCAGGTCCGTGAAGAAGGAACGCTGTTCTGAATAACTGAAAAGAAAACGGCTTTAAGCAAAATCTTAAAGCCGTTTTTTTACCTGCAAATTATTTCGCTGCCTGCGGGCTGGTCAGCGGCTCGTCGTGGCCACGGTGGCAGGTGTAGCAGGTCACAGCTTCCGCCGTCTGGCCTTTGAAATATTTTTTGTTGATCCGTTGGGTCATGCGCATCATATCGCGGGCTATCTTTTTGTGATCGTTGTCGTCGCTGGCAAAGTCCAGTTTCTTGGGATCATCTTTGCGGGGATCGTGGCAAAAACTACATTTCACCCCCAGCGCTTCCTTGAATCCTTTCATCACATTATCGAGCTCTTCATGGCTGATGTTTTTGGGGAGCACTTTTAAATTCTTTGCCTTTTCATGCTGCTGCGGCAGCGAAAGCGAGCAAAGGGTAACCGACAGCAACACCGATGCCATCAATAGAATACTGTTCTTCTTTATCATACGGGACCTGATTTGTCAAATAAGGTAATAAAATTATTTGTAAAAGCTACAGCTTTCCCTTCCTGATTTATTATCTTGTTAATATGATAAGTAGTAATATCCGCCGGCGTTCCCCGATCCTCTTCGCCGCCCTCCTGCTCTCCGGTATTGCACTGCATGCACAAACAACCGGCTCCCGGCTCCTGACATACAGCGATGCTGACGGGCGCATAAAAAAGGTGCAAACAATCACCCACTGGGAAATAAAACGGCAACAGATCCTGGACCGCATGCAGCTGGCCATGGGGCCTCTGCCCGGCCGCGACCCGGCAGGGCCTTTACAGGTGAATATCAAAGACAGCCTGCAACAACGCAATCATATCCGTTATGAGATCACTTTTATGGCCGCGGAAAACGAACCGGTGCCCGCTTTCCTGTTCGTTCCCCTGCGAAAGGGAAAACACGCCGCCGTGCTGGCATTGCATGGAACCAGCCCGCTCGGGAAAAAGTCCATCACGAACGAAAACGGCGGCAAGGCAAACAGGGCCTATGCGGAAGAGCTGGCAGACAGGGGATATGTCGTGATCGCGCCCGATTACCCCAGCTTTGGAGATATGAAGGATTATAATTTTGAGCAGGACCGCTACGCTTCCGGCACCATGAAAGCCATCTTCAACCACCTGCGCTGCATCGACCTGCTGCAGTCCATGGAAAATGTGGACTCCGCGCGCATCGGGGTGATCGGTCATTCCCTCGGCGGCCATAACGCGATGTTCGCAGCCGCCTTCGACAGGCGCATTAAAGTGATCGTGGCCAGTTGCGGCTGGACGAAGTTCAGCTATTACAATATCGGGGAAGAGGCCTCAAAACGTTACGGCGGGCGGCTGGGCCCATGGGCGCAAACCCGCTACATGCCATTGTTGCGTGAAAAATACGGGCTGGACCAGCAACGCATGCCGTTCGATTTTGATGAAGTGATCGCCACCCTCGCACCGCGGCCTTTTTTCTCCAACTCGCCTGTGAACGACGGCAATTTTGACGTAAAAGGCGTAAAAGAAGGGATGGCAGATGTAGCCCCGGTATATTCCCTGTTTGGCATGCCGCAACATTTACAGGCAAGCTACCCCGATGCGGCGCATGACTTTCCGCCGGCCCAGCGGCTTGAAGCCTACCGGCTAATGGACAAAGTGCTGAAACATAACCCTGAAGCGCATACGTTGCTGCCGTAACCCGGAGCAATCTTACCGTACAACGACGGTACTCCCGGCTTCAGTTCCCGCAGGCAACGTCACGTCTATCGTGCGTTCATTCACCTTTAATTGCAGTGAACTCAATTTTTGCGTGGGGTCTGCCACCGCTATCGTATCAACGGTTGACCCTTCCGCTTTTACCATCACTATGCAGGGCGCTGTGGAAGCGAGTGTCAGCTTATCATTGATCCTGACGGATCCTGCTTTGTAAAAAACAATGCCCGTTCTATGCAGGCCGGTATGTTGCACAGCCTGCAGCTCCGCGGTATTTGAAAGAATTTTCACCGGGGCTTTTTTGCTATAGGCTGCGGCTGAGGCAGCATCTGTTCCCGGCACTACGATCCAGGCATAACCTGCATTCCCAGGTTGTACCCCATGATCCAGCCAAAGGGAAAATACATTCTCCTTTACCGTTTCTTCAGTTGCCCATGCCTGGTGGTTGATCCGCCGCCAGTTGCCGGTGGCTTCCCCATTGCTGAGATTTATACCGGTGGGCTGCGGTAAGATGTAAGCCACGCTGTCGTGGTACACCCAGGACACGGCCGGCAGCACATGCATGCCTGTTTTCAGCGTGATGGCCTTGTTATCCGATCCTACGGTCACCTGCTTGTTCAGCAGACATTGGTTCAGCGTGGTCAGCACCGGCAAAGCTGTGTCTGCATGAATACCCGCGCCAAGGCATACTATTTCCTTATCAAAAAAGAACCATGCTTTATGCGCTTTGAGCGGATCGTGCACACTGGCAAAATCAAATCCCGCCACACCGTATACGCCATCGCTTACAGCGCCTGAAAAATCAGCCCGTCCTTTTCTCGCCAGCCGCCGCCAGTGGGGCATCTCCGCTTTCTGCAGGATGGTGGCACCCGGTATCTTCTGCCAGTCCCATACGGGGAAAATATTAAAATACTCATGGCCGGTACGGGAGATAAAAAACGAACCATCGCCATAGTGATGGTTCAGAATGCCTTCTTCGTTGTGCGGCTCTTCCATATTGTTGGCCCGTGCGGAATGCATGCGTGCAGATGCATAATACCCGGGGCGCTGATGGGTATAATAATGCGAATACCGGAAATAGCGGTCGCATGTGCGGTTATATTTTATTTCCCCTTTTCGGGCGCGGATAACGGTTTCCAGCTCTGGTGCCCGGTAATCCGTAGCAGCCAGCAGGTTTTGCGGCAGGGCCACGTCTTCTTTCTCCAATGCGTTCCTCCGGCTGATATCGCGGTTCATGGCGCCGGGGTCTGGGTAGGTGGCGTATACGAGCGACTGGCAGATGCCATCCAGGAAATAATCGACCAGCAGCGTGATGGATGCTTCGGGGAAAGAGAACTGCGTGCCGCGTATCCTGGACGCCCAGTAGGCGAAGGAAGCTGCAAAGTTACTGCCATAGGTAAGCGTGGAGATCACATTATCCGTGCGGTGGTGAAAGCTCATATCCGGCTTCAGCCCCCGGCCGGTGCTGATCTTGATCTCCGAAGCCATTACACGGATAACCCGCTGCAGGGTATCCGGGTTGTTGGTGAACAGCGCCTGTTTTCCCAGCATACCCGCAATGGGCATAAGGTCGCCGCCGGGGCGTGCGCCAAAGGTTTCGAGGTTTGCCCTCCGGGCGATCCGCAGCCCTTCCACCCGCTGCTTTTCCGTAAGACTGCTGTCCATCACCAGCAAAGTATTGATCATCAGGTTGGGCGTGCCCATTTCATTCCACCACCAGTTATCACACCTGAAATCATTAGCCAGCCAGAAATCCAGCGCAGCAGAGAAGGCCTTTTTTACTGAAGGGTCGCCGAAGAAGGGAGAACCTGGCTTTTTGTACGCCCTGGCCAGCGTCAGCATGTTCTCCAAATGGTCTTTGTGCTGGAAGCCGGTGCGGGAAATATCCTGATAGTTAATACCAGGCCAGGTTCCGCCGGGCTGAATGGACCGTACCAGTTGAGTAATGGAGTTCTTATTGATGGGGGGCTCCATCAAATCGGCCACTACCCGTTTTTTGATGACCTGTATATCCTGGGCACGGGTAAGCGACGGTACCAGCAGCAATAAAAGAATGACGAATAGGGAAATGTTTCTCAGGCGCATGTTTCGTGGAATTATTTTAAATGTTAGCCAATTGTAATGAAATAAGGGCGCACTCCAAGATAATAAAATGCGGCACAATTGCCCGGGCATTTTACATGAACGATTTTTCAATTCTTACGGAGCAAGTATTAATCCCTGCCCGGAAACCGTATTAATACGCTTGCCGCCTCCCCGCGGCCGGTCTAATTTTGAGCACATCTTACGATACTTTTTTCTAACCCCGGTGAGGTGCTCCGCCTCATCTTTTTAAAAACTGATGTTATGAAACATGTAATGCTGTTACTCCTGGTCTTCCCGCTATTGTTTGCCGGCTGCAGCAAAGAAGGCCCCGCCGGCCCCGAAGGAACACAAGGACCGCAAGGCCCCCAGGGACCACAGGGCCCGCAAGGCACGCAGGGCAATGCCAATGTGCGGGTGTATGAAAAAGATATTTCCACCCTGACCTGGACCGCAGCCGGCACTTACCTCTACCTCAATATTGCAGCGCCCAATGTGCTCACAACCGACGTGCTGGCCAACAGCACTATTCTCATATACGTTACCACCTCCGACTTTGGCGGCGGCTGGGGAATTGTGCCGTATTACACGGAGAGGAATATACGGGTAACCGCGGAGGTCAAGGTGGGCGGCATCCTGCTCCGGAAAGACCAGGACGGTGCTCCCTCCACCCAATCCTGGCACCACAGGATCAGGGTGGTGATCATCCGGAACACGGCCACCGGCACCCTGAGCAGGGCTCAGGAACCATTTTCCGTTACCGAGATCGGGGATCAGCCTGCCAGTCCGCTGCAATAGCCCCTACTGCTGCATTTCAACTCCAGGATAAAAAGGAACTTCCGGGCAGAACCGGGAGTTCCTTTTTGCGCAGGCCCTGCGTTGACGGATATGTACACGGTAATTTTCGTATTTTAGTATAGTTCAATGCTAAAATGAATTTGCAGCGACGTAAGCTGCCCTCCTTGTCCAAAATCTCAATCGCAGTATTCACATCTTATGACAAAAACAATATACCTGGCAACGCTCTGCCTCCTGTTATCCCTCGCTGCTGCGGCGCAGCCCATCGCCTTCACCGTTTCCATGGACAACCCGGCCGCGCATTATTTCCGGGTAGTCATGCAATGCCATGGCCTGAAAGGAAAGAATCAGGATTTCAAAATGCCGGTATGGACGCCGGGTTATTACCAACGGCTTGATTTTGCCAATAACCTCGACAGCTTTTCGGTGACCGACGGAAACGCCCGGCCGCTTGCCTGGGAAAAAACCAGCGGCAACACCTGGCGGGTTCAAAGCAATAATGCCGCCACGTTGACCATTTCCTACATCATCAGAACAAAAAGAGCCTTCGTTGCCACGCCTTACCTGGACGACACCCGCGGCTACATTTCACCGGCGGGCGTTTTCCTGCATCCCGCAGGCAAATTGCAGCAGCCGGTGCAGGTGGTGGTCAAACCCTTTACAGCATGGAAAGACGTGGCCACCGGGCTGGATACCGTTGCGGGCGAACCCTATACATACACAGCGCCCGACTATGATGCGCTCTACGACAGTCCCCTGCTGATCGGCAACCTGGAAGAGCTTCCCGCTTTTACCGTATCCGGTATTCCACACCGGTTCATCGGGTACAGGCCCGGCGATTTCGATAAAGTACAATTCATGAGCGATCTGAAAAAGATCGTCGAAACCGCGTCCGCCATCATCGGGCATATTCCCTACAGGCAATATGTATTCATTGCCATTGGCCCCGGCGCAGGCGGCATTGAGCATGCCAATTCCACGACCATCAGTTTCAACGGCGCCGGTTTAAGTTCCCCGAAAGAACGCCTGCGTTTATTGAATTTTATCGCGCATGAATATTTTCATCATTATAATGTGAAACGCATACGCCCCATTGAGCTGGGACCCTTTGATTACGATAATGGCAGCAGAACGAAAATGCTGTGGGTTTCGGAGGGGCTGACCGTCTACTACGAATACCTTATCCTTAGGCGTGCAGGCCTTTCAACAGAAGAAGACCTTTTCAACAACATCCGGTCGAATATCACCGCTTTTGAAACCAAAACAGGCAAGCTGTACCAGTCGCTGGCGGAAGCCAGTTATGAAACCTGGCGCGACGGCCCTTTTGGCCGGACCGCCGACACCGTGGTCAAAACGATCTCTTACTACGACAAAGGCCCTGTGGTAGGAATGTTGTTCGATTTCGCGATACGCCATGCCACGAAGAACCAAAGATCCCTGGATGATGTTATGCGAAGGTTGTACCGGGAATTTTACCAGCAAAAACAAAGAGGGTTCACCGAACAGGAACTGCGGGCCGTCATTGAAAGCACAGCAGGCAGCAGGATGGACCAGCTGTTTGATTATATCTACACCACCAAAGAGATCAACTATCAGAAATATCTTGCCTATGCAGGTCTTGCAATGGGCTCCGACCATAAAATAATCCGCATACAAAATCCAGATGCATTGCAGGCCGCCATCCTGGAAAGCTGGCTGGGAGAAGGGCGGTGACGGGCCGGAAGCCGCAGGCATAAAGTGCACCAGCTATACGGAGAACTATAAAACATCTTAGCATTTCATCAATAACCACAAAAAAATGGTGGATATCTTATTGGGAAGAGATTAACCATTGCAATCCGGATACCGTCAATTCCCCTCTTTCGTTAACCCGATGCCTGTATCCGTTAAAACAAGCCCCTGCCATCTTCCCGCCCGCTGCATCTTTGGGGCATAAAACCTCAATATTACCGAAATGAAAACTTTACTTAACAACACGGGAGTTATCCTGGGGCTGGCCGGCATTCTGCTGGCAGGCTGTGAAAAACCAGACAACGACATCCCTGACGCGGGATTTGACGTGGCGCTATTTTCCCAGAACCTGAAGAAAAGCTTTGAAGGAAAAACCGTAGGCTATGCTTTTGCCATTGCCAAAGACGGCAAGATCGCAGAGGAAGGCCATGGCGGTCTGGCGCGCAGGGGCAAGGATGCGGAGCTGCCCTACCTGCAAACTACCCGCCAGGAAACATCCACCGGCACCCAAACCCTCACCGCGCTTGCCATATTAAAAGCGCTGGAAAACAAAGGGCTGAATGAGAACGCCTATATCTGGGAATTTTTACCCGGATCATGGAACATTCCTTATGCAAACAGGAAGATCACCTTTGCGCACCTGCTGATGCACAAATCAGGGCTTAAATATGTAGGCTCGGGATTTTTGTCTTTGCGCTCGTGTATGCAGACGCATACAACGGGTTTTGGAGATAGTGATGTTTATTACGACCACAACGCTGCCAATTACCTGCTTTGCCGGATATTGCTTTCCGCTATCGTAAACGGGAAGGGTGTGTATGAAGGAAAACCGGATGAAGTGATTGAAGACGAACTGGCGCAATTCTACCGCAGCTATGTGCGTCAGCATATCTTCAAAGCCGCCGGCGTACCGGATTGGAGTAAAATTGAACCGGGCGACTGGAATCAGAACGGGCCGGTTACGTATAAAGAAAACCCTCCTGACCGTAACGCGACATTGTATTATAATTTTTCCGACCCTTCTTTGCTGGGTGTAACGTTCTATAATGGCTATAAATGGGCCGGAACGGGAAACTGGTACGTCAACCCCACGGAGATAGCCAGCACATTGATGGCAGCGGAGGCTTATAAAATTGTATCCCCGGCCATGCTGCAACGCATGAAAAATAAGCTTATGGGATTTGACGCCGGCATCAAAGGACGGCACGGCAACTACTACTGGAAGGGCGGCACATCGCGTGATGCGCTTTACCGCGGCACTCATACGGTGATCATGCACTTTCCCAACAATGTACAGGTGGCATGGAATACCAATTCCATTGAGAATAATTTAGACGGCGCCCCGGAGGATCTGATCACCGCGGCATACGAGAACGCCTGGAAATAACCCCGCAGCAATGAATCCCGCAGCGGCCGGCTCAAACGAATTATTGAGCTGGCCGCTGTTTTTACATCTATCTGTTGATAATGTGCATAGTACATGAATGAAAAATAAATATTGGTGAAAACTTTAACATTCCTACAATAAACTACCGTGTAAACTTTTCCCTCCTTTAGTCGTCTTATATAGGTAACAACAGCCTATTGTATGAGAATATTACATTCATTGCCAGCCGTTCTGTTCAGCCTGGCGCTGACAACGGGCGTACAGGCACAGGACGGGACGGGATTGCCCGGGGACAACTTCAGCCTTGAAGGCGCGCTGGAGATGTTCAAAAAGGCCGATAATCCCGGAGAATTCGAGAAAATGCTGAATACAAAAGAGAATGGCGTAAATAACCTGGATTTGAACAACGACGGGGATATCGATTATATCCGCGTTATCAATAAAAAAGACGGAGATGTGCAGCTTTTTGTATTGCAGGCCTTGGTATCGGCTTCAGAAAGCCAGGACGTTGCCGTGATAGAACTGGAGAAGACCGGAGATAACCGCGCGGTGATACAGATCGTGGGGGATGAGGACATTTACGGCGTATCGAAGATCGTGGAGCCTTCGCTCGAAGATGAAACCGCTTTTAATGGCGAAACTTTTGATGACGTAGCCTTCGCCGGCAATGCGCACGGGCCTAATGCCGCTTTTGCACCTTCAGGATTGGTGGTGAATGTGTGGTTCTGGCCATCGGTGCGTTTTGTGTTTGCACCGTATTACACCGTTTGGGTATCTCCCTGGAGGTGGTATCATTATCCCGTGTGGTGGGATCCCTGGAGGCCGCTTGCATGGCACGTTTACGAGCCGATCTGCTACCGTTACCGCCCGAGGTATGTAGTTGTGCACACGCACCGCGTAGTGCGGGCGCCGCGCATCTACCGCCCGATGCGGGTAACATCTGCGAGTGTATATAGCAGGAACCGCGTGGTGGTAAATAACTACCGCACCAACTACCGCAGCACCCGCCCCCGCCAGTTCGACCGTACGAGCATGAACCGCAGCACACCGCGCCAGTTTGACCGCAATACGAACGTGGACAGGACTACACCGTCACGCCAGTACGACCGTAATACGAACGTGGACCGAACTTCGCCTTCACGCCAGTACGACCGCAATACGAATGTGGACAGAACTTCGCCTTCCCGCCAGTTCGACCGCAATACGAACGTAGACAGGACTACACCTTCACGCCAGTACGACCGTAATACGAATGTGGACAGAACTTCGCCTTCAAGGCAGTTCGACCGCAATACGAATGCCGACAGGACTACGCCCTCGCGCCAGTTCGACCGCGGCAGCTCTCCGCAGCGACAGTACGACCGCTCAACGGCTCCCGCGCCAAGGCGTGAGATCAACCGGAGCGCAGCTTCAGAAAGGCCCCAGCGCCAGTTCGACCGCAGTTCAAGCATCAGCAGGCCGCAGGGAGGACAAATAAACCGCAGCGCGCGTCCGGCAAGCGCACCGCAAAGGAGCGTACAACACAGCCGGGCTCCGCGGGGCGGCAGATCATAATTAAGCTTAAATTGATTTTAATGCCGGTAAAGGGAACACATCATTTGATGTTGTTCCCTTTTTTTGCGGGCGGCTTCCGGTACCAAAATTGTTATCTTCCTGTTATGAAAAAAAGTGCGGGTATACTGCTGTACCGGGTCAAAAACGGGATACCTGAAGTTATGCTTGTTCATCCCGGCGGCCCTTTCTGGAAAAATAAGGACGCCGGCGCCTGGTCTATTCCCAAAGGAGAGTTTTCAGCGGAAGAGGATCCGCTGGAAGCTGCCCTGCGCGAGCTTCAGGAAGAAACAGGCATCCCGGTAAAGAAAGGGAAATGCATCCCGCTTACCCCGGTGAAACAAAAAAGCGGCAAACTGGTGCTGGCCTGGGCCATGAAAGGAGATCTCGATGTAACGATGATCAACAGCAATACATTTGAGCTGGAATGGCCGCCTAAATCGGGCAAAAAACAAATGGTCCCGGAAGTGGATAAAGCAGAATGGTTCACCCTGCCCGAAGCCCGGGAAAAGATCAACCCGGCGCAGGCAGCGCTGCTGGATGAGCTGGCTGAAAACCCGGATTTTTAACTTAAATTCCCACAAAAAAAAACGATGACGGGTAATGTACTTTCCAGGTTCACTCTTTTCCTGTTCCTGATCTTTGCCACCAATACTTACGGCCAAACGCCTGTCGTAACGGATGTGACCAACCAGTTGCTGACCTGGGTGAAACACCTGGACGGCGATCTCAATAAATATTACACCCACGAAAAAAGCGCGCAGCTAAAAGAAAGCCTTGCGTTCCTGAAACAGGACCTTGGCGACTACATGAAAGCCAGGAAGAGGCTGTCCGACAGCTTGTTCCGGAACAACGCCGCACCCGGGAAAAAAGACCCGGAAAACCTGGAAGCCCTCAAATTGAAGATGAACGAAGTGATGCGACGCATGCGCGAGGTGACGGATCTGACAAATGAAGAGCTCAGGAAAGAGGGCGACAAGCTAAACGACGCGATATACAACACGCTATATACACAGCCCAACCAGTACTTATCGCACCTGGAGGTTTTCCTGGCCGGTTTTGAGGTTACCAAAAAAGACCTGGCCCTCGACGGCAGCACGTGTTATACCCGCTTACAAACCTGCATCAATCTCATCACCGGGCTGGAAGGAAAGATCGACAGAAAAAAATAAGGGAAGCCTGACTCAGCAAAACTATCATACGCGGTGCTGGTTTGGCCAGGGCAGTCCTTTCCCTGTTTCACACAGCAATTTCAGGCTCCACAGGAACCGGCCCCAGGTAAAGTTGCATTCAGCGTACATCGGGGTATAGTCTTTCCAATTTTCGTGGTGGAAGATCAGCAGTGTCAGGTTTTCGCCGCTCTTCAGCTGTTCTGCCTGTCCCCGCATTTCAGGATGAGCGTATAGCAGCGATCCCTTGTTGCCCGGCTCCAGGCTGAAGGAAAGCGTGGTGCCTATCCACTCCTGGTCTCCTTTCAGGCAGATCCATTTCACCAGTTCAGATGGCTTTAGTCCGGCGATCTTCATTTCCTTGTAATAATCAGGGCCGAAAGGAAAACGTGCTATGCTGTTCAGCTCCGGCCTGGCCGTTGCACCCGGCGTCCACCAGGCAGACAGGCCTTCCTGGCTGGTGACGGCATGGAAGATTTTTTCGGGAGAAGCGGCTATGATGAGCTGGTGACGGATGTCTGGCATTTGTGATGGTTTTAATTAACTTATGCCTGGAACTGCCTTAAGTGGTGATCCATATGTTTATAAGCCAAGATACCAATTTCTTCCCTGGTCATTTTTCCAAAAAAATCATGCGTAAAGCCGTGATTGGAAAAATCAGCGTAAGCGGCTATCAGATCGGCCCATTCTTTCTTTTGCGCTTCTATACCGTCATCTTTTTCTTTATTAATAAAACGGCCTCCAGCGGGCATATTCTTTTTCATCGGGCTGTTATCCTTTACCATACCTCTAAGCGCCATTTTGCCAAAAACAACTCCTAAAAAAGACTGTTTGGTGATGAGGCCGTTCTTTCCCAATATCCATTGATTCCAGAAAATAGAATGGCCCATCATCTGGTAGATATTCATTTTGCCCCATTGGCGCTGGTTACTCTCGCTCAGCGAATTGATCCGGCTGATCAATGTAGTCCTGACTGATTCGTCGAAAATTGTTGTTAACATGCTGGTGGCTTTTTAGATGAATTGAAAAACATTATTGATGCAGGTGTTCGTCAAAACAAATTTCAGCCGGAATAAGTTAAATATATGGGTGATGTTTTGTCAACTTAAGGGGGGAATAAGGCCAGGTAAAAAAAGAGCTGGCCTGGTATGGACCAACTCTTTTATATAGATCACCGCTCATTTTAAGGGTCGTTCCAAAGCCCGTCTTATCAAGGCTGTCAGTTTTTCCTGCCCTCCCTCAAAGGCAGGATTGGGCGGATCCGCAGCAAATACTTTCCCGTCTTTCCCCACCAGCAGAAGATGCGGGTAAGTGCTGCCTGGCACATATTTGCGAATAAAAGGACTGTGGGAACCGGTGCCTCCCGTATAGAGATAAACAGTAGTGGGCGTTGTATAATGCGTATAAGCGCGTTTCCCTGCCACAATTTTTTTGTCGGGGTCGATGCTTTGCAGCCATAGATCGCGATGCCGGTCGATGGACAAGCTGACGAACACCACGCTGTCGTTGCTCCTGAAAGCTTCTTCAACGGCAGGAAGCGTATTGGCAACCGCCACACATCCGGAACAACCGGTAAACCACATATCCAGCAACACCACTTTTCCCCTGAAATCGCTCAGGCGTACTGTTTTATCATCCTTGTCCCTGAAAGCGAAATCGATCATCTCGCTGCCTGTAGCATACGTTTCTTTCATCTCCCCGATCCTTTTTCTGTAAACAGGCGTTTTTACCCTGGCTTCCATGAAATCCAGCGTTTCATCCGAGAGCTTGCTAAAGGCAATATCCATTTCCATTATCAACATCAGCACCTTTTCCTGCAGTATGCCGTGCAACCTGTTGGCGGCATATTCATACAAGTTCCGCTCTGCTACAGCGCCGTTCAGCTTCGCATACTCATAGTCTATCGATAGCTTACGCCTGACAAAACCAGGATAGCCGGACCAACGCACCAACGCAGCATTGGAAGTATCGATGTGCATATCGCGGACATATTGCTCGTAGAAATGTTTTTGCTCCTGCGAGCGCGGAGCGTTACGGGAATCAACCCTTCCGGCCTTCATCAGGTAATAGAACCCATAGCTACCGCGGATATCGGCATCAAAAATAATCCAGGCTTCCCGGCTTAGCCGCCTGCGGAAAGATTCCAGCAGCGCGTTCTTCAACCGCTGCCCGTCTTCTATATAACGGTCATGATCGAATTTATCGCCGGCCGCCCGGTAGGATGGCTTCATATTGTCATATAGCCCATGCAGGAAGATCTGCGATTGCCTGTAGTCCCATTTAGCCGAGCCTTTCCCCGAAAAAATGAGATTACCTTTCCTGCCGGTCACCCTGATGCTGTCGCCAGGCTCCAGCAAAAGGAACTGGAGCTGGCCTTCCGACTGCAATATATTGTTTACCGGGTGACGCTGCGGATTAATGTAAATATCGGCATGAACGGGATGTTCAATGCCGGGTACAGTAAAAGAAAAACGCCCGTTCCGTGTAACGGTGATCTCGTTCTTCAGCGGCGAAAACTCGGCGTCGCCGTCATGGCTGAATTCTCCGCGTATAATGAGCTGTATCGTGTCGGAGGCATGCCCTGTCTGAATTTCCCCGCTGATAACAACGTCGGGGTGCTTTTGTGCGTTGGCGGATGATATGAGCAAGGCAAGCCCGCCCAGGAGCATCAATATAAATCTCATGGCAAGTAGATTGAAAAGTGATTGTTTTAGCGTGGATTTTGTTCTATCCCGCTGTTTTCCGTTTCCTGTTCCGGTATGGGAAAGGTATAGCGCTGATCACCCGGCGAAAGGGTAACAAGCTTTCCATTGCGCAACCGTTGCAGGGTAACCGCGAACCGCGGATCGCGGTTCAGCCGGCGAAGGTCCAGCCAGCGAATGCAACGGCCGATGAGTTCCTTTTTTCTTTCGGTCAGTACCTTGCGCAATGCATCTTCTGCGTCCGTGGCCGTTTGGGGCACGAATGAACTCTTATCATACCGTTTCACCAGCAGCACATTGAGCGTATCCATGGCTGCAGCAACGTTCCCGGCGCGGGCCAGGCATTCCGCTTTTATAAGATACATTTCGTCCGTACAAGGGCCGCCATGCCTGGAGCGCCCACCGTCATACCCTCCCTTAAAAAAATGGTATCCTTTCCGCGGGTGAAAGAAAATGGATTTCCGCAGGTCGTTATCCGCATATGTATTGTAAAAGGCTGTGTCCACATAAGTGTCCCTGTCAACATTAAAGGAAAAGCCGGAAGCGGTGCCGAAGAGGATAATTTCGGGATTGCGCGAAGGATCCGTAAGAGGGGACTCGAACGGCTGCTCCGTCACCCTGTCTACCGTATTGTAATCGATCAGCGTCCGTTGCAGGCGCAGGCAGGCTTCCGCATACTTTTCCGCATTGGCGTAATCCTGCATGGAAAGACATACGCGGCTTAGCATGGCAAATACAGCCGCGCGGCCGGGCCTGTACAAATTGAGGCCGCGATCCGGCAGCAAAGTCTCTGCCGCCGCCAGTTCCCGGATGACGAATTCATACACCCTGTCAAGCGTGCCTCTTTGCACGATCCCGTTCACATCTGCAGAGGTCCGCAGCGGCACACCAGGCATGGAAGATGCCGTAGCCTTGTCGTAAGGCTGACAGAAATATTCCGCCAGCTGGTATACGTTGATGGCCCGGTAGAACATGGCCGTTCCTTTTGCAATATTCCAGGCAAGCTGTTGCTCCGCCGCGGGCCGGATCTTCTCCAGGCCCTCCAGTGCGATGTTTGCATAGAAAATGGATTCATACCGTTGATTCCAATCCCATATATCACGCCATCCCGCATACATATCCTTCTCCCAGGTATAGGTGTTGTTCTCCACGCCAAGCAGCACAGGCATATCGCTGTCAAAGCGGAAATACTCATCGGATGCAATACCCGCCAGTCCACCGGAAGCGGTAAAGGCGATGTTCGTATTGTCCAGCAGCGCCTGGAAGTCCTCGATCCTTTCCGGCACCACCTGTGCCTTATCCGGTTTAACTTCCAGGAATCCCTTTCCACAACCTAAGGATGTTAATATTATGATCGTTAATATCGCAATTATGATCTTGCTTCTCATCATTATCAATTTTTAAAAGTCAGCTTTTAACCCAAATGCCATAGTACGCGCAACCGGGCGTGTGTAGATATCCAGGGCATCCGGATCCATTCCCCACCTGTTCGCTTTCCAGAGCAGCCCCACGTTGTTGAGGTACATATAAACCTGTATCCTGCGGACCGGCAGCTGCTTCCAGGCATCACGCGTAAGCTCGTACGACGCGGTTACGTCCTGCAGGCGGATATGATCTCCCCGGTCTACCACAGCAGGTGTTCTCAGGAAAAATTCATCCCGCCTTGCCACCACGCCGGCCGGCTCAGATGGAATGTCTGTGAAGGCTTCGTCGCCGGGCTTCTGCCAGCGGCGGTAATAATCGCCATGTATGCCCTTGCCGCTCAGCAGGTCTCCATAGTTCACTGATTCTTTCCTGACGTAATAACCAAGGCGGTAGCTGATGTTGGCGGACAGGGAAATGCCCTTCCAGGAGAACGTGTTACGCAGTCCGCCATAGATCACCGGCCGGCCGGGGCCGTGATATACCAGGTCTTCCACCGTGGTATTCGTATAAATAGCCTGGTAATCGTTGGAAACCTCTTTCCCGTTGTAGCCCAATGGATCACCGGTAGAAGGATCCAGTCCGGCCCAGGGATAAGAATATATGCCGGATAATGGTTTGCCGGGATTCGGGCTGGAGCTTGGAAGGGAAAGCAGGTTATAAACCGTTGGTTTTATATCATAACCAGTTACTTTCGACCGCAGTGCGGTGAAAAGGAAAACTGTATTCCATTGGAATGCGCCTGTCAGGTTGCGGGACTGAAGGTTCAGCTCAACGCCCTTTGTGAGGGTGCTTCCGAAGTTTCCTTTGAACGAGGTGCGGCCGGTTTGGGGGGCAAGCTCTGTAGATCCGATCAGGTCGATGCCGCTTTTGCGGTAAACCTCGATGGACCCCGAGATCCGTTGCCCGGATGTCTCAAAGTCGATCCCCAGGTTGGTAATCCCTATCTTTTCCCAACGCAATTTCGGGTTAGGGGGATTGACCACCATAGCAAAGGGAAGGGATACTCCATTATCAGCCGAATAATACGCCGTTGTATAAGCAGACAGGGATTTGTCTACATTCCCGGCATAACCATAGCTCGTCCGTATTTTGAGCACCGGCAACCAGTTAAGACGGTAAAAATCCGCAGCGTGTACATTCCATGCGGCGCCGGCGGACCAGAGCGGAACAGATTTCTGGTTGGTCTCCACCCCAAAAAGATTGCTCTGATCGATCCGCGCGCTGCCATACAGTATATAACGCCCTGCCCAGGCATAAGAGAAATTAGTGTAATAAGAACGGAAACGGTCAGTAAGATCACTTTCAGATTCTCTGCGGGGTATCAGGAAAGTACCAGAGGTAGAATTATGGTAATAGCGGTAATAAGTGGTATAGCTCACCGGTTTACTCGTGCCCAATGCTTCACTGTACCCGAAAGAGCGACTGGTGTTGCCGAGCGTGCCCTGGTCACGTACTTCCCAGCCGGCGATAGCGCTTACTACATGCTTCGACCATGTTTTGCTAAAGCTCAGCTGTGTGCGGAGGCTGTGTGTATTGACCGCGGTATTGCCAATGTCCAGAATGCCGCCAAGGGGAATAGGTCTCGTAACCACCCCGGCGTCGTTTATGCTGGAGAACTTATTGATAAGATCCCGTACGTAATAATTTTGCTCACTTTGAATGTTGCGGTAGGCAGACGTTCCGCCATTATACTGGTACAGCGCTTCAGCGCTCAGCCAGGGCAGCGCGCGGTATTTGACGCCGGCATTGACCCTGTAATCCGTCTGGCGGGTGGTGTTGCTTCCGTACTGCAGTTCGTCGAGCGGGCGATACTTCCAGTCCAGCAGCTTGCCCCTGCCTGCCGTGTCCAGGTAGCTTCCGCGGTAATATTTGTTCACCGCAAGCGCCCGCCCGTTTTCGTCTGCCAGCTGCGCATAGGGATAAAGCCGTTGGCTGGACACAGCGTCTATCTCTGTTATCATCGGTTCTTTTAAAGCAGATTTGCTCATGGTAAAATAGATGCCGGTATTGACCTCCAGCTTCTGTTTAAGCAGCGAATACGTATTATTGGCGTTGATGGTGATGCGGTCGTAGCCGTTACCCGGTTTTGCGTTCAGGTTATGGTCATACCCGGCGGAAACATAGTACCGCTGCCCTTCAGAACCGCCGCTGACGTTGAGCGAGTACTGCTGGTTCACCGGGTTCTGAAGAAAATACTTTTCAAAATCCTTCCGCACATCATACGCCTTTAACGCCTCTATCTGCCGGTCAGCTTCCGCGCCATCCACCAAACCCTCCCGCTTGCGGATCAGCAGCTCCACCACTGGCGTAAGCGGCGACCTGTTGGCATTGTTCTCCAGCGAATTGTAGAATCCTTTCGTGAAAAGGGTCTTCTCCATCTCTATATAATCTGCGGAACTGATCTTGGGAAGATAGTAGAGATCTGTTTTTTCCCCGACCGTTACATTGGAATTAAAAGAAACGGAAGGCCGTTGCCCGTACTTCCCTTTTTTTGTGACGATCACGATGACGCCATTCCCCGCCCTGGCTCCCCAGATAGAAGCCGCCGCGGCATCTTTGAGCACCGATATGGATTCCACATCATTCGGATTGATATTATTCAAATCTCCTTCATAGGGAAAATTATCGATCACGATCAGGGGATCGGTACGTGTGCTGAGCACGCTTTGACCGCGGATGAAGATATTCGTTTTATTACGTGGGGAAGCCACCGCATTATTATCAAAGATCAACCCCGGCACAACATCCCGCAACCGGCCCAGCACATCCGTCGTCACCGAGCGATCGAACAACTCCTGGTTCATCTGGAAATAAGAGCCGGTGGAACGTTCCTTCGAAACAGTCTCATAGCCGGTGCTGATGACAGATACCTGCGTCAGCTTGTTTTCTGCCAGCTTCAGCACGATATCGACCTGCGCATTCTTACCCACAGCAGCTTCCTGCCTTTCAAAACCGATGGACGTGAATACCAGCGTGGCATTGTCGGGCACATCAGGCAGATCGTATTCACCTTCGGCATTCGTCTGTACCCCTCTTCCCCGGCCTTTTACCTGAACGGATACGCCCGGGATTGGATTTCCTTTTACATCGGTCACTTTTCCTTTTACATGAATGGGCGGGAGGAGAGGCTGACGTTTAATACTACGGACAATAAATACGGTATTGCCTTCTATTGTGTAGCTCAGCGGTTGATGCTGTAAAAGGGTATCCAGCGCCGCATTCAGCGGCATATCTTTCAATACCGCCGTAACGGGGGATATACCGGCCAGATCATTCTTTTTGAAGAAGAAAGCATAACCCGTCTGTTTCCTGATAGATTGAAAAACCTGCTGTAGAGAAGCGGAACGTGCCTCGATGGTCACTTTCTGCCCATACCCTACCGCATGTACCTGCATGAAGGCCGCTAACAGTAAAAAAACAGTAATTCTCATGACCCTTCTGATTTTGATTGATACCGGAAGGAGCTTTCCCTTCCGTTTCCACAGGCATAGGATGCCAGGCTGGTGTTGTAACCAGGCAATAAAATTCATACATTTGATTTTGGGTGACTAATTGATTTTCATTCACATGACGATTAATGACGATCCCCGCGCCTGTGATGGTCGCACATCACAGCTCAGGGTCCCGGTCGTACGGCCGGGATTTTTCCTTTCTTAGTGCATAAACTACCAGGTTTAGATTAAGGAATTATCAGTATCCTTTTACCGGATTCGATCTCAAAACGCACACCAGTACGCGAAAGTCCCTTCAGCACCTGCGATAAGGTCAGCGAACGGCCTATCTCTCCCGAGAAGAGCACATCGTCCGCCACCCGCCCGCGAAATTCAACTTCCACGTTATACCATCTTGCCAGCTGGCGCATCACCTCCGGCAGGCCGGCATCATTGAAGGAGAAATATCCATCCTTCCATGCCACAGCGGCATACACATCCGCTTCCCGCGTAGTGACCCTGCCATTGGGATAAAGTATGCCTTCCTCTCCTGGCAACAGCTGCTTTCCGTTCAAACTGATACGGCCCTCCAGCAGCGATGTGCGCAGCACAGGTTCATCCCTGTAGGCATTGACATTAAAATGCGTGCCTGTTACTTCTATGGCCGCGCGGTCCCTGATCTTCACCAGGAACTTCTTCGCTTGCCTGGCCACTTCAAAATATACTTCCCCTTCCATTTCCACCTGCCGCTCAGCGCCGGTGAAGCTTGTAGGATAACGAAGGGATGAGCCCGCATTCAGCCAGGCTTTTGTGCCATCAGGAAGCACGATCCGGTAATTACCTCCGTTTGCCGTGGTAAGCGTATTGTAGGCCACTAACTGCGCGTCGCTGTCATATTGCAGTTCTCCGCCGCGGCTGAAGATACCGGGCTGTATTTGCTGGTTGCCGGCACTGTCAAGCCTCACTACAGAGCCATCTCCAAGCGTAAGAACGGCCCTGCTTGAACCCGGCTGTACGTCATGCTGCGGGGCCTGTGTTACCGGTGAGCGGACCGGGTACATATATATATAACCCGCTACCGCCATTAATATGCAGGCAGCCGCGGCCGCCATCCACCTGTATAGCGTACGCTTTTTTGAAACCGGTCGCAGTATACCGCTCAGCACCGGTTGCCAGCGGGCCTCATCTATCCAGGGGAGCGGCTCGGTATGCCGAAGCTCTTCGGTCAGATACTCCGGCAGATCGTCGCCGTCATACGTATCCAGCAATCCAAACAGCTCCAGGCGTTCCGCTTCCGTTGCCTTTCCGGCATCATATTGCGCAAACAGGTATTTGATTCTGTTCAGTGTCATCAAGGAGAGGTTATATAAGCTTGAAACGAACGGGCAAAACAAATGGACTATCCGACCTTCAGAAAAAATTTAAAAGCCTTTCCAGAGCAGCAGGACGATCAGCATAGAAATGCCTTGCCCCTGCAGGTATTCGCGGATCGAACGGAAAGCGGATACAAGCTGGTTGCGGACGGTGTTTGGTGATATTTGCAATTGCGCGGCGATCTCCTCATAGGTCAGTCCTTCCTGCCGCAGCAGGTAGATTGTTTTACGCTGCGGGGGCAGTTGCTCCAGCGCTTTCTCCAGCGCCAGTTTTGTTTCGCGGTAATACAGGTGCTGCTCGATGTGTGCGGGCGCCTGCCAGGCTGAATTCTTCAGCGTGTCCAGGAAATCCTGGTTCCGGGCCTGTTTTCGAAGATGATCAAGCGTAAGATTAACGGCAATGCGGTAAAGGTAGCCGTCGGGCGAATGCATCACCGCGATCTGCTCGCGGGAGGCCCAGAGTTTCAGGAATGTTTCCTGAATGATCTCCTCTGCGGCGGAATCGGATTTTACTTTACGTAATACAAAAGGATAGATCCTGCGGTTGTAATGGTAAAAGAGCACGGTGAAGGCGGCTTCGTCACCAGCTGCCAGGCGTCGCCAAATTTCAGGTTCGTTATGCAATCTTTCTTCCATACGCCGCGCTCCTGGTCGGATCAGGTTGGTAATGCGCTAAAAATAGCAATTTATTTTCTGGCGGGGTAATGATTTTTTACGCCTGCATGTTTACGATTTTATCCTATTTTAGGATTCAAAACCCCGGACCCATGATCGGAAACACGCTTGCCGCAATAAAGGCCCTGCTTGCAAATGAATACCCAGAGCTGAATGCGTCTCTTAACCCGCCCGCCACGGAGGCAGACATCACCCGGTTCGAAACCGCCACCGGCCTCGCCTTACCGGACGAGCTAAAACAGTTGTACCGCCTGCACAACGGCGAGTCGGGCCATGCAGGCCTGTTTTTCGGATTGCCATTCATCAGCATCGATGAGGCGCTGGCAGAATGGAAAACCTGGGAAAGCCTCGCCGGTTCCACGGCGTCGCTTGATCCGGGCATCACTTCCGTTCCTGCCAATCATATTAAAGAACAATATGTCAATACCCGTTACCTTCCCATCAGTAAAGATTACGGCGGAAACAATATCGGGATAGACCTCGATCCCGGCCCGGATGGCGTGAGCGGGCAGGTGATCAATTTCGGAAGGGATGAAGACACGCGGTTTGTGATCGCACCCAGCCTTGCGGGGTTCATGGAATTCATCCTGCACCATGTTAAAAACGGCAACTACAGATTCGAAATAAACGGGGATGAAGAAGATGAGGAACCCCGTAGCTTTTTGTTGAAAGAGCCCGTCAATAGTCATTTTCTTGATGCTTTAAAAAGCCTTCAGCTCCCCTTCGGCAGCAAACCGCCTGCGGCAGCCGCGGACGAAGAAGACTACGGCGCATGGTTCGCTGCGCTGGATGCCACCTGGCAGGAGGTTGTCGGCGCCGGTCAAAGTTTTGCCGCGCTGGCCGGTATCAAAAACATTAACCTGATCAGAAAGAACATCACGAACCTGCAACCCCTGGGGCGCTTCACCGGCCTGCGGGAATTGTTGCTGAGCGGCAACCCGGTAGAGGATATTTCACCACTTGCTTCGCTGCAGTCGCTGAACAAACTTTATATCGCCAAAACCAATGTGCGCGATCTTTCACCGCTTGCCCAGCTCAAAGAACTGAAGCAGCTGTCGGTGTCCGACACGCCCGTCGCTTCGCTGGAGGCGCTGCAGCAACTCCCGAAGCTCAAAACACTGAGTATAGAAAAAACGGCGGTGGCGGATCTGTCGCAGGTTGCCGCCCTCCGCCAGCTTACCGAGCTTGATATCAGTGGAAAACAATTCCCTTCCTTCACGGAACTGGGCAAGCTGAAAAATCTCGTGCATCTGAACCTCAGCGATACCAATGTAACGGATATCACTTTTCTCGCCGGTCTTACCAAACTGTCGCAGCTGGAGCTTTACGGAACGCCGGTCACTGATTTTTCTCCCCTGCTGCAGATGGATAAGCTGGCTTACCTCACGTTAAGCATGCAGGATTTAAAGCAGATCCTGGAGAGGTTGCGGCCCGGTATTGGTATTACCATTTGTGGGGAAACGACGGAAGAAGATGATGCGATGGTGTTGAATTATCTTAGAAGAAAATAAGCGGTTTTTCCTGCAGCAAGAAAGAGAGAAAATGTTGAGCCAGAAGTTATGTCATTTGCTAACTATACTACCAATCCACCTGAAAGACATTACATTCTAAATAAGTATAATAAATTTGTCAAAATGTAACCTATACATTACATTTGGTAATGTAAAAATTACATTTTATGACGCAAAATCCTTTTCCATATTCACACTGGGCTAAAATACTGGGGATACTGATAATTGCTGCCGGCATTATTAGCTTTTTCCTTCAACACCATAAAAAGGGCGTTTTTGATTTCAATGAATTAGCAGCAGGATTAAGTTGGGGGCTTGTCTTTATCTTCTTTTCCAAAGAAAAAACGGACGATGAAATGATACGAAGCCTGAAATTTAAAGCGTTAGCGAGGGCAATAATTGTCGCATTTCCCATTACCCATCTTTACAATTATCTTTTTCTTAATTGGCGTTTAAAACGAGAGCATGATATCATCCTTTCTATTTCTGCTTATCAGTTTTTAGCATTAACATTAATGATCGCTACGGCCTACTTCTATTACCTGAAGCATCAGGAAACCTTAAATGGAGAGGAATGAAAAATCTTATAAAGGTGGAGCGGGCAAGACAAAATTTAACACAAGCAGAATTAGCCGAAAAAGTGAAAGTCGCCAGGCAAACTATCATTTCAATTGAAGCAGGCAGATTTGTTCCTTCTACGATATTAGCTTTTAAGATCGCCAAAATATTGCATTGCAAAGTTGACGAGATTTTTGAAATTGAAGACCAGGATTGGGAGTAAGTTCCCCTGGAGTGACTTCTGCATGCAATAATTCTAAATAGAAAAAGGCTTCAAAACTGAAGCCTTTAATCTTGTAGCGAGATCGGGAGATTGTTTGAACACCTGGTGGAGCTGGCGGATAGCCTTTTCCCAATTATTAATGATTTTGAAAAGAAAAAGGATAAATTAGAGGCAAATAAAGCAACTGATTAGTAAATGCCCCAATACCATACAACTGCCTCATAAACTTACATTCCAAATGACACCCACACAATTAATTGAGTATATTAAAAAAACCTTTCGCCTTGAAATAGAATCACAAGACGATAACAGTGTGATTTTCAATTATCACGAATACAAGCTTGAATTAGACACAAATGAAATAGCACGCTTACTTTCGGAACTTCAAGATTCGTACAATCAAGAAGAAACAGAGCTTTATAATGAACAATATTATGAGGTTTTAATATTTGAATCCAGCAGACAATATATAAGAAAAGATAAACTAAACACTCTGACGGATCAAGTTAATGGGCTTACCTACTCCCAAGGAGAGCCCTCAAACTTATTTGTATTATATACATTGAAGAAAATAATTACATCATCCACTGCAGTACCTAGAAGAGTTTTTGATGTTTTGAGGTATCGAAGGCTGAGAAGCATGCGAAATTATGAGGGTCAGCAAGAGCTTTTTACTGTTCCAATATTTGAATTTCTTAAAACAAGTCTCCGAGATTTGAATACAATTATCCTTACTTCGACAAAAAGTATTAGCAAAACCATCTTTGAAAATTATACATATTCATACATCTTCTCGTTAAGTTATAATTTAAGTTATACAATTTATCCTGTTAAAACATTTGATGAATTCCTTTCCCCATTAAGGGTTGAAAGTATCAGACGAAATGGACTAGACAGTATTGAACCTCCAAAGAGATCATATATTAATGATTTAATACTTCACTATCAAAAAGCATTAAGTTCCGAGAGTTTAGACAATCAATTTTTGTCGTTTTATCATATCATTGAACATTTCTTTGAAAAGATTTACCATGAAGACCTCCAATTAAAAGTCCGTAACGAATTAACTAAGCCTGGCTTTTCATATAAGAAAAAATCAGATATCGAATCTCTCATCAAGGTAATTCAAAACAGGACCAAAATTCAGCGCGAAGAATTTCAAATTAATGAACTTGAGGCACTGGAGCTTACACTCAAGAAATATATAATTGATATTGATGAAATAAAATCCGAATTAAATGAAATTCAAGGAAATTTATCTGATTATTATAAAGCAAATGAAGTTCCATTCTCTAGGGGCAACCAGGTAAATTTTGATCTATCACCCGATGAGATATTCAAAGCGTTATCTAAAAGAATTTATTATACGAGGAACGCTATCGTGCATAGTAAAGAAACCGATAAAAAGAAATATACGCCATTTAAGGATGACAAATATCTTTTGCCAGAAATTTACCTAATGAGATTATTAACAGAGCGAATCATAATTGACAATTCGAAGGAGATTTGAAATAGGTTATTATTTTCGATAAGAAGAAAATAATTTCTGAGAAATGGATGGAGCCAGCTATGTTTTGACTTCGTCAAAACTGGCTGGCTCCCCTCATGCCTGCGGCATTTGGGGAGGGGAAATTGAGAGTTTGATTTAAAAAGCAGCTTATGTTAGTGAAGAGAAACAGAGGAGGAAGACCGCGTAAGCAGGATAAGAAGACAGAGCAGCTGGCGGTTATGTGTACGAAAACCGACCGCTTTGTTATCCGGACAATGGCCCGAACGGCAGGTCTGACGGTATCAGAATATTTACTCAAGGCCGGGCTTGGCATGCAGGTGGTCCGGGCGAAAATTCCCAAAGAGGCTTTAGCTTTTACCGGTAGGATAAACCACTCAGCCGGGCTATTAAACCAGATCGCCAGGAAACAAAACTTCGGGCTTTCCCTGAGTGAAGTTGACAAATTGTTGCTGGCAGGAACCCTTCAGGAACTCCAAAATCTTTCCGCCCAGATTAAAACCTACCTCCAATGATCGGTAAAATCATTATCGGGAAAGGTTTCAAAGGGTGCATTTCATACTGCCTTAACCCGAAGAAAGGGGAAGGTGAAAGGGCGGACGTGCTTCATTACAATAACTGCTATGGCAGCAAGGCCGAACTGATCCGGCAGTTTGAAGAAGTCCGTGGCCTGAATCCGAAGCTGGGTAAACCAGTAATGCATGTTATTCTGAGCCTTTCTCCAGAGGATAAACCTTCACCCGGCAGCATGGAAAGCATTGCTCAGAACTGCGCCGAAGATTTGGGATTTTCTGACTGCCAATACCTGGTGGTATCTCATAATGACACCCGGCACCAGCACATTCATATTATTGTCAACCGGGTGCGGTATGATGGGAAAACGCTTTCTGATAGCAATAATTATAAAAAGATCGCTCAGTTTTGCCGGAAGGCGGAGCTGCGGTTCAAGCTAAAAAAAGTGCTGATGCCCCGGCGTTTTCTTCCTCCGATTATTCAGCGATTACCGCGAAAGGATACCCGGAAAGAGAACCTCAAGACGGATATCAAAGCCGCTTTAGTGAAAGCCGAGGACTTTACCGCTTTCCTTTCATTGATGGAAAATAAAGGCTACAAGGTGGAGAAGAGCCGGGGTATCGCGTTCATTGATGCTAAAAATGTCCGGATAAAAGGTAGTGAGGTTGGGTATTCGCTTTCCACCATTCAGCAGACACTTGAACGAATACACCGCAAGCAACGGATTATGCAGCCTGTATCACGTAGTAGGGGTATGCGAATGTAAACCGGGGAAGGGGCTAATGCCGCCCCTTCCCCCTCCCCCTTCCCGGCAGGGGTTTCCAAACAAATTTCATGGGTGCGGGTGGGGGGAAAAGAAGAACCCCGAGCCTTGACAGGCCCGGGGATTTCATGATTGGATCTTTGAACTTGTAACCGTTTCCTATGAAGAGCTATTTATAAATCGTGTCCATGAGCGCACCCAGCAGTTCCACTACAAACATTTTATTTGTCCGCTCTTTCTTATCCCACATGTCCGCATGGTCGCTTCCCATTGCCGCGATCAGCAATTCCCATAATTCAGCATTTACCTGCTTAGCCTCCGGGTAAGCCTCTTTTAAATCCCGAAAGGCTTCATGTCCCGTTAATTCCTTGGCTGTCTTTTCCTTTGCGCTCATGGATACTATTTTTAGGGCCAAATAGATTATCTACAAGTTTCGAGAGCTTTTAATAAAATGGCCTTCTTGACCTCGGCAATTTCCTCGGCTTCCTGCCGCTTCAGATGGGAGTTACGCCGTATCCTGTACAGGTAACCGTAATCGCTCCATTGCGTCTTTTGGCAGACGGTTTCCCGGAATTCCCTGGCTAGGTTAACCATTAGTTGATGGGCTTCGCAAAGCGGGTTGGGCGTGATTATACTTCTTCTCATATGCTCTATTTTAAAAAGTGAATAATAGAACGGTGCGCTTGCAGGGAGAAGAGGGCTAACAAAAAAGAAGCGCGGCACTCAACTCACCGCCGGGAAGCCCCTTGGAAAGGCTATGGACAGGCAAGAAGAGCCCGCGCTTTAACGCGAGCTTTCTCCTTTTCCTCTCATCCATATTAAACTTTCCAAGGTTTTCCCGGTGAGATTCAAAGAAGCGAGCTTCAAATATTTTCTGAAGTCGCTAAAATACGATTTTCACGGCAGTAGCAATGTGTCAGGAATACTGCATCTTGATTCCTACAGGATCAAATATACAATACAAAAATCAAAAAGCTATTAATTAGATCATATTTTTTAAATACTATTAATTAATATGTTTTATATAAACGTAATTTTATAGGTGGATTTTGTTTTACTTTAGGTATGGCACGTAGGAAAACACAGAAGGAAATAGACCCTGAATTTGAGCTTTTCAAGAAGAACGTTGGAGAGCGCATGAAAGAATTGCGCTTAAAGCGCGGCTATAATAGCTATGAGCAATTCGCTTTTGACCATGATATTGGGCGTGCTCAATATGGGAAATATGAACGAGGAAGCGAGGACCTAAGACTAAGTAGTTTGTATAAAGTTCTTAAGGAATTAAATATATCGTTTTCTGATTTTTTTAAGTTTTAGAATAGCCTATCACTGATATATCAAAAATTTATTACCTTGGAATTCTATATCCCTTATTAAGCAGAGAGAGTTAATTCCCCACTCCAAGCAAATGCCCAAGCCTTTAATGGATATTATACCTATCTAAAATAATTGCATAACATGTTGGATCAATCTTTTTCTGCTGAGAACTTTAGAAGTATTCTTGATTATGAAAATAGAAAAGGAAAAGACATCGGAAGTTTATTCTTCCCAGCTGTTGCTACAATAATTCAAAGCATCAAACAAATTAATGGTCAAATACGAGACGCAAAAAAGCGCCTTCCAGAGGCGCAGTATTATGAAGAGAAGAAAAATCTTTCACACAATAAAGATGTTTTAATCGCCCAAAAAGATGAATTACTGTCAATTGAACTACAAAAAATAAGTGACATAATTCTCAGCAAAAAATTCAAGATCGAAATACTAAAGAACGATTCAATAGGATCGAAACCGGTATATACAATAGCCAATAATCCAGAAATCTTTTTTGCTTTAAAACAAACTCAGTACAATTTTAGGAAACTGTATAAAGTTAAACAGGCAAATAGATATTTAATAATCAGCCAACTTAAAACCCTTCTTAATGATGGTTTCCCAAAGCTAATTCTCCGAACTGATATCAAAGATTTCTATGAACGAATACCTCATGCTAGACTACTTGAAAAGTTAAACGAAGAAAATCTTTTATCATTTTACTCAAAACGCGTCATCGCAAAAATCCTCAGTGACTATAAGGTTAAATCGGGTAATAATGTTGGATTACCGAGGGGAATTGGCATTAGCGCCTATCTTGTAGAATTATACATGCGTGACTTCGACAATGAAATTAAAGAGCTTCCCAATATCATTTACTATAGCAGGTACGTTGATGATATCGTTATTGTATTTGCGCCTAGTATAACACGGGAAAAAAAAGACTTTAAACTAATAATTGAAGAGATTGCCGCCAAATATAGTTTGGATCTTAATCCAAATAAAACACAACTAATCGACAATAGGGACAAACATAAGCAGCAAGAGCATACTTTGGAATACCTTGGATACCAGATGACATTTGGATTTGATAAAGGGAAAGGAATATCACTAAGAATTAAGCTTACTTCAAAAAAGAAATTCAAGTACTTAAAGAGGATCGCAGATTCATTTCAGAATTATGCCAATCTCAGAAAAGTAAATGAAAAAAAAGCGAGAAAAATTATTGTTAAAAGATTACGGTTTTTGACCGGAAATACTCGGTTGATAAATAACAAGAGAAATGTTATAATCGGAATCTACTTCTCAAATAGCTTTCTCACAGATTTAGATGACCTCAAAACTTTGGATTGGTACTTAAGGCTACGAACAGAAAGTGATGATCTTCCTGAGAAATTAAAAATAAGGATTTCAAATTTTTCATTTGAAAAAGGTTTTATTTCTCGGACATTTTCGCGCTTTACGACGATGGAATTATCAGCCATAATGAAAATTTGGAAAAATCATTAATATGGGAAAGAAAAAGATACCTATTAAATATAAAAAAGAGCGAGTAGTAATTGCAGATATACTTCCTTACGAAATTCCCGTCACTTTTTCGAATCGTCATTTTTATGATTTCTTGGTTAGGTACAAGGTTGAAATTGATAATGGCGGTATCAAATGGAAAAAGAATTCTCCCGCAATAGAGAACATAATTCAGTTGCTATTTGGCATTAATAAAAATAAACCGATCGTCAATAATTCCATCAAAAATATAAGCTCCCCAACTATACCCTTTAATTACAAGATTTCTCATAAGGAAAATGATTTTAGGACTCTAACTATAATTCATCCTAAAAGCCAGGTTGCAATGGTAGAGTTCTACGAGAAATATAAGGAAATGATCCTTCATTATTGCAACAACAGCCCTTTCTCCATCAGAAGAGCACACAAAGTAGCCAAGTTCAAATATTTTAAGGACAAGACCCACATTAATTCTCTAGCTCAAGATCAAGAATTTGAATCTTTTGAAGAACATGATAAGGAATATGAACATCTCAAAACTTATTTTGTCTACAAGAACTATGGCAATATTCACAAGTTCTATGAATCGTATAAATACCACAGGTGCGAAAAAAAATACAATAAACTGCTCAAATTTGATATATCGAAGTGTTTCGATAGCATTTATACACATTCAATTACCTGGGCATTAATCAATAAAGATATTACTAAACTCCATTTGTCAGAATCTGATAAGACTTTCGGAGGTGAGTTTGATGCTCTAATGCAAAAATTAAATTATAATGAAACTAATGGTATTGTAATAGGTCCGGAATTTTCTAGAATTTTTGCCGAATTAATTCTCCAGCGTATTGACAACAATGTATTCCTTAATCTAAAGAAAAAGGGATTATATCATAAAAAGGATTATGAGGTATTCAGATATGTGGATGATTTCTTCGTCTTCTATAATAATGAAGTTACAAAAGAGGAAATTCTGAAAACGTTTAGATTGGAACTAAAGGAATACAAATTCTACTTGAATGACGCAAAAAATCTACTTTATGAAAAACCTATAATAACTGAGATTACAATTGCTAAACAAAAGATCACCGAAGCAATTAAGAATAATCTAATTTTTAAGATCGAAGAAAATAATACTGAGCCTCATCCTGATGGAATTCCCAAAGACGCTCCAATTCCACCAGATAAGGAACAAATTCTCTACGGTTCAATTTATGTTAGCTCCAACAAACTTATAACTAAAATCAAGACCATTATAAAAGAAACTAAAGTAGAATATAAGGACATTCTTAACTATACGCTTTCATTAATTGACAGACATGTTGCAAAAATCATCAAAGACTATAAATCAATAACCAAGAAAAAGAATAATGAAAAAGAGCTTGTAAAAGCGCTTTTAGAGATACTAGATGTTACTTTTTTTCTTTACGCTGTATCTCCAAGAGTGAATACCACTATAAAGCTATCCAGAATACTGAGAAGAATAACCGAATTCTTAACAGTTAAAAATGTAAAAAACCTAGATTTCAAGCATTTAGTATTTAAAAAGATATACGACAATGTTTATTTTATTCTTCATAAGAATAAAACCGTTGAACATACTCAGGTTGAAACTCTATATTTACTAATAACTCTGAGTGAATTGGGAAAGGAATATTGGCTTAACGAAGACGTACTATGTTCGTACTTTAATATAGAAAAAGCCCATGGGAAATATCAGATAAATGGAAATCTTAACTATTTCTCAATAACAGTACTCTTATTCTATATGAAAGACAAGAAAAGATATGCTGACTTAAAGAAAACGTTGCTTTTTCATGTCTATCTTAAGTTTAACAGTTTCGTTAATGATAATATTGGAGATCGAACTGAATTAACATTATTACTATTCGATTTAATCGTTTGTCCTTATTTAGAATTAGATTATAGAAAAAAAATCCTTAATTTGTACGGCATCACCGATGGTAATCTAAAAGATGAAATTATCAAAGAGCGGAAGTTTTGGTTCACGAAATGGTCTAATTTTAACCTCGGTAAAGAACTGGATGCAAAACAAAGTCAAGAAGTTTATTAAAATATTATGCTCCGTCTAATTTAACGCCTGAAAAGGCCACACACAAGCATAAGTCTGCTTTTCATATACATTGAAAGGTAGACATCAAAGCAGCAGGGACGGGCTGCTTTTTCTTTTTATACCTTTTTTAACAAATTCTAACAACAGACCCTAACTGACGAAAATTGATGACATTTGTCAACGATTTTACCCAACAAAAATTTGGAATCCCTATCTCCTATTTCGTATATTCGTCGTCACCACATTCCCCGCATCCCTCACCACATAGTTTATAATTTTCCACAATATAAACACTGGGCATATGAATCAAGAAGAGATTGAATTTTGTGAGTTAATGGCCTGTATCATTGTCGAACTTATTTTAAACGAAACGTTATGAATGCAATCGGGTACGTACGAATCAGCACGAAAGACCAGTCCAAATACTCATTGGACTACCAGAAAAGCAGCATTAAAGAGTATTGCGCGAGGAACAACCTTGAACTATTGAACCTGTTTGAGGATGATGGGGAAAGCAGCTTCACCTTCGACCGCCCGGACTGGATAGCCTTGGAAGCCTTCATAAAAAAGCATAAAGGCAAAGTTCAGTACCTAATAGTGATGGATCATGACCGCTTCAGCCGCAACCTGCCAGAAGCCCTCATGAAAATAAACCATCTGGAAATGAAGTTTGGGATAAAGGTGCTGGCCACCAGTGAGCCGGTAGACCTTGATACCACGGACCCCAATGTATTCATGACCCGCGCCTTCAAATACATGATGGCAAACAACGAGCTTTTCAACATCCGCCGCCGGACTTCCCAAGGCATCCGGCAGGCTTTAGAAAGTGGGCGTTTCGTCAACAAGGCCCCCTTTGGTTACAGGAATGTGAAAGCTGAAGGCGGGAAAGGATTCATAGAGATAGACGAAGAGCGGGCCTTTGTTATCAAAAAGATATTCCGCGATTACCTGTTAGGCCATCCGTTTAAGCAAATACACAGAGAAGCAAAGGCGCTCGGTTTTACCTACTCCGGTAATTCCGCCGTTCCTCGCGTCCTGAATAATTGTCTGTATGCCGGGCTGATAAAAGTGCCTGCCAACAGGAAAACCTCAGAAAGGATCATCCCTGGTTTACATAAACCCATTATTACAGAATCAGAGTTTTGGCGGGCGCAAGAACTACTGGGCAACCTGAAATCTAACAAGTGCATGCCCGTTGAAGAAGTACCTTTACGTGGGGTTTTGAAATGCACTTGCGGCCAAAACCTCACAGCAGGCAAGAGCAAAGGCAAGAAAAAATACTACAATTACTACCGATGCCGGATACATAACAGCCGTAACTTCCCGGCCACCAAATTGCATGCGCAGCTGGATGAAATTCTCGAACTCAGCAGCTTCCGACCGGATCAAACCACGTTCATTGCCCAAAAGGCAAAAGAAAGAATGGGAGAAGCCTTGAACGAAAGAACCCAACAAGTAGCCATAAAATCCCAGCAGCTGGAAGAAGTAAACCAGAAGATTGAAAAGAATGAAACCCGTTTAATGGAGGACGTTATCGAGCCGGACACTTACAAAAAGTGGCACAAGAAATTCCAAATACAGCGGGCCGTATTAATGGAAGAGATCAACTCACTCACGAAAAACAGGAATGAAAAATGGGATAAACTGTATCAGGTTCTCCCCTACCTCACCTCCATAAAAAGCATCTATCGAAAAGCAACTGTTACACAAAAACGCAGCATCCTGAGAGGGGTGTTCAAACATGGCCTCACATATCACGAAGGCGCATTTAGAACACCTTCGATCAATCCGGCCCTTGCACATAACGCGGTGAAGCTCAAAGAAAAAGGACTGCTCTATATCGAACAGTCCTTTAATGATTTGGGTGAAAATCCCATTCGTAGCGAGATCGGGAGTTGAACCCGAGACCTTTGGGTTATGAATCCAACGCTCTAACCACCTGAGCTACCTCGCCAAAATCCCCTTCTGAAACCCCGGATAACATCCGCCATTTCAAATTCGGGAGTGCAAAGATACAGGCTAAATGGTTAAAATCAAAAGTTCGGCGTAAAAAGTTTTTATCGCGCTGTGGCAGCGGTTTACGGCTGATAAGGACCGCCCGTTTCGCCCCAGCCCCATTTCGGCATCGGCTCGCTTTCGCTAACGGGATTGTCGTCTGTATTGGAGTTCATCACAGCCAGGCGGCTTCCCCATTCAATATATCCTACCAGGGCAGACCGGAACTCCGGATCCTGGGCCAACCCAATCTCATCCGCGCTGTCCAGCAGCAACGCCATCCAGCGCCGGCGCTGCGCTTCCGTGAGCATCTTGCCCAGGTGGTGGCTCACCATGCCGGCATGACTGCCCTTGTCGCCCTCCGTGTAGGTTTTAGGGCCGCCCAATACCTCCGCTATAAAATGCGCCACATGTTTGCTGTGCTCAGGGCTCATGTGCCTGAAAACGGGCTCCAGCAGCTCATCCTGCAGCACTTTGCTGTAGAAAAGCTCCGTCAGCCGCTCAAATACCTCCTGGCCACCGGCCCATTCATATAAAGTGGGTATAGTTTTCATAAGACAACGAATGTAGGATTTTTTTTGCCTGGAAATTATCCATGTTTTGAATTGATTATCAACCTTATGAGCATCAGCCCTTCCCTCTTTCGCCTTACTTTCCACGGGTAATATTTTGTTCGTACGAAAATTTTCCTACCTTTAGTACATGAAGAAGCAGAAACAAGAAACGAATCCCGAGCCCACCCGCTCCGAACTGGAGATATTACAGGTGCTCTGGCAGCTGGGGCCTTCCACCGTCAGAACGGTGAACGATGTGCTGAATGAACAAAAGCGGGAAGTGCAATACACTTCCACCCTCAAGCTCATGCAGATCATGGTGGATAAAAAACTGCTCAACCGCGACGAAAGCCAGATGAAACATATTTACAGTCCCGCCGTAGAGGAGAACTCCACCAAAGGCCATCTGCTGGACCGGTTTGTGGATACGATGTTCAACGGTTCGGCCAGCAGCCTCATGATGCAATTGCTCGGCAATAAAAAGACATCCAAAAAAGAACTGGACGCTATCAGGGAACTCCTGAAAAAAATGGAAAAATAAACTTTCTGTTATGCCTGTTACCGCATGGTTTCCCGACGACATCCTGCAGGCCATCTGCCGCACCTTCCTGCACTCCCTCTGGCAGGGCATTCCCGCCGCATTACTGGCCGGGCTTGTGCTCCTGCTCACCAAACACTCCAGGGCCAGCCTCCGCTACAACCTGCTGGGCGCCGTGCTGCTATTATTCCTCGCAGGAACAGGCCTTACCTTTTACCTGGAAATGCAGGCGGCCTCCTCTGCACCGGCCCCGGCAACAGCTGCCATAGCCGTTCCCGGCGCGCCATATGCACCGGCTCCGCAACCGGACCTGCTAACGCGTTTCCTGCAGCTCACCGATGCGCATTCCGGGCAGATCATGATGGCCTGGGCCCTGGTGTTCCTGCTGAAGTGCATCAGGCTGGGCGCCGGCTTCTACCACATTTTCCGCATCCGCCATTCTAATACCATTCAACCGCCTGTGGAATGGGCCGGAAAGCTCAAACAACTGGCCCTTTCCATCGGCATCCATGCGCCGGTTAAACTGATGGAATCCGCCAGGGTGCAAATGCCTTTCACCGTTGGCTGGCTGAAACCCTGCATCTACGTGCCCGCAGGCCTGCTGGCGCAATTGCCGGCAGACCAGCTGGAAGCCATCCTCCTGCACGAACTGGCGCACATCCGCCGCCGCGACTATCTCGTGAACATCCTGCAGCGTTTCGCCGAGATCATCTTCTTCTTTAATCCCGCCCTGCTGTGGATCTCCGCGTGCATCCGCGAAGAAAGGGAAGCCTGTTGCGACGACATTGCCGTTGCGCACACGCCCCGCCAGGCCAGCTACCTGCAAGCCCTCGTGGCTTTCGAAAACGCCGGACAGCGCGTTCAGCTGGGCATGGGCTTAGGCCAGACGAAATTTTACCTGCTGGACAGGGTGAAGCGCATCCTTACCAACGAAAACAAAAAATTGACCATTATGGAAAAAGGCATTCTCCTCATCGGCCTCGCCGGCATCACCGTATTCGGATTTGTGCCGGCAGGGGAACAACCTGCGCCGAAAGCACCGCTGGAAATAGTGAAAGACACTACTGTAAAGCCTTTCAAGACTGTCAAACTGAAAAAAGACACGCTGCATCCTAAAAAAATGCACTTCCGGGCAGACACGCTGAAGTACAAGCTGAAAACAAAACATAAGGACAGCCTTCATGCACTCCGCAGCGGCGATTCATTGCATTACAAAGTTTATCTCAAAACGTACGGCGCTAAAAGAAAATACGACAGCGCGCTGGTATATAAAATTTACAGCCAGATGCAGGACTCTTCCCGGTTGAATCCAATGAAAGGAAAGCTCTACGCAATAATGGCAGACAGCTCTTACAGGAAACACCCGGAGACAGACAGCACCTACGTGCGGGTGTATTATCTGAAGGCCCTGAATTATAGTGATTCCGCTTATGTGCTGACCCGGGACCATAAAATGAAGACCGCCAAACTACAAAAGATAAACTACGACAGCGTTCATCTTCAATATAAACTGCACATGGACAGCTCGCTGAAAAGAATAAAGTCCAGGCGCCTTCCTGATTCTTCCATAAAAAGTTTCAAACAAAAAATCGCACCAAAGGCCGTCGAAAGCATTGATCAACCTACCGCTTTCAGCACGCCCAAAAGCCCCGGGCTATTTGCACAGCAGGTGACCGCTAAGTACAAAACCGCCGCCAACTTCGCCATTCAAATGAAAACCGCAGCCTACGCTACCTACCAGGCGGAGCAGTCGCTGTTCATCGAACCCACGTACAGCATCCAGGAACAGGAAAAGCCCGCTCCCGTTAAATCAAAAGTGCCGGTCAAAAAGAGCGCGGAAAAAGAAGTGAAAAAGAAAACACCTGGAAAACAGATCAAATGGCATCAGCCGCGATATAACAAACCCTCATTCCGTGAAAAAGCAGAACAGGCTTTGCCGGCAGGGCTGCAAAAGCACCTGGTGCCGCCCGTGGACAACTGCTGATATCTTTTTTTCGATTACTAGTCTCAACTTACAACAAAGGCTGCTTCGTCATGGCAGCCTTTTTTTTATTTCAGACGCCTGACGATGCTGCTGCATAACAGCACCATGAAAATCCATTCCGCGAACGCTACCGTGGTAAGGTACCGCACGCCGTATTGCTGCACGATAAGCCCCATCAGGTAGTTTACCAGCATATTGCCGGTAAGGGCTATCACCAGCACAAAGCTGAACGCAGTACCGGAATACGCCGCATACCGCTCGCCCACGAAGCCCAGCATAATGGGGAAACCGCCCGCCAGCCCCGCTCCCAGCAGTATCAGCCCGGCAGCGGACAATACAAATGCATTGCTGACCTGCAATAACACAACGCCCGCAGGCATAAGCAGCAGCGAAACGATGAGCATACCGGCCGGGGAAACCATGCGGAACACGCTGCCGGCAAGCAGGCGCATCACCGTGTATCCCGCCACGTACAACGACAATGCATACAATGCGGCCTGTTCTTCCATGTGACCGCCCGCGGTGAGATAAGTAGTGGTCCAGTTATTAATGATGGCTTCGAAGCTGCTCTGGAAGAATAAAAAAAGCCCGATCATCACCAGTGTAACGTCTGTGAACAAATGCCCGCCCTGCGCCAGCGGGAAACCCTGCTGTTGTTTGGCAGGCGGGAAGCGGATCACGGCAAACAGCAGGGCCATAGCCAGCGTCAGCCAGCCCACGGCAGAGACGATCTCGAACCATTGAAAGTGATGTTTCATTGCGCCCAATACCTGCGGCATGCCCAGCGCGCCAATCCCGAACGAAACGCCCAGCAGGCTCAGCGATGCGCCTTTCCCGCGGACGGTAATGTCTGCCACCACGGCATTGGTGGCCCCGTTCATCACCCCGCCGCTCAACCCGAATAAAAATATGCATGCCTTCAGCAACGCCGGCGAACCGGCGTGCGCAATGCCCTGGAAACCCGCGCACAAGCCAAGGCAGGCCATTACCAGCAGTAATTTATAACCGCAGCGGTCGCCGATGGGGCCGAAGAAAAGCGAACCCGTAAGAATACCGACCGGCATGATGGAAAACAGGGTGCCCGCAGCTACCCCGTCCAGCCCGAATTTCAGACGAAGGTCCAGCATCACGGAGCCGAGGGTGATGAGCGTAATGCCGAAGAAAAGCAGGCCGGCACAGGCCACAATAAAAACTACTTGTTTATTGTACATATTTCACGCCCGCATTTTTCATAACGTACCTGTAAATAAGACAGACTACTTTCCGCCTGCCGTTACCCGGCAACAAAAAAGGCCGTCTCCCTTGTACGGAAACGGCCTTCTTATAACAATTCAAAAGATCTACTTTTCTTCCGGCAGACTGTTCTTTACCACCTGCGCATCGCGTGTGTTCTTTTGCACCGCAATAGCGCCAAACACGCTCAGCAAAAATGCGAAGGCGTAGAATCCTTTCTCACTGGGCAGCAGCGTGGCATTCCATAAACCAACGATCAGCAGGATGATGGTGAGCAGCATGCTTACCCAGCTGATGCCGTAATAGATGTCTGTTACGGGAACGCCTTCCAGCCTGTCGCGCACGCATTTCTGCACAGAAACGGCAGCAAACAGCCCATACATGAGGATCGTGAAATAATACCCTTTTTCATTGAGCTGCATCTCCGCGTTCCAAAGGCCGATCACGTAACCCAGCATGCCCGTGAACAGGGCAACCCAGGAGGCAGTTATGAATGCTAACGATGGTTTTTGTTTCATGGTACAGGTTTAATGTACAGCCAAGTTAATCAAATATCCGAATATTCAACCGGGCGGAGGAAGTACTGGGTATTGCGGCTCACATTGTTTTTGTATTCCTGCAAGGCTGACAGCTTTTTCCACTCAGGGTCCGCACCAAACGCTTTCCAGTGTGCGTCGCGATCTGCACGGTCTTTAAAAGTGGTCATGTACATAAGGTTCGGCATGCTGCTGCCGGCAATCACTTCGCCGTAGAACACCGCATTGAAGCCCAGCCTGCGGAACAGGCCGATCTCGTCTCCCTCGTTGAACATCTTCACTTTATTCACGTAATATTTTTCAGTGGGCCCTTCGTAGCTGCGCAGCTCGTATACGCGATCGCTTTTAGGCCCTGTAAAGTTAGGCAGCTGAAGCATTGGATGGTCGCGGAAAGCTTTCAGCAGGATGGTTTCCAGGCGCGTGTACGGAACGTCGTTATAGGCGGCGTCTATGTATGAAGCGCCGGCTTTGGCCAGTACAGCATCCTTTTCCAGCACGGCGGGTAATTTTTCAAACTGTTCCAGCGAACGGAAAGGAATAAGCAGGTATATCTTCAGGTCCGCCGTATCCTGCTGGATGGGCTTGAACACGCCTACTTTCGGGATACCTGCGCGGTGAAGCGCGGGAAGATAAGCCGCGGACAGGAAGCTGTCTACCCGCTGCACCTGCAGTTCCGTTTTCAGATGGTAAATTTTGATCTGGTAGAATTCGCGGCCGGGAGGCGTAGCGGCTGAAGCATGGTTAAACAGGCCTGTCAGCAGGCAGAAGAAAAGACAAAGTGTGGAATATTTCATAAAGAATCAGGTTTTACCGGCGAATAAAATACTGCCAATCCCTGAAAGATGCAAATCGGCGTGTTCAGCGGTTTTTTTTGTAGTTTACAACACCATCGCAACGGAATATGAAAATAGCGGAAGATAAATGGAGGCATTTTTTTGTGGGGATACCGATGGGAAGCATCGTGCAGATCGTGGCGCATTACATATCGCCGGAGGATATGACCGTGGCTTCCATATTGGCGCTGATAGCGGTAGTTGGCATCAGCTACGGGTTTGAGCTATTCTCGAAGGTCACCGGCAAGGGCCATCACGAATTCATGGACGCCCTTGCCAGCATATTGGGCGGCATTGTGGGGATGGCCATTACCATCGCTATCCTGTTGACCGCCTTTAAATAATTATCTTACTGATGCGCACCGATACTCACTTTATTGTTCTGCACCCGCGGCTGGCCTGAAAAATCCACGGTGCCCAGCACCTCCGCGGGCAACGTGTGTCCCGCCTGTTTTGCGGGCGAGTTCTCCGGGATCCGGTAATCCTGCGTCAGCATCGGGTTAGTGCCTGCAATGGAATTCGCGTCCACGCCGGTGGCGGCTTTCCAGGCGCTGAAATCCATATAGGGCGCACCGTCTGTCGTGTTCCATATCCAGCCGGCGGGCGTTGCGGAATAGTACAGATTATTGTCTATCACGTTCCCGCTGCCGGTGTTGGTGTACTTGTGCAGGAAAAGATCGTCCGGCCCGGCCACTACCAGGTTGTTGCGGATCACATTATCGAAGCATTGCTCCGTGAGCCGCAGTTCCCCTTCTATTTCCCCGAAAGCCCCGCGCACGCGGTTGTTGCCCACCAAAGTATTATTCACGACATAACAATTGCGCGTACCGCCGCTGGTGTAGCCCAGGTATCCGCCGAGGTAGATACCGGTCCTGTAACTATTGGTCACGATATTGTTCCGCACGATGCAGTCGCTGGTAGGGTATGCATCGTTCTCGCTCACGATGCCGATACCGCGGTCGCAATCGTAAATGCGGTTCCTTTCCACGGTGATCTTTCTCGCGCCATCCACGTAAATGGCAATAGCCCCGTGACCATGAACGCCGCCCACCGGGCCTGTAGACATATCGATGTTATAAAGCGTATTTTCCGTGATCAGCCCGTTGCGGGAATAATTGTTCGCCGGCACCGGGTTTGCTCCATAGCCGCCCGCCGCATCTATGCCTATGTTCTCCGCATTGTAAATGATGTTCTTCCGGATGATGAACCCGTCTACATACCCATTGATGGTCAGGTTTTCGCTGTAGCCGGTGTTGCAGTCATGTATTTCATTTTCTTCCACCAGGATGTTCTTCATCGGTATGGCCGTGTTCCCGATTATCTCTATGCCATGGCCGCTGCGCCCGTCTTCCTTCGCCACATTATGTTCTATGTTGTAGATCCTGTTCCGGCGGATGACAAGGTTGGAAGAACCTGCGTCTGCCAGAACGCCGTTCACATTCACCCATGGGGTGCTGCTTTTCAGGTTGCAGATGTCGAAACCTTCGAGCTGGATGTAGCTGGCATTGCGGATGGTGACCAATGCTTCCTTCCCGCTTACGGTGAGCCCTGTTCCGTCTATCACCGGGCGTTCGCCGGGGTAGGCCTTGAGAGTGATCATCTTTTCGAGCCTGCCGGATTTCGGAAAAAATACTTTTTCGTAATAGTTGCCGGCTCTTACGATCACGGTATCGCCGGGAGTGGCTTTTGCCAACGCAGCATTGATGCCTTTCAGCGGCGCCTGTATAGTGCCGGCCGAAGCATCGTTGCCCGTGGGCGACACGTAAAAGGTGTTCTGGCGGGCAGGTTCAGTAGCGGCGGGCGAGCTGCTTTTGCTGCAGCCCGCAACCGCCATCAGGCTCAACAGGAATATTGTTTTTATCATCTTGTTCCGGTAATGTTTTTCTTCTTTTATTCTGATACGATCTTTCTTACGCGGTTATTATTTTTATCCACTACATACACGGTTCCGTTCTTATCCACGGCTACGCCCAGCGGGCCTGCAAATGCCGCGGCTTCGCCGATGGCGTTGGCATAACCGGCGGTATTGCTGCCTGCATAAGTGCTCACCTGCCAGTTCTTCGGCGTAATAAAACGGATGCTTTGATCGGGGTTGTAAGCGCCGCCGTCCCAGGTGCCGTTGCCTGCGATGTAGATATTACCATCCGCATCCACCGCCAGGCCCCAGGGGTTGGCGAATTTCGCCGCAGTGCCGGTGCCGTTGAGATAACCGGGCACATCGCTCTGGCCGGCGATCACGGCGGGTTCCCAGGTACCTTTGGCATAGCGGATGATCACGTGCCTGGTGCTGGCTGCCACGTACAGGTTGCCTTGCCTGTCGAAGTCGAGGCCGCCGGGCGTGCTGATGCCATCTGCCACCAGTACCTTATTGCCCTGGGAAGGAATGCGGTACACCGCACCGGCGCCGCTGTTGGCATAAAACACTTCGTTGGTGGACTTGTCCACGGCCACCTGCCAGGTTTCTGTACCTGCATCCAGCCAGGTGGTGACTACGCCCTGGGGGGTGATCTTTTTTATTTTCCAGCTGCCTGGGTCCGCGGTGTACACGTTGCCCTGCGCATCCACGGCTACGCCGTAAGGTATTTGGAAGCGCGCAGCCGCACCGGTACCGTCGTTGTCGCCCGCTTCAGCACTGCCAGCCAGGGTGGTCACCCTGCCGGTGCTGTCTATTTTGCGGATGCAATGATTGCCCGGGTCGGTCACGTACACATTCAGGTCATCGTCTACCGCAATGCCGCTGCCACGGTACCAGCCTTCGCTGTTGAAGCGGAACATGGCGTCTTCCCCCTTTCCGTTCGCGAAGCCGGCAATGCCGCTGCCAGCCAGGGTGGTCACGCTGCGCGTGAAAACATAATTAAATTCCGCATTGCTGCTCACTTCTTTGCCGCCTACTTTCACCACCACTTTACCCGAGCCGCACTTTCTCGGCACTACGGCCATGATCTGTTTGGTGTTGCTGCCGGTTACGGCAAGGCGTTTGCCGTTGATGCTCACTTCCACTTCGGTGGTATCACCGAAGTTGCTGCCGCTGATGAGGATGGAAGTGCCGCCCCCGCCCTGCATGGGCAGGAAGCTCTCCACCGCTACCGGCGCGCCGGGAACATGTTTGTTATTGTCATCGTCCTTTTTACAGGCGGCCAGCATAAGGCTGCCTGCTATGATATAAGTTAAAAATGATCTGATCATATCGGGAATGATTGATTGGTCTGAAAAAATGAATTACCAGCCGGGGTTCTGCACCAATGCACGGTCCCGTTCAATATCGCCCTGGCTGATGGGGAACAGGTACATCTTGTTGTCCCAGTACCGCTGCTGGTATACTTTCCGGTTGTAGAACTGGGTGAAGGAAAAGCCCAGCCCGTTGTCGTTGGCGTTCACGTCGAGGCCGTAGATGGTGGTGTATTTGGGCAGGCCGGCCAGCAGGCGGCGCGTGAGTGTATAATAACGGTCTGCTTCAAAGCACAGTTCCACCTGGCGTTCCCGCAGAATGTGGGCGCGCATTTTATCTTTGTCGCCCACTGCATCGGGGTACACGGTTCCGATACCGGGCAGGCCCGCGCGGGTGCGGATCTCGTCCAGGTATTTTACGATATCGGGATTGGAAGGATCGTATTCGTTGAGGGCTTCCACGTAGTCCAGCAATATTTCGGCATAACGGATAAGGATATACGGCCCGTGGAAACTCACATTATCGTAACGGATGTTGCTGCTTGGGCTTATGCGTTTCAGCGCCAGGTAGCCGGTGATGGTGCTGCTGCCGGCGGACTTCTGCCCTGATTTGCCGTTGTAGTAAAATTCGGCTCGCCCCTGCCCGTCCGCATTGTTGTCGGAGGAGTAATAATTGCGGTCGTCCGAATTCTGCGCGGGCACTACAGGCCGTGCGTTGTACATGATGTTGGCGTAGAACCTCGCTTCGCGGTTGGCGTACATGTTCCATTCGCCCTGGCGGTGCGCCCAGGGGCGTGCGGCGTCGCCGGAACCTGAGAAGCCTGTTTCCACGTAACCGGAAAGCGGATCGTCTATCGTCCGGCCATTCTTCATGGAAAACGCGTCTACCAGGTTCTGCGTGGCGCAGTACATATTGTAGCCGCCCGGCCCCGGAGAAGCGCATTTGGTCCAGCCCCAGCGGCTCCAGCCTACTACCGCGAAAATGATCTCGTTGTTCCAGTTGGTGAGATGCACATCGCGAACGGAGGCATAGGGATCGAAGGTGCTGCCGCCATTGTCGAGATTGGTGAACAGTTTGTACTTGCCGCCGTCTATCAATTTTTTGGCTGCATCCGCCGCGGTTTTCCAGCGGTTGGGATCGGCGGTGAGCGGCGCCAGGGGCGTATTGTCCTGGTTCTTGAAATTGGCGAAAGCAGGGTTTCCGTTCCAGAGCGGGCTGGCGGCCAGCATGGCGGCTTTGGCCTTCACGGCCCAGCAGCTTCCTTTGGTGGGGCGACCCAGGTTGGTGCTGGACTCCCATTCCTCTGGCAGCACGGCAGCCGCCGCATCCATCAGTTCGTTGATATTTGCCACGCATTCATCGAAAGGCGCGCGGGGATATTTGTTATAATCTTCGTTCGGGCTCAGCACGTCCGTCACTTTTACAAACGGGCCGTACTGCTTCAGGATCATCCAATAGAAATAACCGCGCAGGTAAAGCACCTCTGCCTTGTATTGCGCTTTCAGCTCGGCGCTCAGCTGGTGGGCGGGCACCTTGTCTATATTCTGCTCGAATATGAAGGTTTTGCGGATACCGGTGTAATAAGACCCCCAGTTGTAAAAATATCCGCTGGATGCGCTCCAGTTGCCGGATACCATCTGCCGCACGTCCACCGTGCCGATGGAAACGGACGATTCGTCGCTGGCGCCCATGGTGGCGAAATCGCCGCCGTCTGTATTGTAAATATGACTGTAAACATTGTAGAGATAACTCTCCGCGTTGGCGCGGGTGGTCCAGATCATTTCTTCGGTGAGCAGGTTGTCCGGCTTCTTGTCCAGGTACTTGGAACAGGAAAATAAAGTGAAAGACAACAGCAGGATCAGGTACGTATGCTTGTTCATATGATCATCCTTTTAACGTTAGAATTGTGCCCTCAGCCCCAGGGTGACGGTTTTGGAATACGGGTATTTGGCGCCGTTGGAGCCCAGCTCAGGGTCCCATATTTTGAATTTGCTGAAGGTGAGCAGGTTGGTGCCCGCAGCGTAGACCTGCAGCTGGCTCACGCCTTTCACGCGGTTGGCTGCCGTAATGATGTTGTAGCTCAGCGAAGCCTGCTTGAGGCGCATGAAGCTGCCGTCTTTCAGCCACCAGTCGCTGTCTACGTAGTTGTTATCGGAAGTGTTGGCAACGGTGAGGCGCGGGTACCAGGCATCCTGCCGGGGATTGTCTTTCGTCCAGCGGTCGGTTACGTTGCTGAGAATGTTGGCGGGATATTGCCCGATACCGGTGAAAGGCACTACGCCCACACCGTTGGCCGAGCCGTCGTTCAGTGAGGTCTGCGAGCCGTTGGCCATGATGGATACATCCGCCACGCCGGCAAACAATATGCTGAATTCAAAACGGCGGATGCCCAGGTTGAAGCCGTAACCGTAGGACCATACCGGGAAAGCGGACTTGCCGAGGTAAGTGCGGTCGTTGTTGTTGATCACCCCGTCGCCGTTGAGGTCTTCGTATTTGATGTCGCCGGGATACACCGTGCGCAGCTGCGTGGGGCTTTTCTCCACATCTTCTTCATCGGTAAACAGGCCGATGGCTTTGTAACCGAAATATTCCCAACGCATGCGCCCTTCCGGCTGCTGGTAGTCGTAGAGATATTTCGGGTTATCCTGGAAAATGATGTTGTTGCGGGCGTAGGTGAGGTTGCCGAACACTCGCAGGGAAATATCCTTACCGAACTGCGCGAGGTATTCCACGCTCCCGTCCATTCCTTTGTTCACCATCTCTCCCATATTGGCGAAGATGTCGCTTTGGCCGAAGCCGCCGATGGAAGAAATGGAAGCTCGGCGGATAAGGATGTCTTTACGCTGGTCCCTGAACACGTCCACGGTGATATTGATCTTATTGGCGATCCCGATATCCAGCCCCAGGTTGGCTTTGGCGGAAGTTTCCCAGGTAAGGTCTTCCGTGCCTATCACCCGGGCGTAATTGCCGCCATATGCCTGGGGGGAAGAGCCAAAGGAAATGCCCGCCCCTCCTTCGAGGTAAGTAAGATATCCGAAACGGTCCTGTTCGATCGCGTCGTTGCCGGTAGAACCATAGCTGGCGCGCAGCTTCAGGAGAGAAAAGAAATCCTGCCCTTGCATGAATCCTTCTTTGGAGATCACCCAGCCTGCTGCCACGGCGGGAAAGAAGCCCCAGCGTTTGCCCGGTTCAAAGTTCTCCGAACCGGTAGCGCCCATGTTCACTTCAAAAAGATATTTATCCCTGAAACCGTAAGTCACCCTTGCGGCGAGGCTCTGGTTGCGGAAAGGAATGGAATTCTTCACGGAGCCTGCTGTTCCCAGCTGACGGTTCCTGATACTGCCCACTAGCAACCCGCCAACGGTATGGTCGCCGAAGGTGCGGTCGTATGTAAGATTGCCTTCAAGGTACATCACTCTTTCGCCGGTGGAATACTGGCTGAAGCCAAGAAAGGTCTGGCCATTGCGCACACGCTCGAAATTCAGCTTACCGTCCGGCGTACGGGAACCCGCGTACCAGAGATCGTTGGAGCCAAGGCGGGAATTGCCGAATTCGCTGTAGCTGTCGAAGGAAAAGCGGCCCGTTGCGCTGAGGCCTTTCGTAAGGCCGTCCAGCTTTTGGGTGAGGGTAAGCACGGACTGCACGGAAGGCCTGAACTCCGTGCTGTAGCCACTGTTCTGCACGAGGTTGAAAGGATTGGCGCCGCCGTTGTTGCGCGGGCCGGCCCACATATTGTCAGGGTATTGAACAGGGAATGAAATGGGATTGGCGGAATATGAATTGTACCAGATGGTATTGGCGGAATTGCCGGGGTACCGGCTGTTCACCAGCATGGCGGCGAGGTTCAGCGATAAGGTCGTTGTTTTGGTGATGTTCAGGTCCACGTTGCTGCGGAAATCGTATCGTTTGAAATTGAGGTTGGGGTTGTAACCGTTTGCTTTGGAAACGTTGTACTGGCCGTCCTGGTTATAAAAGCTCATGGATACGTAATAACGCATGGCTTCTCCGCCGCCGCTCACGTTCACGTTCGCATTGGCCATGGGCGCCCAGTCTTTATAGATGCGGTCTATCCAGTTTACGTTGGGATAAAGATATGGATCGAGGCCGCTGGCGGTTTTGGCGATGGTCTCGTCTGAATATACCGGCGGTGCGCCGATGTTTTCCTGCGCTTCATTGTAAAGCTGCATGAAGGTCACACCATCCAGCAGGCTGGGCAGTTTGGTGAAACCGTTATACCCTGCTTCCACTTTGGCGGATACTTTCGGTTTGCCGGCCACGCCGCGTTTGGTGGTAATGATGAGCACGCCGTTCGCGCCACGGGCGCCGTATACAGCGGTGGCGGACGCGTCTTTCAGCAGGCTGATGCTCTGGATGTCTTCCGGGTCGATGTTGTTGAAGGCACCGCCGTAAGTGCTGTTCACGTCTTCGCGCTGTACGCCGTCCACGATAATAAGCGGGCTCACGCTGCCGGCGAAAGTGCCGATGCCGCGAAGGGTGAAGTTGGGATTGTCGTAACCAGGCTCGCCGCCGCCGCTCTGCATTGAAATAACGCCGGCCACTTTACCGGCCAGGTTATTGGTAAGCGAGCGCACGGGCGCCTGCATATCCTGCATGTTCACGGTGGCCACGGAACCGGTGACGGTCACTTTTTTCTGCTTGCCGAAGCCCACCACCACCACTTCATTGAGCTTGTCGATCTTGGGAGTGAGGGTTACTTTCAGCACTTTTTGCCCGGCCAGCTTTATTTCCTCGGTGTTCATGCCGATCATCACCACTTTCAGCACTTCGCCGGGAGCGGCGGAGATGGTGAATATACCGAGGGCGTCCGTGATCACGCCGCGGCTGGTGCCGTTCACGGATACGGTCACCCCGGGCAGGGCGTTCCCTTCAGCGTCCATCACCTGGCCTTTCACCGCTTCTTCCCGCTTTTCGTCCTGCGCCGTCAGCGTCTTTGCAGGCGCTTCTTCGGGAGGCTTGCGGTCCAGCACGATGCGGTTGCTCCGCACTTCGTACACGATGCCTTTGTTCTTCAGCACAAAGTCCAGCACTTCTTTCAGGCGGGCGTTGCGGAAGTTGAGGTCGATTTTTTCACCGTCGTTCAGCAACTGGTTGCTGTACACGAGGGTGAAGCCGGTTTGTTTTTTAATGCTCCTGAACACCTGCAACAGGCTTATATCGTTGCCTGCCACCGTTACGGGCGTTTGAAGGGAGGGATCTTTTACCTGCCCCGTGGCGGGCAGCAACATGGAAAACAGGATGCAGCTAAGCACGAGGAGCCGCATAGCCTGCCGGTTGCGCATACATTTTCTCATTTCGGAACAATTGGTTTGGTTGATATTCAGCATAACTACACCCGTTTAACCGAAACGGGTGACAGCCAGGGAGATCTTTTTTTAAATTATTTATTCATTTGTTTATGCCGGGCCGTCGTTACGGGAAGCGGCTGTATAAAGCGGGTGGGACGACGAAGCAAAACAAAAGCCCGTCATTGCCGGTCTTTCCCCGCAATGATGCCCCCTCTGTCTAATGTTGGTCTAATTTATCTCAGGTAAACGGTCTGGTTCTCGATTTGAATCTCCGCGCCGGCGGTGGTTTGCAGGTCGTTGAGGAATTCCTGCAGGCGCCCCCTGTCCATCACGCCGGTAATGGTCACTTTGGCAAACCGTTCCTCTTCCGCCTGGAATCGGATGCCGTAAAAGCGCGATGCAGCGGCAGTGATGGCGGTTACCGGCATTTTATGGAAGTAATATACGCCGCTCATCCAGGCCGTCACTTCCTCTTCGTCGAAAGGAACGGTGCTGAAGCCATCGCCGGAGAAGCCGGCCTGCAAACCGGGTTTTAAAGTAAGCTGCTGCCCGTTACGGCTGTGCATCTGCACGCTGCCTTCTACAAGGGAGGTACGCTCGGCGCCGGGTTCGTAGGTGTTTATATTGAAGGATGTGCCCAGCACGCGCACTTGCGTTTGAGGCGTATGCACGATAAACGGATGTTGCGCGTCTTTCGCGACTTTAAAGAACGCCTCGCCTTCCACGTACACATCGCGGGTAGGGCCGGCGAAGCTGAACGGGAAACGCAGGCTGCTGGAGGCATTGAGCCAAACGGTGGTACCGTCTGCCAGTACCATTTTATAGCTGCCGCCTGCCGGCACACGCAGCGTGCTGCTGGAAGTATCGGTGCTTTGATAGGCCAGCGTGCCGTTATTATTATTCAGCGTAGCCTGTTGCAGCGCGATCGTCTGGGTGCTGTCGCCGTTCAGGGTGATGGTCTGCCCGTTAGCCAGCACGAGGTTCACCGCGCTGGGCGGCAATTCCGGCAGCCGGGCTGTGGCGGGTGCATTTTTTGGGGACGGCCACAGCAACACACTTCCCGTGATCACCAGGCCCGCCACCACAGCGGCGGCGGCATACCACATGCGGCGCACGCCGCCACGGGAAATTCTCCGGTGCTTCATTTCGGCCAGCGCGCCGTCGGTAGAAAGGTCGCGCGCAAAAGCTTCCGTGCGCCGGGCGCGGTCGCCTTCGGAAAATGAGGCCCACACTGCACGGAAACCCTCATCCTCCTTCAGCTTCTTTTCTACATAACTTTCCTCCTCGGGCGTCAGTTCCCCCGAAAGGTGCTGTATGTATAATTGGAATATTTGATCCTGTTCTTTCATGTTACCGGGTTAACAAGTTAGTATTTTTTAGGTTGTACCGTGCTCCGCAATAATTTCAGCCCGCGCTTCAGGTGGGTCTTAAAGGAATTCAGGCTGATGCCCATTTCCTCCGCCGCCTCCTGGTACCGTTTGCCCTGCAGGTAGATCATTTGTATGGCCATGCGTTTCTGGCCGGTGATATTATTTAAGGAAGAATGCAGCTGCTTGTAATATTCGTGCGATGCTTCGGGCTCTTCATGGCCCCCGGCTTCATGCATGCTGAAAAATGCTTCATGATGATCCAGGCGGATGCGCTGCTTTTTGAGATGGTTCAGGCAACGGTTGCGCACCGCGGTGTGGAGGTATCCCTTCACATCGCCCTGGAACTGGTGATAGAGCTTCTTGTCCCAGATGTCGATGAAGAACGTCTGCACAAGATCCTTCGCTTCCTGCTCCTGTTGCAGGAACCAGAAAGCGTTTATGCACAGCATCTTATAATATTTTTCGAAGAGTGCTTCAAAAGCGGTCTCATCCCCTTCTTTCAAGCGGTCCAATAAAAGAGTATCCGGAGAATGATTCATTGGCTTACATTCTTTACCGTGGTTTGCGTGTGGCTGTGCAATAGTAGCGGATCGCACAGTAATTCTGATCTGGTTGACTGTTTACTGCCGGTAAGATACTCAATAATTTGAATTTCCTAACAGCCGGCCCGGCGGCGTCCTTTGCGTTAAACCATTGTTGTTATGAAGACCCAACGAAAAAACCCCCTCACACACATTATAAATTTGGTTAATTTACATAAAAAGCCAGATCGCCCCTGATGTTCAGCTTTGCCGCACATAAAGCCTTTATCATCGGTATCAGCAACTACCATTCTTTCGCTTCTTTGCAAACACCCCTGCACGACGGAAAGGAATTGGCGAAGCTGCTGCGCGGGCAGCAGTTTACCGTGAAAGAGCTGTATGATGCAGACAGGCAGGAGCTGATGGATTTCCTGGAAAACATGCGGAAAGAGATCGGGGAAAATGACCGGGTGATACTTTATTACGCGGGCCACGGCCTCGCGCGCGATCACGCCAACCGCCCGGAGGGCTGGCTCATTCCGCGGGACGGGCAGAAAGATGTGTCCACCTTTGTTTCCATGGCCTGGCTGTCCGCACTCATCAATTCCCTGCCCTGCCGGCATTTCCTCCTGCTGCTGGATTGTTGCTTTTCCGGTGCATTCCGCTGGTCCATCGGCCTGCGCGACCTTGGCGAAGGGGTGCCCAACGTGATGTACAGGGAATTGTTCGAAAGATATACCACCGACGCGGCCTGGCAGGTGATCACTTCATCGGCCCACGACCAGAAAGCGATCGATGAGCTGCTGGGCCTCGGCAGCCGTGGAGAAACCGCCGGCAGCCAGCACTCTCCTTTCGCAGAATTTCTTTTCAAAGGCATCCGCGGCGAAGCGGATATGATCAACGACGGCATCGTTACCGCCACCGAACTGTATCTTTATTTGCGCAGGCAGGTGGAAGAAACCAGTCTCACCGCCAGCCTCAGCCTGCGGCAAACGCCCGCCATTTTTCCGCTGGCGCGGCATGATAAAGGAGAATTCGTTTTTATCCCAAACGTTCATCCGCCTGAGCTTCCTGCCAAACCGCCCGGTCTCAATCCTTACAAAGGCCTGGAAAAATTCAGGGAAGAAGATGCGGATTTCTTTTTCGGGAGAAGAAGGGTAACGCGCGAGTTGTATGACTTCTGCCGCGAACGCAGCTTTACCGTGGTGACCGGTTCTTCGGGCAGCGGCAAATCCTCGTTGGTAATGGCCGGGCTGGTGCCGCTGCTGCGCGCGGAAAAACGCACCCTTGCCATCATACGGCCAGATGAAGGATTCCCGCCCGTTTTACCGGAGATACTTATCATCGACCAGTTTGAAGAAGCATTGCGCCTGCCGCATGCGGCATTATTCCTGCAACAGGTAGCGGCATTGCCCACACGCATCATCATCACCGTGCGCGCTGATTTTGAACGTTACTTTACTGAGGGCGCTTTCAGCGGAACCTGGCCATCCAACCGCTTCCCCATTCCCGCCATGAGCCGCGAAGAACTGCGGGAAGCCTTGCTGCAACCGGCCAAGCAGGCCGTGCTGTTATTTGAAGGCGCCGAAGGCTGGGAAGAGAACATCGTGACGGAACTCTCGCAGGCGCCCAGCCCGCTCCCTTTGCTGTCGTACACCATGTCTATCGTATTCAAGCGTTCCGGCGGGCATGTGCTGTCGGAAAAAGTATACAATGAACTGAACGGCGTGTACGGCGCTATCAGCATCATGGCCGATGAACTGTACGAACGCATCCACGAAAAAATACCTGGGAAAAAGGAAGACCTCCAGCGCACGATGCGCCACCTTCTTTTCAGGCTGATCAATACAGACGGCGGCCGCATCATTTCCCGCCGCATCAGCCGCTCCGCGCTGGTTTTCAGCGATCCCGCGGAACAACGGCGGATGGATGCGGTGGTGGCGTTGATGACCTCGGCCGATTACCGCCTGCTCGTAGCCGGCGACCAGCATATTGAGGTAGCCCATGAATCGTTCCTGCGCTCCTGGCCGCAGATAGCAAAGTGGGTGGGAGAACTGGGCATGCAGGCCTTTGCGCTATTGAAAAGATTGGAAGACGTGGCCAACGAATACAAGGCCACCGCGGGCGCAGCCGAAGAAACGCTGCTCTGGCACGACAGCCCTTACCTGGACGACCTCGCCGGTTTGCTCCACTCACATCCGCAGTACCTCACCCGGCAGGAAGAACTTTTCCTGCACGACAGCCGGGAGCTGCGGAAAACGCGGCGGCAACAACACCAGCGACGCCTTGCGCTCATCACCGTGTCGGAAATTTCCTACCGCGTGGAGCAGCTGGAAGAATCTGATCTCACACAAGCCCTGCGCCTGCTGGAAGAAGCCGTGCGCATCTGTCACAAGCACAATGTGTTTGTGCCCGCCCGCGTGAATTACCTGCTTTGCCAGCTGTTCAACAACGAATGGCTGCTGAAGCGCAGGGGGCTTTACAAATGGGAGTACACGCACGAACGTTCCGTGAACGACATCGCGTTGTCGGTAAACGGCCGCCTGCTGGCCACTGCGGGCGGAGACAACCGTGTGTTCATCGTCAACCTCGAAAACGGGGATCACCTCACCTATACTTTACACAGCGAACCGGAGTGGGTGGAAGTGATGGCGGATAATCAAACCGTTGTGGCGCTGACCTCGCACGGTAAATTGTGGATGCTGGGAAAACAAAAGAAGCTGCTCAGCGGCAAACAGCCCGTAACCCAAACGCAGCGCGTAACAGGCGGCCAGCAGGTGGGCGCATTGGGCGGCGGGCAATGGCGGTTGTGGGATATGAACGGGAAGCTGGTGCAGGAGCTGGCCATCCCGGAAGAATTTTCGGAGGTCTATCTCGTGAACAAAGGCAAAAGCCTGTTGCTGTTTGCTTACGAAGAGCTGCAGGTCCGCAGCCTGGCAAGTTTCCGGCTCAGCGGGAAGGCCGGCCTCACCGGCGTGCGCCATATCCGCGAAACGAAGCAGGGCAAGCTGTACGTGGAAACATACCAGGCCGGGTATTTCCTCTCCCGCAGCGGAACGCTCACCAAAGTAGTGTCGCAGCGCGAAGACCTTGGCGTGGTGCATATCCGGGAGGATGGCCGGTATATTTTCAGCACGGATAAAGACGGCAACGTATCCGTTCGTGACCGGAACGGCGCCGTATTGCACCGTTTCAATTTCGAAGCGCTGGTGAATTACATTGCGGCCGGCAACGGCGATACTTTGCTGATCTCGGGTTCCGATTCCAGCGCTGTAGAAACCAGCTTTAAAGGCGAGCCGCTCCGCACTTTCGATCACAGCCGCAAGATCGTGAAAGCCCTTGCCATACCGGGCACAGGCACCGTCATAACCGCAGGCGGCGATGGGAAGGTGCGGGTGTGGGACGACCAGTTCCTTCCTTTTGTTTATTTCTCCGTAAACGAAGGCGTGCGGCAATTCACCGCCTCTCCCGCGAACAATTTCTTTTTTTTACAAGATGCGCAGGCAGGAAAAAGTTATCTCCATCACGCCACCCGCGGTCTGCTGCATTCGGCTAAGATCCCGGATGCGCGGAACTCCGCCTTCAGCCCTGATGAAAAGATAGTAGCCACGATAGATGCCGCCGGCACGCTCTCTCTTTTACCGACAGACGGCCGCCTCCCGCTGCGCCGCCCGCTGAAGACGCAGCACGTCCGCAGCATGGCATTCACTGACGACGCACGTTTTCTGCTGATCGAGACCCGCGACAACTTCTGGCATGTGCTGCGGGCTGAAGACGGCCTCAAGGCCTACCCCGAACTGCCCGGGCGCATCCTGGCAGCGGCTGGCGGCAACGATGGCGTGTACACCCTGCACCTGCTGAACAAACGGCATGCAGACTTCTTCCGCGACGGCCAGTTCGTTTGCAGCATCAAGCCGGATAAAGCAATACTCCGCGCTACCATCCTCCCCGACCTGCAAAGGATCATTCTTTCCCTGGAAGGCCAGTTGCTTACATTCCTCGATCTCTCCGGCAAGCCGGTGGCCTCTTATCCCGCCGGGGGCTCGCCTACTTTTTCCCGGACCAGGGCGGTATGCGGCGGCAACATTTTCCTTCCCCTTTCGCACATGGGCAGCAAGCTGCCAGCCAACACCCTGCGCGATTCATTCTATCTTTTTTCGCCGGACGGCGTGCTGCTGGCTACCGTGCAGACCAGGCGGCGGTTCATCAGCAGGGTTTTCAGCACGGCAGACAAGCTCTTCGTTCAGTTTGACAATTCCTATATCACACAGCAGTACAATATGAAAGGAGAACTGGAAAAAGATATCCATTTCTCCGTCAAATCCCTGGAATTCACCCGTTTCTCCTTCAACGGCAGCTATTTTTTGGTGAACGGCCGGAAAGAATCTGTGCTGTTCGACCTCCAGGAACAGCGGGTTTTTACCTACCGCGACTGTCCGGACGCTCATTTTTCCGCAGACGGCCAGAGCGTTTTCGCCCTGGAAAACGGTTTCCTCCGCCAACATTTCCTTCCCGGTTTCGTCCTTTCCTCCCTTAAATTATCTTTCGCCGCCCCTCTCAGGCACGACCTAAAAAAAGAATTACGAAACCAAATGAAATAAAATAGAATTAACATTGGAAAGTATACCCGGCTGACTTATTTTTATACTTTGTCCACGATTACGGAAAAAACCGCTACTCAAATCACCTTATTCATAATGGATAACAGAAGAGAATTCCTTAAGAAATCAATGCTCTTATCCGGCGCAGCCGGACTTCAAGCCTTTCTGCCAGCCTCCATCCAACGGGCCATGGCCATCAATCCCGCTCCGGGCAGCACTTTTCTTGACGCGGAGCACATCGTGATCCTCATGCAGGAGAACCGGTCGTTCGACCATTGCTTCGGTACCCTCCAGGGCGTTCGCGGGTTCAACGATCCCCGTGCCATTTCCCTGCCAGACAAAAAGCCGGTGTGGCTGCAAACCAACGACAAGGGCGAAACCTATTCCCCTTTCCGGCTGCATATCAAAGACACCAAGGTGACCTGGATGGGCGCGCTGCCCCATGGCCGTCACGACCAGGTGGATGCCAACAACGGCGGTAAATATGACAAGTGGCTGTTATCCAAGAAACCCGGTAATAAACAATATTGGCATATTCCCCTCACCCTGGGTTATTACACCCGTGAGGACCTTCCGTTCAACTACGCGCTGGCAGACGCTTTCACCGTATGCGACCAGAATTTCTGTTCCGCCATGACAAGCACCACGCCCAACCGCGCTTACTTCTGGACCGGGCAGATCTTCAGCGAAGAAGCCGGCCTGCCCAAAGCCAACATCCGCAATACCGATTACACCTACGGCAAACAGCCCTGGAAAACTTTCCCCGAGCTGCTGACGGAAAATGACGTGAACTGGAAATTTTACCAGAACGACCTCAGCTGCGGCGGCGGTTACGTGGGCGAAGAACGCAGCTGGCTGGCCAACTTTGGCTGCAACAACCTGGAGTTCTATAAAGCATTCAATGTAAAATTCTCCGAACGCTACGTGCGCAACCTGCAAAAACTGGTGGACACGCTGCCCGACGAGATCAATAAACTGAACGAAGCCACCTCCGGCTCCGACGACGAAACAAAAAAACGGAAAACAGACATCGCGAAGAAACAGGAAGCGCTGGACAATGCAAGAGCTGAGCTGGCGCAGTGGAACAAGGAGAATTTCGCAAAACTTTCCCCGAAGGAAAAAGAGCTGTACGAACGCGCCTTCGTGATCAACAGCGCCGATCCTGAATTCCGCAAGCTCACCCAGCTGAAATACAACGACGGCGGCAGTCCGCGCGAGCTTACCGTGCCTGCCGGCGACCTGTTCTACCAGTTCCGCCAGGATGTGAAAGAAGGCAAGCTGCCCACCGTATCGTGGCTGGCCAGCCCGCAAAATTATTCCGACCACCCGAGCGCGCCCTGGTATGGCGCCTGGTACATCTCCGAAATAATGGACATCCTGACCAGCAACCCGGAAGTGTGGAAAAAGACCATTTTTATTGTTACCTATGATGAGAACGACGGTTATTACGATCACGTACCGCCCTTCTCCATCCCCGACAATAAAAAACCCGGCACCGGCAAGGTTTCCGAAGGCATAGACACCGAGGTGGAATTTGTGCGGGTGGAAAATGAAATTGCACAAGGCATCCCCAAGAGACAGGCCCGTGGAGCCGCCATCGGACTGGGTTACAGGGTACCAATGCTGATCGCTTCGCCCTGGAGCCGCGGCGGCAAGGTATGTTCACAGGTATTTGACCATACCTCCACCATCCAGTTCCTCGAACATTTCGTGAACAACAAGTTCAACAAAAATATCCGCCTGGAAAATATCAGCAAATGGCGCCGCGCTGTTTGCGGCGACCTCACGGCCGCTTTCAGTCCCTACAACGAAGGCAACGACAAGCTGCCTTTTTTGGGAAGAACGCAGTTCATTGAAGATATTTACAACGCGAAGTTCAAGGATGTGCCTTCCGGTTATAAAAAACTGACTGCTGAAGAAATTTCCGGCATGATCGCCAATCCCGCCACTGCCAACCCTCTGGCGGCGCAGGAAAAAGGAATCCGCCCCTCCAGCGCATTGCCGTATGAGCTGTATGCAGACGGCAGCTGGAACGATAAAAAAGATCATTTCACCATCCGCATGACGGCGGGCAGCCAGGTGTTCGGCAAAAGGTCGCAGGGTTCGCCGTTTACCGTTTACGCGCCTACCGGCTTCGACGGCGAAGTATCCCGCAACTGGCACTTTGGCGTAGTGGCCGGCGATACCATTCAGTACGAATGGCCCATTAAAGAATTTGACGCGCAACGTTATCACCTCCGCCTGCACGGCCCGAACGGTTTCTTCCGCGAGTTCCGCGGCAGCAAAAAAGATCCTTCACTGGAAGTGAGCTGCGCCTACGAGCTGGACAGGGCAAAGAAACCCACCGGCAACCTGCTGGTAAAAGTGCAAAATACCGGCGAGGCCGCTACCGTGGTGTTTAAAGATCATGGTTACAAGCAGGCGGACAAAACCCTGGACATTCCCAAAGGCGGCAGCAAAGATGTGATATTGCCGCTGGGCAAACAGCACGGCTGGTACGATTTCAGCGTGCTGGCAAAAGGTTCGCAGGATTTTGAAAGAAGATATGCCGGAAGAGTGGAAACAGGCAAAGAATCGTTTACCGACCCTGCGATGGGAAGAATAATATAAAAAGGAAAAAAGCTTACTTCCTACCTCACTTTCAGCGTATATCATCGCTGCATAGCCGCAGCGGCCATACCGGCCACCGCCAGGTCAATAGAAGCATCGTCGCCGTCTTCCAGTATCCAGGTGGCGGAAAGGCCGGACCATGCATAGATCCATTGCAGCAGGCGTTCCCGTTCCAGGCCAGCCATTGCGGTTACCATCGCCAGCCGTTGCAGGAAGCGGCCCGGTGCTGTAACAAAGTCAAGATCAAGGGGATTGGAAAAGATGTTTACATAGTCGAATGTCCGCTCGCCGGTAATGCGCATGGGGTCTATCACCAGCCAGCCGCGTTCCCCGAAATCGAGGATGTTTTCGTGGTGGATGTCCCCATGCAGGGGAACGATCTCCCGTTGGCTGTCTAACAGCCTGCGGGCGGTTGCCGCGCATTCCGGGAAAATGCCACCATATTTTTCCGCGTGCCGGAACAGTTCCCTGAACCATTGTTCCAGCGGGATCAGTTCGGGCAGGGGTTTGTTGCGGGGCTTGTGCAGGCGGGCCGTTACCCCGCAGATGATGCGCGTAGCCTCTTCATCCCGGCCGTTTTGCACCATGTTCAACAGCGACCTTTCCCCCATGGCCCTTTCCATCAGCATCACGTTGTCTTCCCGCGCCAGCACTCTGGCAGCGCCGTCGCCATCCCAGTATTGCATCATCAGCGCGCCGAAACGCTCATCTTCTTTCACCCCCATTTTGAGCATGGCGGGCATTTCCCCTTGCCTTACCGGCAACAGGCGGCTGCCGTGGGTGATGATCATTTCTCCATCGGGCGTAAGGTTCCATGCCTGGAGGAAAGGGTTGAAAATGCCGGGTTCCGTTGTTTTTTCCACCTTTCAAAAATAAGGCATACAGCGCAAAAAAAAGGGCGGCCTTGCGGGCCGCCCTGGTAACGTAATACCGTATAGCCGGTACAGTTAGTTATCATTCAATATGGATGTTCACTTCATTCAATCTCTTATGCAACAGCAGCAATATCTCGCTCATCGCTTCCTCCGAACGCGCTACATCCTTGCACCAGAAGTACGCTTTCAGGTCGAAGCCGTTCTCGTGCACTTTGGTGAACAATACCTGCGGCTCACGGTTTTCGAACACATGTTTTGAATGCTGGATAGCTTTTTTCACAGCGGTAGACACGGTTTCCATATCGTTGCTGCCGCTCACGGTCAGCTCCATATCCAGGCGCTGCTGGTTGTTGCTCAGCGTCCAGTTCACGATCTGCTGCGACAGGATGTCGCCGTTCGGGATGATCACTTCCGCGCCGTTGGGCGTAAGCAGCGTGCTGGACCGCAGGCCTATCTCCCGCACCTTTCCTGATTTATCGCCGATCTCCACCACGTCGCCGATCTGCAAAGGCCGGTCGAAAATGAGGATGATGCCGGATACGAAGTTGTTCACGATATTCTGCAAACCCAAACCGATACCGACGCCCAAAGCGCCCAGCACGATCGTGATCTTGTCCACCGGCACGCCCGAAGCCGCCACAGCCAACAGGTAACCGAGGCAGAGCAATACCAGCCTGGCTATGAGCAGGCGGCTGCGCTGGCCTTTGTTGCTGATCTCTTCATCCAGCCCTGCATCCCCGAAAAAGTAACCCACGTATTTCTGCAACAGGTGCGCGATCCAGATAATGAGGAAAAACAGGAGAATGCCGCCGATGGTAAACGTGGCGTTGCCGATATTGCGGTCCGCCTGCAAGATGTCTATCAACCCGTTCAGCACTACCGTATAGATATTCAGGTTGGTGGTGAACACGATCAGCCAGAGGATGACCACGAGGAAAAGCACCGGCCGCCTGAAGCTGTCCAGCACAGGTTGATAGTCGATGCGGCTTTGCACGCCCCGTTTCACGCGGCTGGCCACGATCTGCAGCAAGATGGCTTCTATGCATATTTTGCTGAACACCGCCAGGCCGATGGCCTGCGTGAAAGAAAATATAGCGGCGTTGCCGAAGATCTGGGCGAGGGAGAAGCGGCCCCAGAGATTACAGAGGATAGATAGTACGTTCATCACGTTATGCAAAATGATCACATAACGCAAAAACCCTTTCAGCGGCAGATGTTCCTTCATCCGCGACAGGAACAGCACGCCGAACAGGATAGACAGCCCGTTGAGCAGGATCAGCCACAAACGCTGCCCGAAGCCGGGATCCACGATATGATGCGTGAACGAGAAGCAGATATACAGCACCACCATGGCGATCCAGTACAGGAACAGCCTGCGCGGCCATTTTTTCCAGCAGATGATGGTCAGTATCACAATGAGCAGGAACTGCATGGATTCTATGTAAGCGGAAGGCGCATGCAGGTCGAACAACGGGGCGATGGCGAACATGGTGATGAAGGAGGAAACGATGTACCCTGAAGGCAGGTATACAAAGTCCAGGTCGCTGATGGCCCCCAGCGCGTCTCTCCGGCGGAGGGTGCGGATGCTGCGGAAGATCCAGATAAAAAAAAGCACGCCGATGAGCAGCAGGAACAGGCGCTTGTTGCCGCTGTCCTTAAAATAATAATTCAATGCCTTCTTCTCTCCTTCATATGCCTTGCCGAAGGAGGAGCGCGCGCTGGAAGAGACGTTTACGGTATCTTTTTCCCAGAGGTAATTATATTCTTTCCCGAAGATCCTTGCGGCGGAAGTATTCAGCAGGTTGTTCACTTTTTCCAGGAGCTTGCTGGTGGTAATGGCATTGGCGGAGGTGTGGGTTTGCAGGCTGTTCACCCGTACAAGGCTTTCCCGCAGCGCGCGCGTGCTGCCACGGAAGGCCTCCCGCATATCTTTCAGCTGCGGCGCAAATTGCTGGCGCAGCGCGGAGTCGCGCATCAGCTGGCGCAGCACGGTATCGCCCGCCAAAGGTTTCAGGCTGGCGCGGAGCCTGTTCAGCTTATTTTCGGCACTGTCCAGCAGCTGGCGATGCTCCCGGAGGTCCAGCTGGATGTTCTGCAACAGCGTGCGGAACACCTGGAGGTTGCGGAGATTGAGTGCGCGGCTGTTGTTCAGCACATTGTCCTTCAACACGGAAAGCACCGAATCGCTGTCCTGCAGCTTGATGGCCACCAGCTCTACCGCAATGGGCAGCTCGCTTTTGTTCTCCACGTTGTTGAGTATCACGTAGGTATTTTCTATTTGCAGCTGGTAATCGCTGCTGGTCATTTTCGCGGAATCGGCGAACAGCGAAGCCATTCCCATGCCCATTCCCCGGCGGCGGGTAGTATCGCCCGGTCGCCTGCGGCTGGTATCCCCATCCCACCGCCTTCTGCCTGTATCAGATCCGGAGCCTTGGCTGTCGTATCGCGGCCGCCCGGTGCGGGCTGTGTCCTGGGCCTGGATGGCCAGCCCGGCCATCAATAAAATGCTGCAAATAAGAAGTTGACGCAAGCGGTGCTTCATGAGGTCGGTTGTTTTGCTTTGCTAAACTATGAAAAGAAGTTATGTATAAGAAATAATTATATAAATGACGCGCACGAATATGTCTTCCCCTATTTTGTCCGGAATAAAATAACTGTATTTTTAACCCAATAAAATTCCACATGAAGAAAACAAGTCTTTTCATTGGCCTATGCCTGTGCGTACTGGCATGCCATGCCTCGGCGGCCAAAACGACCGTCGTACGCTCTATTGCCGAGCTTCAGGCCGCTATCGGCAATGCCCTTCCCGGCGACATCATCCTTTTGCAAAAAGGAGTGTATACCACAACCGACGATATCCTGGTCAACAAAGCCGGCACAGCGGAGAAGCCCATTACCATCGGCGCGCAATCTCCCGGCGGGGTGGAGATCACCGGTGCGGGCGGTTTCCGGATCGTAAGCCCGGCCTCGCACATCACGATCACCGGTTTCACATTCACCCATGCTTCAGACAAAGCGAAGATGGAGCCCGGCACCACCTTCTGCCGCTGGACCCGCAACGTGTTCCAGACCACCGGCGAGGGCAATTACCTCACCATCATGGGTAGCGACCACCAGGTGGACTACAACACTTTCCAGCATAAACGTTCGCTGGGCAAGTTTATTGGCGTGAGGGGAACGGGCAAGCAGATCGCGGAGCGCCTCTGGATACATCACAATTATTTTGTGGATTTTACCAAACAGAGCGGCAACGGCGCAGAAGCGTTCCAGTTCGGGCTCAGCGGCTACAGCCTTTCTTCCAGCAACAGCATCGTTGAGTACAATCTTTTTGAGCAATGTGAAGGGGAAAATGAACTGATCTCCGTGAAAGCCTCCGCGGTAACGCTCCGTTACAATACCATCCGTGACTGCAAGGCACAGTTCACGCTGCGCCACGGGAACTTCTGCAAGGTGTACGGCAATTATTTCACGCTTACGCCCGGCCTGCGCATTTTCGGAGACGATCACATCATTTTCAGCAATTATTTCGAAAAGTGCAAACCGGCCATCAATATCGGCAACGGGGGCGCTGAAGTGGCGGACGGGGCGCCGCTCACCTCGCACGACCGGCCGGACCGTGTGCTGATCGCGTTCAACACGCTGGTGGACAACGAAGAGAATATCACCCGCACTATTCGTCCTAACGGCATCGGCTCTACGTTTATCACGCTGGCCTATAACATTATCCAGGGCGGTGGGGAAGCGGTTTCCATACAGGGGCCTTTATACCTGGAGCCTTCTTTCAAAGGCAATATCATTTTCCAGACAAAAGGGCCGGGACAGCTGCCCGATTCGGGTTTTGTACAGGCGGATCCAAAACTGGCGAGGGATAAGGCCGGCATTTACCATTTGCAGAAAGGCAGCCCGGCCATAGGAGCGGCCAGGGAGAATTTTCCCGCCGTTATCGCGGATTTAGACGGCCAGCCCCGCATTTCACCGCTGGATGCGGGAGCAGACCAGGTGTCGGCAAAACCCGTCACCGTGAAGATGCTGAAACCGGGAGATGTAGGCCCACTGGCTGATGGAGCAATTTTCAAAAAACGGGCACGGTAAAAACCGGGAAAGACCGTAATTTTCAGCGGAGGAGAAATATTCCTTCCGCTGAAAATTAAAAAGGAAGCCCGGCATGAAAGATCAATATGCTGAATTGGATAATCCAGCCTGGAACGCGCTTACCAGCGAGCACCAGGAGTTTGCCGTAGGCGGTGGCCTGGCAAAACGTTACCGTCCTGATATCGTATCGTTCACCGCTTTTGCGGAGCCTGTCGCTGAAGCTGCCGCTTCACTGGACCCGTTCATGGCAGCCGGCGAACAATTCTTCATCATCGGCGACCTGCCGCCGTTACCAGCCGGCTGGGAAGTGAAGAACGACCTGGTCTGCCTGCAGATGGTATACAACGCGACCGCCACAATCCCCGTCAGCAGCGGCATTCAGCCGCTGGAGGAAAAACATGCGCAAGAGATGTACGATCTGGTCCAGCTTGTTCAGCCCGGCTATTACCTGCTCAACACGCACCGCATGGGCCACTACTACGGCATCCGCCAGGAAGGCCAGCTGGTGGCCATTGCAGGGGAACGCATGCGCACGGGCCGGTTCACGGAACTCAGCGCCATCTGCACCCATCCGGGTTTTACAGGCCGCAAATATGCACAGCAGCTGATCGCTCACCTGGTGAACAGCAATCTTGCAGCCGGGAAGATACCTTTCCTGCATGTATCCGAAAAAAACGAACGGGCTATCGGGCTGTATGAGCATATGGGTTTTACCACGCGCAGGAAGATCTCCTTCCGGCTCACGGCCAAACTAAAATAAAGAGCTGTCCCTTGAACGGAACAGCTCTCCTGATATCAACTTAAAAATGGGGACTACTGGGCGCTTCCGCCGATGTTGCCAACAGCCACGACGCTGTCCGCATTCGGCGTAACATTTTTCTTCACGAACGAAACGCGCGCAAAAGCTTTGTACTTCAGCAGGCTGTCGTAGTTGAACTTCTTCGTCTGCCCGTCTACCGTAACACTCTTCACATTTGCCCATTTGGCTTCCACAGCGGCGCCGGTGGTCTGACTTTTGATGGAAGTGATGGTCTGGAAAATCTCCAGTGTACCGTCTTCCTTTTTGCCTTTGTAGAGGGCGAAGTTGTAGGTGGTGTCCCTGGTGGACTTGTCGATGCGGATGATCAGGTCGAACGTGCTGTCTGTAAGTTCCTTGGCAGTGATCTTACCGCCTCCGGTGCCGGTGGATACGGTCAACGCGTACTCCTTGCTGCGTTTGGCCGGAGGTTTCGGCGTATCATCGTCGTTACAAGCCGCAAGAAAGATACCGAACAAAGCAGTAGCAAGCAGCGCCTTTCCCGGCGTCCGCAATGTGTGTTTCATCATGTTTCCGATTTTAAATAGTTAGGTTAAATACCTCATGTTAGCGATATGGTTTAAACGGCGGCGAAAATGAAAAAGTTACACACAGCCGGATTTTTTTTCGGCAGGGTTTAATTAACTTGCTGTAAAACTATATCCATTGGACGCTTCATACCTGCAAGAACTGGCGGCAGACACTGCTTACTTCGGCCATCACCTCGCCTCACAGGTGGCCGGTCAATTAGACGAAGGGCAATCCCTCGGTTATTTTCACCGCGATTACTGCGGGATGGGCCTGCAGAAAAATGAGCAAGGCGAATACCTTTACGGCGAGTTGCACGACGGCTATATGGACGGCCTTTTGAGGGCTCCTTCGAAGTTCGCAAGCAGGGAAGCTTTCGTGGACTGGCTGGCTTTTCAATCCACCGCTTCGCTGGCGCGGCTGAATGATCCGGATCCGTTCTTCCGCGGCAACCAGACCATCACCCGCAAACGGCTCGAAAATTTTCTCCAGCAGCGGTCCGGCACACTTTGAAAACCTTACGGAATGGATAATACTCAAAGATTCAACAACCGTGTAGAAAACTACGCCGCCTGTCGCCCGGATTACCCGGCGGAAGTGGTGGCTTACCTGCAGGAAAAGCACGGCCTGACAGCAGATAAAACGCTGGCGGACGTAGGCGCGGGAACGGGTATTTCCACCGCGTTATTCCTTAACGCGGGCTATACCGTATTTGCAGTGGAGCCCAATATGGCAATGCTGCATAAAGCCGTTGAAACGCTGGGTAAATTCCCCGGCTTTCATGCCGTGAACGGCTCGGCCGAAAACACAACGCTGGCGGGCAAAAGCGTGGATGCAGTGATCGCCGGGCAAGCCTTCCATTGGTTCGACGCGAAAAAAAGCAAGGCGGAATTCCAGCGGATACTCAGGCCGGGCGGTATAACCGTGCTGATATGGAACGAACGCAACGTGCTTTCCCCTTTTGAAATAGCATACGAGGCATTGATCAACCGGCATGGGAAGGATTATGTGAAAGTGCAGCACCGGAATATAGACATGGCGCATATTGCGGACTTCTTCGCCCCTTTGCCGGTGGAAATGGAATCTTTCACCAATGGCCAGCAGTTTGACCTGGAAGGACTGAAGGGCCGCCTTTCCTCGTCGTCCTACATGCCGCTGAGCCATGAAGCCGGTTATGCCGGTATGATGCGCGACCTTGAAACGCTGTTCGATAAATACCGGGAAAATGGCACGATCAGGATCAGCTATACAACAAAAGTTTACGCCGGCAGGTTAAAATAAATAGCCTTCCCGCCAATCACTGGCCGTACCGGAAATAATCACATACTTCTTCATCGCATAGCAACGCCTTATACACCGGGTGTTTCAGCACTTCGGTATAATCCATCCACCGCCAGTTCACTTTTATTTTCCGGTATACGAGCCTGATACCGTGTGAATAATCCACATACCAGTTCACATGCCCTGTATACAAAGGCTGGATAGGCTTACCGTCCGGCTTATGCCAGCCATAAATGGCAACGCGGTCCGGGCGCGGGTCGGCGGATATTTTGCTGCTGATCACCACATCTTTCTTGATGCCCGCAATAAGCCCGCTTCTGCCTTTCCGTTGCCCTTCGATGATGAGATGATGATGCCGGAAAATGATGGCGCTGTCGCGGAAAGCATAGAGCGGAACGGGTTCCAGCTTTACTTTCGCGGCAAGGTAGATATCGTTCACCATTTTCCGGGTGGGCAGAAAACATTGCAGGCTGTCTGCAATCCGCTGGGCCGTCATGGGTGTAAGGGGGATCCTTGCAAAGTCCGCATCGCTGCCGATGGAGAGGTAATCCGGCGCCACAAACCAGGTGGCGGAAACCGTTTTGCCATCAGGTCCGGTAACGGAGGTATGGACAGGCACGAACTTCCGTAAGAAAGACGGCACATTACCCGATAATATCTCCTTCAAAGCGATGGGCTCGCGGGTATTCCATTTCATACTATCCACCACCCGGTAGAACTCCCTGCCGGTAAGGGCTTCCGGCTGCCGGGGCGGCAATGGAAGCTGCCAGGTGCTGCGGCAGGAAACTGCGGATGCGGCCAGGAAAAGGATGATCGTGATGATGTGGAGAAGGCGCATGACCGGAAGTTACTTTTTTCGGCCCGTCTTTAAAAATCGTATGGGCTGCCGTAACAAGCAGGATGAGGGTTCATAAGGCGGTGATGGTGATCATTGGCGCGTGGTAGTATCCACCGGGCTGGGGAGCGTGGAATCGGCGGGGATGGCCTGTATGCTATCCGTTGGAACTTTGGTGGTGTCTCTTGTTTTACCGGTCAGGATACTGTCTGCCTGCCCGATCGTGATCCGTTCCCCGGGAGCATAGCGGCCCCTGGGAGTGATGAGGCCCATCTTCTCCATATCTTTCCTTTCTTTTTTGCTGAACAGCTCCTGCGGGCGCTTTTCTCTTTTGAGCCCTTCTTCAAAACGGGATTCCGCCCCGATACGCGGGGGCTGGTAAACCCGTTCCTTGCGCTCAAAAACATGACTGACGCGGGCACAGCTGAACAGGAAAAGCAGGATGGTCACTATCAACAACGGAAAACGCATATTTAGTATATTTAATGCGACATGGCTTGGCTACGACTCTGTGGATTTAACGAAGCCGGGCTGCAGGTTATTGCCCTTGTGATTTTTTGTTTATATTATGATCTAAATAAGATCGGTTATGCTGTCGTTCCCATCTGCTGTTGTTTTCAAGGATACCGCATCCGGCCAAACGATCCGGTTCTTCCCGGAAGGGGAAGGTCATAAACTCGTATGGCAAGGCGGAGGCGCCGATAAGATCGGCACCTACTGGTTCCATAGCAACCAGTATGGCGATTACCTGGAAATTGCTTTTAATTACGCCAGGGAGGAGACATATTTATTCGTCGTTCTTCAAAAAGAAGGAGATGTGATCACGGGATTCAGGCTAAAGGACCGCGCAGGGCGGGAAACGGAGTTCCGGAAGCTTTGATCGTCATGATCCTCACGGATCAGGAAGTAACGCTTGTCTTTATCAACCCATAAACGAAACCATGCCCAAGACCAGATTGTACCTTTCCGCCATCCTGGCTGTCCTGTTCCAGTTTGCGCACGCGCAGGAAAAATACATCATCCCTTTTGAGATCACCGGACACAACAACCTGGCGGTAAAAGCTGTGCTGAACAACACCGATACCGTGAAGCTGATGTTCCACACAGCAGCCGGTTCGCTTACCCTGACGGAAGATGCCGTCAAAAAAATAACAAGTCTTCATTTCAACCACACAGATACCGTTAGCAGCTGGGGCGGCGGCGGCAATGCAGCCAGGTTCAGCCCCGGCAATTCCCTTCAGATCGCCGGGCTGCAATGGAATAATGTTTCCATCTGGGAAAATAAAAACTCCGGGCATGGTACCGATGGTAAATTCGGGACTGATCTTTTTGAAAACCGGGTGGTGGAAATAGATTTCGATCAAAGGCATATTGTGCTGCATAAAAACCTTCCCCGCAAATCCAGGAAATACGGGCAGCTCAGGCTGGTCTTTGAAAACGACCTTATGTTCATGGAAGCAGCCTGCCAAACCGGGAAAGGAACGCTCACCAATAAATTCCTGCTGCATTCCGGCTATTCCGGGGCGCTTCTGCTGGATGACCAGTTCGTAGCGGACCACCAACTGGGGAAAATACTGCAAACCGTGGGAGAGAAAGAGCTGAAAGATTCCTATGGCAATGTCTTAAAAACAAAAAAAGTGATGCTGCCCGCGCTGGAAATAGGCAGGCAAAAACTGCTGAACGTTCCCGCCGGCTTCTTTGAAGGCGCCATCGGCAGGCAAAAGATGAGCATTATGGGTTTCGACATCCTGAAAAGATTCAACCTCATCATCGATGCGCAAAGGACTTACATCTATCTTAAGCCCAATAGCCTGAAAAACACAAACTATATAAACGTATAGACAGTATGAACCGGAGCAATGCGACAGCGCCTGATTTTCCTATGGAATCCTTCCTCCAGGTAAAGCAGGATATCATTTCCAGCCGCCTTGAACTGGAGAAGGACACTGCGTCGTGGTCGGCTGCAAGAAAAAAATTGAGCAAAGCGGAAGCCAATGCCCTGGATGAACAGTTCAAAGCTGCATTTGAAACGCTTGCATCACTTTCCGGGTTGGAAGAAATCTTCCGGTCGTTGCAGGAACTTGTGCGGTCGGGAGCTTCCGCCACTTTATTGGGAAATGATGAGCTGGGCACTTACAACCTCGCCATGTTCATCCAGGATATTCACAAAATAACCAGTCCCGCCGGTCTTGATACCGCGAGCCGCATCACCCGGCTGACGATCACCGCGGGAGCGGATCTGCGGGCACAGAAAGCTTACGCCGGCAACGGAGGCTCCACCTGCCTGGAATGGTTGTGCATCTACCTGGCGTTAGGTACCGGTCACCCCACCTATCCTTGCAACCGCGATCAATACGCGTGTTATTATACCGTATTCCCTTGGGTGATCGATCATAAAGTTGTACCCCCCGGCTTTCATCCTTTCAGAACTTTTATCGCCTGCCTGGATAATGCTCCTGATGTAGCGGATCTGCAGGAGAAGGTCATATTAAGAGTGATGGCGCTTGGTTTTTCACCGCTCTCACCGGAGGAGCACGAGCTTCCCCCTTCATTTTTCAGCAGGGTAGCGGCTGTCAATGAGAAGTGGTTAACCACGCTTTTCCCTTTCGAGGATGATCGTCTAAAACCTTACCTGGACGGCCTGCGGGCAGATATCAACGAAGCGGCCGCTACATGCCTGGTAAACGGCTTCACCAGTAACAACAAGGCCAGGAAACATTTCAAAGCATTCTTCTCTCCCCGCCCCCACTGGCTGCTGGAATGGATGATCGCCGTTATGCCCGCATCCATCTTCAGCCTGGTGAAAAGAAATGAGCAGGACCTGCTTGCGCCCTTCCTGAAAAATTTCAAACCGGCCATAGCTGCGTTAAGAGATGCAAACGGGAATACGTTGTTGCACCAGGCCGTTTTGTCCCGCGGCACGGTGAAGAACACCATTCAGCTGTTATGCAATGCCAACCTGCCTTCCAGCGCTCTTAACAACGAAGGGCTTACACCGCTGGCGCTGGCTATGAAAAACAACCGGGCCGATCTGGCCGAGCTGCTTTAATTCCGGCAGTCCTTTCTTTTTTTTCCTCCCGGGTACTCCCTGCCCGTTTTCCGATTGTCTTATCAATAAGCAGCCCTTCCATGGCATGGCTTGTAAACTGGTCTCATGGCCGGAAAGGGCTTATTATGCTTTTTTGGAAAGGACCGGTATGCGCTTTTTTTGCGTTGATTGAATTACTCATTTTATAAATCCAAAATCAATTCGTTATGACCCGGAAAATGTATGCAAGCATACCTGTTATGTTAAAAGGAAAACTTTTCTTCTTCCTGGGAACCCTGTTGATCTTAACCGCCTGCTATAAAATGGAGGCGCCCATGTCTACAGACGACCGGTCCAGGCTCAGCAACAACCAAACCCTGACAGTACCGGAGATCTATGTGAACGATGTGGGCGCCGACGGCACAGATGCCCTGAACGATACCTGGGCATTCCAGAAAGCGATCGACTCCATGGCAGGTTTGGGCGGCGGCGTGGTGAGAGTGCGCACCGGCAATTATTATATCGACGCCGATACCGCCATCAGGATGAAAGATCATGTGGACCTGTATATGTACGACACCACCCGCAAGCTGATCGTAAGGCCTACTTCCTCCACACGCTACCATGCTATCCTGGCGGAGTTCGTTAACGATATCAGCATTTTCGGCGGCAAAATAGTCGGCGACCGCGACCAGCATACCGGCACTACGGGAGAATGGGGCATGGGCATTGCCATTTATGGCAGCACTAATGTGAAAGTGAACCGCACCTATATTGCCAACTGCTGGGGAGACGGTGTTGTAGTTGGCGCCCGCAAAAATGCCAGTAATGTGACCGTAGTAAGCCGCGATGTAACGCTGCTGAGGGTGACCAGCACCAATAACCGCCGACAGGCCCTCACCATAGGTGGCGTAAATGGGCTGGAAGTGGACAGCTGCCTGCTGACCCACACCAATGGCACCGCTCCGCAGGACGGCATCGATATTGAGCCCGACAGCGATACCGCCCAGAATGTGTATATCAGGAACTGCGAGATCGCCCATAATGTAGGGAACGGCGTGGAGATGAATGCCAAAACGACCGGCACGGCCAAGGTCAGGAACATATTCGTGACCAACAATTATGTGCATAATAACGCCTACAGCTGCTACATCCTGCATGTCCAGAACTCCACTATTAATTATAACCGGTTTGTGCTGAACAGGGTGCGCCAGCAGATCTATGCGAAGGATACGACCAATTGCGTATTTGTTCCGAATACGCATAATTGATATTCAGAAAGTACCTGTATATGAGGGCTGTTCCTTGCGGGGCGGCCCTCAATTATTTTCTTCCACTCTGTAAGTTTTTTTGCAACTCCGGCAACTAATACCGTAAAATATCAAAGTATGCAAAGGACTATAATGACCTTTTTTGCGCTTATATTTTCGGTAGCCTGTTCGGGGCAGTCGGCGTTGCTGCATAAATATCTTACGGCTCAGCACGAAAGAATCGGTTTTAACGGCGTGGTGCTGGTTACAAAAAACAACCGGGTGCTTTACCAGGAAAACATCGGGAAGGCCTCACAGGAGCTGAATGTGCCCATGAGTGCCGGCGCCGTGTTCAGGATCGCGTCTGTCAGCAAACAGTTCACCGCCATGCTGGTAGTGCTGGCGGCGCAGGAAGGCAGGCTCCGGCTGGATGATTCCCTGGCGATGTTCTTTCCCGCATTAAAGGACCCTCAATGGCGGCAGATCAACCTGAAACAGTTGTTATCCCATACATCCGGTATTCCGCATAACGAGGGCATCAGTGACTACTGGATATTAAAATCCCGCCTGCCCCTTACAAAGGAGCAGGCGCTCGCGGAAATATCCGGTATGAAGCTGCTGTTCACGCCGGGAACAGATATGAAATATTCCAGCCCCGGGTATTTCCTGCTGGCCTGCATCCTCGAAACAGTCTATCAGCGGCCCTACGCCTCCATCCTGGAAGAAAAGATATTACAGCCGCTGCAAATGAAACATTCCGGCGTATACGCCACAGGAAAGATCGTTCCGGGCATGGTATCCGCTTACCATTTACTCAACGACAGCCTCATTGTGGCGCCTCACAGGGACTTCTCGCTGATGAAAGGCTCCGGCGATCTGTATTCCACCGCGGAAGACCTGGCAAAATGGAATAACAGCTTCGCCGGTAACGATACCTGGAAGGACAGCCTGCAAAAATTGCTTTTCACCATTCATGCATCTAAAACACCAGCCTATGGCTATGGATGGTTCATCCGCGCGGATAAAAGGCGTGCGTATTTCCATGGAGGCGGCACTTTCGGATGCTCCGCTCTATCTGCCTGGTACCCGGATGAAAAAATATCGGTTGTTATCTTAAGTAATGTTTCCGTATTGCCAGTAAACGAATTGTGGAATGATATTGAAAAGATCATTTTCAATGAGCCGTTCGAATTGAGGAATGACCGTACCATTCAGATGAGCGCCGGGGAATTGGGGGTATTTACGGGGCGGTATACACAGGGAACGCAGGCGTTGAGCATTCTCCAGGCCGACGGCCGGTTGTACGCGAAACTGGGGAATAACCCGGCTTTTGAGATATTCCCTGAAGAGAAACATAAGTTCTTTGGCAGGAAGGTGAATGTGCGTTTTACTTTTCAGCTGGACGGGGAAGGGAATGTTGTGGGCGTGGAGGCAGAAGCGCAGGGGGAAAAGCGGTATTTCCGAAAGGAATAGCGCAGTAGCAGAATGTTGAAAAAATTCGTATACTGTACCCATGAAATCCTTCATTCAATGGACCTGCTGCCTGTGCCTGGCCTTTAATCATATCCATGCGCAAAACATCCTTCCCGTTATCCCGGGCGATTTTGCAGACCCATCCGTCATCAGGAAAGGGAATCAATATTATGCCGTCGGCACTTCTTCCGAATGGGCGCCGCATTTCCCGATCTTTACTTCAACCGACATGAAAAGCTGGAAACAATCCGGCTACCTCTTCCGCAAAGCTCCTGAATGGACTTCAACGTCTTTCTGGGCGCCGGAGTATTTTTATCATAACAATACATACTTCATCTATTATACGGCACGCCGCAAATCAGATAATGTATCCTGTATCGGCGTGGCCACATCCCGGTACCCCGACAAAGATTTTACAGACCATGGGATCATTATAGAATACGGAAAGGAAGCGATAGATGCTTTTGTGTTTAATGATAACGGGCAGCTGTACATTACCTGGAAAGCCTATGGATTGGATAAAAGACCGATAGAACTGCTGGGAAGCAGGCTTTCGGCTGACGGGCTCAGGCTGGAGGGGGAACCCTTTTCGCTGATGAAAGACTACGACCGGATCGGGTTGGAAGGCCAGAGCATCCTCAAAAAGGATGACTACTATTATCTTTTTTATTCGGCCGGCAATTGTTGCGGCAGGGAATGCAATTACAATGTACGGATCGCCCGGTCTGCGTCCATACAGGGTCCATATGAAAACTATGCCGGCAATCCTGCTCTAGGGGAAAATGAACAATGGAAATGTTCCGGTCACGGGACCTTTGTTACAGCCCCGGATGGCGCGTCTTACTACCTGTATCATGCCTACAATAAGTCTTCTACTGTATTTACCGGCCGCCAGGCCATGCTGGCCAAACTAACCTGGCCCGGTGCAAACGCCTGGCCGGAATTCCGGGTGCTGTCCGGAAACGCGCGCCCAGCCGGTATCAAAGATGATTTCAGGGGGAAAGTTCCTGCAAACCGCTGGCAATGGGATTTCCGGAATTCCACGCCTGTCGTGAAACAATCGGAAGGCAAGCTGCATCTGTCCGGCAGCGTGAAGCCCGGCAACGCCGCGGGCATTGTGCTCTCCGTTCGCCCGGCATCGCAGCATTACGAGATGCAGGCTGCTATAGCGAATGAAAATGATGCCGTGAAAGGCCTGGCCGTGTACGGCGACGCCAACGCGGCAATCGGGGTAGGCGTATCGGGCGGAAACGTGGAATACTGGATGGTAAAGGACAACAAACGCACGGTATTGGCATCGTTGCCCATAAAAACCGGGGCGGTAGAGCTGAAAATGAGCGTAAACAGCCAGGTAGCCGTTTCCTTCAGGCAAGGCGCCCAATGGCAGGAATTGACGCCCTCTGCGCCTGTGTCACCGGATTTTCTGCCGCCATGGGACAGAAGCCCCAGGATAGGCCTCCACTTCAGCGGTGCTGAAAATGAAGAAGCTGTATTCAGCAGATTTGAAGTGATCTATAAGTAACAACAATCTGGGATTTTTCATTAACTTCTACCCTGAAAAATCAACCATCATGAAACAGATAACGCTCCTGCTCTGCGGCATGCTCTTATGGAGTGCCGCGGTCTTTGCCCAGGCAAACCCTAAACCACAGCTCTACAATCCACAGGCAGACGCCGCGGCAGACATCCAGGCCGCAGTAAAAGAAGCTTCCGCAGCCGGCAAGCACGTATTCCTGCAAATGGGCGGGAACTGGTGCAGCTGGTGCATCGCTTTCGATAAACTGGTGAAGTCCAATGACACTTTAAAAACCTACCTGGACCAAAACTATGAAGTAGTGCATGTTAACTACAGCCAGGAGAATAAGAACGACGCCGTTTTTGCATCACTCGGCCACCCGGAGCGTTTCGGTTTCCCGGTGTTCGTGATCCTTGACGGGAAAGGCGAGCGGATCCATACCCAAAACTCTGAGTACCTGGAGGAAGGGAAAGGACATAGCAGCAGGAAAGTGCTGCAATTCTTCAAGCAGTGGTCGCCCGCGGCATTGAAGCCGGCGGAGAAGTGATGAGTAAATTTCGGGAATCAAAGTCTGGAGATCGCCGTTGCTAAGTTTAGATAATCCTTCTGACGAAACTGGCGGCTCCATTTTATGTCAGCCTATAAAAAAGGGCAACAGGGCGTCTAACAAAAACAAAAGATCCCTTTTTGACATAACAGGTATAGGCATAGCACACCCGTTCCGGCCATGGGGCCAGTTTGTGAGCCGGGCCTGGGAAGGCTGCTAATATTAAGACAATCGAAAAATGGGGAGGGAATATCCGGCAGCATCAAACCTGGAGAAAAACCGATGTCATCAAAACCTTACTGTTCTTTTGCGGGCATGGTCTTGATTGCCGGGAAGCGCTATAGGAGCAAGTCTTGGATGAGTCAGCACCGGGGGATTTATTCTATTTCCAGGCACCCATCAACCTCCTCAGCACAATGATCTCCCCGGTATGATAGCTGGTATGGTCCGCTATCAGCATGGCTTCCCTCAGCAGGTTCTGCCCGCTGCCATGTGGAAAAGGTGTGAAGAGGTCAGCTTCCGGCGCCTCCAGCAGATCGATAAACGCCTGGCGGTCCCTGGCGATTTGCGCAATGCTTTCCTCCCAGGCGGCCGCATTTTTCGGGGCATGTTCGGCTGGCCAGTAGCCATCCGGCCATTTCGGCGATTCGTAGTCAGGGTTGCGGGAAAATTCCAGTATATCCAGCTGTGTAATGCGGATATGCTCTGCCAGCTGCCATATGCTATAAGGCATGCCTTCGGGCACCTGACCTTGCAGCTGAGTGGGCAGGTCTTTTACGGCCTGCTCAAAGGTAGCATGGGCATGACCGCCGTTCAGGAGTTCTTTCAGGTTTTTGATGAGGGTGGGGACTTCTTTCATGATCGTGTTTGGTTTTGCCGGTATTGTACGAAGCAAAAATTATACCTGCGAAGAGGCTCATTAGATTACAGGTGATTTGAATTGCCCGTGACATTGCTTATATTTATAATAAACCGGGTTGATGCAACACTATCATGATACCCTTTTTGAATATATCTCCCTGATTATCGATATTCCAGAGCATGACAGGGCTCAATGCCGTGATACTTTTAAGCCATTGCGGGCAGCCAGGGATACTATGCTTGAGGTAGCCGGAAAAGTTCCGGTGCATCATAATTTCATTGTATCCGGCTTTATGCGAAAGTTTTATATCAATGATAAAGGGGAAGAAGTAACCGTCGATTTAAATAATGGCCCCCGGTTCTTTACCTCTTATTTCCCTTTTGTGAGTCAGACCATCTCCAATGAATACCTTCAATGCATTACTGATTGTGAGCTGCTTAGGATCACTAAGGCCGATGCCGACAGTTCTTCACAAACCAGCATAACACAAAAGGACTACACGATCAGGTTATTCCAGCAGATACAGGAAGAAGACAGGCAACGGATGAATGATCTGGCCACGCTTACAGCCGAGCAACGGTATATAAAGCTAATGAAGGATTGTCCGAATATAATAAAAAATGTACCTCTTAAATATATTGCGTCCTATCTCGGGATAAAACCTGAAAGTCTTAGCAGGATAAGGCGGGAAATCATTTCTTAACAATTGTTAAGCAGAAGTTCATCAGGCTGAAGTTATCTTTAATCAACCACTTCAGCGACATGAAACAAGCCATCCAAGCTATAGCTATACCTCTCTTCAGGAATGTTACCCGTTTTTGGTTTATAGTAACCTATTGTGGGCAGTTGATCTTCGCATACTATATACTAATGCTGTATTACAAATCTACTGTTCTCGGTGATTTCGAGAAGTGGAATACCGCCAGTCCGCATTTCTACACTAAAGGCGATGTTGTTGGAAACCTGATCTTTGGCTTACACGTTGCATTGGCTGCTGTAGTAACTATTCTGGGACCTTTACAATTAGTACCTAAGATCAGAAATAAAGTCCCCGGGATTCACAGGATCTGTGGCAGAATATACATTTTTTCAGCGTTCCTGATCAGTGCTGCCGGCTTATATCTCACCTGGGTAAGAGGCGCCATCGGCGGGCCATTTAGTGCTATCGGTATATCCATTAACGGACTGATCATTATCGTGTGCGCATTTTTCGCAATCAGATATGCCATGCAAAGGAATATAAAGTTGCATAATCAATGGGCTGTGCACCTGTTACTGGCAATGAGCGGTGTATGGTTATTCCGGGTATTTTTTATGCTCTGGATGGTCATTCACAGAGCTCCTGTTGGTTTTGATCCTGAAACATTTACAGGGCCCTTTTTAAATGCCCTTGCAGTATTTGTTTACATCCTTCCCCAGGCTGTAGTAGCTTTATATTTTAAAGCTAAATTTTCAAATTCCGCCAATAAAAAACTGGCGTTTTCATTACTGCTCTTTGTTATCACGATTGGCACCGCGGTAGGTACGGTGGGGGCTATCAGCGGCATGTGGCTTCCCCGGATATGATATGCTGTAATGCAATTTTAAGCACGAAAGATGAGGCATTTTAAATGAGAAAACCCGGAAAACAAATTGATAATCAATCGTTACCGGGCCTTGTAGCGAGATCGGGAGTTGAACCCGAGACCTTTGGGTTATGAATCCAACGCTCTAACCACCTGAGCTACCTCGCCATATTTTTGGAAGGCCAAAGATAGAAAAGGAAACTTAAAATTCCAGTATTTCCCGCACACAATCCGCCACTTTATCCGCCGTGGGCAGCATTTCTTTTTCCAATGCCATATTCAACGGTACGGCCGGCAGATCCAAAGCGCCTAAGGTATACACGGGCGCATCCAGCCAGCGGAAGCAGGCTTTGGATATCCTTGCCGCGAGCGATTCCGCGAAGGAGTTCGTGAGCTGCTCTTCCGTCAGCACCAGGCATTTCCCCAGCTTGCGCGCGGAAGAAAAAACCAGCTCTTCATCCAGCGGGTATAATGTTCTCAGGTCGATGATCTCCACGCGGCCGGGAAACTTCGCAGCGGCGGCTTTCGCCCAGTACACGCCCATGCCGTAAGTGATGATGGTCATGCCTTCGCCGGCTTCCAGCACGGTATTGCCTTTGCCAAGCGGGAGGATATAATCCGCGGAAGGCTCTATGGTCATGGCTTCCAGCGTGCCGGGCACTTTGCTCCAGTAAAGGCCTTTATGTTCCAGCATGATCACCGGGTTGGGATCCAGGAAAGCGGCTTTCATCAATCCTTTCAGATCGGCGGCGTTGGACGGGTAACATATCTTGATGCCTTTGATGGTGAGCAGCGTGCTTTCGATACAGCCGGAATGATAAGGCCCGCCGCCGCCATACGCGCCAATGGGGATGCGGATAAGCGTTTGCACGGGGAATTTACCCATAGACAAATAACAGCTCTTGGATATCTCCGTGACCAGCTGGTTGAAACCGGGATAGATGTAATCGGCAAACTGCACTTCCACAATGGGTTTCACGCCTACGGCAGACAAGCCTGCGGTGCTCCCGATAATATATGCTTCCTGTATGGCTGTATTAAAAACACGGTGATCTCCGAACTTCTCTGCCAGCGTAGCCGCCTCGCGGAACACGCCTCCCAGCCTGCGGCCCACGTCCTGGCCAAACAAAATGGATTCGGGATGATCGCGCATGATCTCTTCAATGGCATGCAATGCAGCATCCACCATCACCACCTTGCTGCCGCCGGAAGGCACGCGGGTACCGGTTTCCCCGGTCACGGGCGTGGGCGCGAACACATGGTCTTTTACCGTAGAAATATCCGGATCGGCACTGCCCGCGGCTTCTTCAAAAGCTTCATTCACGTCCCGTATCACTTCTTCTTCGATCAGGCGGAGGTCCGACTGATTAACCAGCAGCTGCTGCAGCCTGGGCAGCGGGTCGCGGGACAAATGTTTGGCGTAATCTTCATCCGAGCGGTACCATTCTTTTCGTACTCCTGAAGTATGATGACCGAGCAGTGGCGTGGTGGCATGCACCAGCACGGGCTTACGCGCGGAGCGCACATAACGGATGGCCGATTCCATGGCATGGTAGCTGGCTTCAAAATCACTGCCGTCTACCCGGATGCGCTCCAGGCCTTTGAAGCCTGCGGCGTATTCAAATGCGTCCATCACGCGGGCTTCATCGGCACTTACGGAAATGCCCCATTCATTATCCTGCACGAGGTAAATAATAGGAAGATCTTTCAGTACGGCAAATTGCAGGGCCTCGCTCACCTCCCCTTCCGTTACGCTGCCGTCGCCGAGGGAACAGAGCACCACGGGGCGGTCTGTTTCATGGAGCAGGCCGGCGTTTTCCAGGTATTGCACGCCCTGGGCCATGCCGGTGGTCGGTATCACCTGCATGCCGGTGGCGCTGCTCTGATGAGGGATGACAGGCTTGCCTGGCTGGCGGCTGTTGGGGTGGCAATAATAGGAACGGCCTCCGCTGAAAGGGTCTCCGGCTTTGGCCAGCAGCTGCATCATCAGCGTTTGCGGGGCGTAGCCCATGGCCAGCATCATACAGTCGTCCCGGTAATAGGGACTTACATAATCGCAGGCTTTGAGCTGCAGGCCGGCGGCGATCTGGATGGCCTCATGCCCTGCGGAGGTGGAATGCACGTATTTGCAGATGGAACGGTTGGCTTCGTACTTTTCAGACATCGTACGGGCGGTAAACATGATGCGGTACGCCTTCAGCAGCAGGGCCTGGAATTCCGGATCACGCTCCCGGTGCGTAATGGTGGCTTTAAAAGTCGGAACGCTTATGTTATCTTTAAGCACGTAACAGAGTTTTGGTGTAACCAGACTTAATATTAGTTGCTATAACAACTATTGCTACTGCAAATTAATTAATATGCACGATACTTTTGTGAGCAATCCGTCTTTTTTTAAGCTGGATGCCACCCTCAAAAAAATCCGTAACTACTGGCAGAAAAATTTCGATGCCCGGCAGATGGAAATTACTGTGGACCAGTGGTTGCTGATCGAGAACCTCTATAAACATAAACGCATAACCCACAACGAGTTAGCCCGTCTCACCTCGAAAGACATCACTACCGTGTCCCGTATTATCGAATTACTCGTGAAAAAGGAGCTGGTGGAAAGGCAGGGGTCTACGGACGACCGCCGGAAGGTATTTGTGCAGCTGACGCCCCAGGGTGTGAACAAGTATAAGGAAGTACGGCCGCTGGTGCTGGAAATGCGGAAAACAGGCTGGAACAACCTGAGCGAGAAGGATTATAATGAATTGACCCGGATACTGGATGTGATCTACGCGAACATCCCATAAAAAGAAAAAATTAAAAGGGAAAAAGTCCGGATTCTTTTTCCCTTTTAATTTTTTCTTTTTCAGGCGGCCTGCGGCAGGATTACTTTACCATGAATTCAAGCAGGCTGTCGTTCTCAATAAAAGCTTCAAGGGAATCGCCGATCTCAACGGGCCCCACTCCTTCGGGGGTGCCGGTGAATACGAGATCTCCGATGTTGAGCGTAAAGAATCTTGAGATATAGGCGATAAGCTTGTCGAATGTAAAGAGCAGGTCTTTCGTGTTTCCCTGTTGCGCAAGTTCTTTATTCTTGTACAGGCAAAAGTTAAGCTCCTTAAGATCTGTTTCTTCAGTAATGGGAATAAACTTACCCACTACGGCCGAATTATCGAACGATTTGGCAATTTCCCAGGGCAGGCCTTTCGATTTCTGTTTTTCCTGGAGGTCTCTGGCCGTGAAATCGATCCCAACGGAAATGCTGTCGTAGTACTTACTGGCAAATCTTTCCTGAATGTGTTTCCCGTTTTTTGATATCCGCAATACCAGCTCGCATTCGTAATGGAGGTTATCCGTGAATTCCGGATAATAGAAGGGATGGTTGTTTTGCAGCAGGGCATTCTTTGGTTTCATGAAAATCACGGGTTCGGAGGGCACTTCGTTCTTCAATTCTTCTGCATGTTTGGCATAGTTTCTTCCAACGCAGATAATTTTCATAATGCGTGTGTTTTGTAAGGTTAAATAAAGCCTATGGTTTTACCCATAGCCCACAATACATTGCCCATTGTGCGCACTATCACCCGGATTGGCATCCTCAATGCCCGGTGATATAACGATCAGTGGTACACGGATCATGACCTATAGCGGTTAAGGTAGGGGTACCTTTCAGGCATGAAATATACAATTTACTTCTATAATGGAAAAGTAAGGTTGTTATAATTGTTCATAGACCGCTGTAAACCAATTGAAGCAAAACTTTCGATCACTTCCGTGCATTTATCGATCTTCTGCTGCACTACAGGTTCTTCTTTTGCGGTCCATCTTCCCAGCACATAATCCACCTGCCGGCCTTTCGGAAAATCGTTGCCGATACCGAAGCGGAGACGGGGATATTGATTGGTGCCGATAGTTTCCTGTATGCTTTTCAGGCCGTTATGACCAGCGTCGCTTCCTCCGGGGCGGAGGCGGATCACTTCAAGGGGCAGCGCCAGTTCGTCCACGATCACCAGCACGTTTTCAGCCGGTATTTTTTCCTTGTCCATCCAGTACTTAACGGCTTTGCCGCTGAGGTTCATGTAAGTGGTTGGTTTTATCACTACAAGTATGCGCCCTTTCCATTTGATCTCCGCTACGTCTGCCAGCCGGTCGCTCCGGAACAGGGCGCCGTGCTTCGCAGCGAATGCATCCGCCACATCAAAACCGATGTTGTGACGGGTGTGGTGGTAATCCGTTCCGATGTTCCCTAATCCTACGATCAGATATTTCATACTTATTTGCTATGCGGTTGACAACAGGAGGCCAAAAATAAAAAGCCCGGCTGAATTTACGCCGGGCTTTGTTATATAAATATTTTGCGTATTTATTTTTTCTTGGCATCCTTCTCTGCAGCAGCTTCTTCCTGCTTCAGCTGGCGCGTCATTACAACGGAAGCAACCGGGATACGGGGAGAGTTGAGGATTTCTACACCTTCAGCTTTCACGTCTTCGACACGGATGTTTTCGTTGAGGTCCAGGTTGGTGATGTCCACTTCCAGGCTCTCACGAAGGTCTTTAGGCAGTGCCTTTACCTTCAGTGATTTCATTTTCACTACCAGTTTACCACCGCCTTTTACGCCGATGGACTGGCCGGTGAGTTTCAGCGGCAGGGTGGCAACCACTTTTTTGTCTTCCACCAGTTCCAGGAAGTCCACGTGTGTGAGCTCGTCTGTAACGGTATCAAACTGCAGGTCTTTCATGATGCAACGGAAAGTTTTACCGTCCACTTTGATCTCAGCGAGCTGAAACTCAGAAGTGTACACCAGGTTCTTGAAAGCAGTCGCAGGAGCTGAGAAGCTCACAGTTTCCGCACCCCCGTAAATAACGCAAGGCACTTTTTCCTCAGAACGGAGAAGGCGGGTGGCTTGTTTGCCGAATTCGCTCCTGAGTTGTCCTTCGATGGTTATTGTTTTCATTGTTTAAACATTTATGATATAAAAGAATACACTTGTTTATTGCATCCGGCGGTTGCTGTGAACGAACAGGCTGGTAATGGACTTGTTCTCGTGCATGTTGCGGATCGCCACTGCAAAGAGGTCTGCCACGCTGATCACTTTCACTTTCGAACTCTGCTGTTTAAGCGGGATGGTATCGCATACCACCAGTTCTTCCAGCACCGAATTTTCAATGTTCTCATACGCTTTGCCGCTGAATACGGGATGCGTACAGAACGCCCTTACGCTTCTTGCTCCTTTTTCCATCAGCAGGGCGGCTGATTTGGTAAGGGTTCCCGCCGTGTCGCATATGTCGTCTATCAATACGATATCCCGGTCCGTCACATCACCGATCACCACCATGGAGGCAATTTCGTTTGCCCTTTTGCGGTGCTTGTCGCAGATCACCATTTCAGCGTTAAAATAGCTCGCCACTTCGCGCACCCGGGTGGTAGAACCCACGTCAGGGGACGCAAAGGTAAGGTTTTTAAGCTTCAGATTCTCTATATATGGGATAAAAATGGCGGAACTATCCAGGTGGTCCACCGGGATATCAAAGAACCCCTGTATCTGCGGAGCATGCAAATCCATGGTTATCACCCTGTTAGCTCCTGCGGCGGTGAGCAGGTTGGCGATCAGTTTGGAGCCGATGGCCACACGGGGTTTGTCTTTCCTGTCTTGCCGGGCGAACCCGAAATAAGGAATAACAGCCGTAATATAGCCCGCGGAAGCGCGTTTGGCGGCATCTATCATGAGCAGCAGCTCCATGAGATTGTCAGACGGCGCGCCGGTGCCCTGGACGAGGAAAACGTAGTGGCCGCGGATGCTTTCCAGAAAAACCGGCTGAAATTCGCCGTCACTGAATTTCTGAATATTCACCTTACCCAGCCCGTTTCCATACCTGGCGGCAATACGCTCTGCCAATGCGGGATTACTGTTCCCTGTGAAAATTTTAACCGATGGATTCATGATAAAGAAAGAGGTTGCAAAACTATGACTTTATAGCGGGATATGCCAGAAAAAAAATTCGGGGGGAATGTTGAAAAGAAAATGCTAAAAATTTTAGTAAACAAAAGGGAATTTGTAAATTAGGGTATGGAAAAAAGGATGTTTGTTAACCAGGGGTTGTTGCCCCCGATCTCTACTTTTCTGCCTTCACGGTTGCCGGCCATTAAAGACTGGCCGGAAGACGACCGGCCCCGTGAAAAAGTAATGTACAATGGCGTGCGCACGCTCAGCCATGCGGAGTTGCTGGCCATCCTGATCAATTGCGGCAATAAGGAGCGCTCTGCGCTTGAGCTGGCCAAAGATATCCTCCACAGCTGCAACAATAATCTTACCGAGCTCAGCCGGCTGGATATTTCGCAGTTATGCAGTTTTCCGGGTATCGGGGTCAAGAAGGCGGTAACGATCCTGGCGGCCCTGGAGCTGTGCAGGCGCAAGCAGATCGGCCCGCTCCGGCGCAAGGCATTGGTGCGCACGGCCAGGGAGGCTTCCGGCTGGCTGCGGCCGCTGCTCACGGATCAATACTACGAGAGCTTTTACGTGCTGTTCCTCAACCATGCCAACCGCCTGCTGCATCATGCCTGCATCAGCACAGGCGGCATTACCTCCACCACCGTCGATCCGCGGGTGGTTTTCAGAACAGCGCTGAATCACAAGGCTACCAAGCTTTTCCTTGTCCACAACCACCCTTCCGGCAACCCGCGGCCCAGCCGGGCAGATGTCAGCATCACCCGCAAGCTGAAGCAGGGCGGCAATATGCTGGATATCCAGATCGTCGATCATATCATTGTTACCGAACACGGGTATTTCAGCCTTTTGGAAGACGGTCTGATGGACGATTGAGGAGGCGATGATGAGGGTGATCCGGAGCAAGGCGATGGCAGATGTTATCGCAATAACGTTGCCACTCCTTTCTGGAACACCCTGTTCCCCAGTTCTGTGTCCGTGTATTCAAGCATCCAGGCGTAAGTGCCTACCATCGCGGGAGAGCCGTTGATCTTGCCATCCCATTTCTGCGTCCAGCTGCGCGACTCGAACACCAGCTGGCCGCTGCGGGCGAACACGCGGAACACCAGGTCAGCTGTTTTATAACCATTCAGCGGGTACAGGAAATCATTCACCCCGTCGTTGTTGGGCGTAAATGCCGTCGGCACGGCTACGCGGCAGCTGGGAACGGTTTTAAGGGTATGAATGGCAGTGTCTTCACACATCAGGTTATCCGTTACGATCAGCCTCACCTGGTACACCTGCTCGCGGCTGTTCATGGGGAAACGGAGAGGCTGCGGCGTAACGAGCCGTGTGCCCGGACCAAAACCAAAATCCCAGCGGTGACCGGTGATGTTGCCTATGCTCTGGTTGGTAAAAGTAGCCATGTCCAGCGGGCAAAGCACCGGTGTGCCTATCGTGAAAGCCGCGGTGAGCGTATTGTCCAGCAGGATATTTTCGGTATGCTCCGCTTCGCAAACGCCGTTGCTTACTTTCAGGTTCACTGTTTTCTGGCCGAACAGGCTGTAGACTTTAACAGGCGACTGGGTATTCCGGGTATCGCCGTCCTCGAAGGTCCAGTTCCAGGAATTGACGCCATGGGCGCCGTTATGATGAAGGAAAATAGTGTCGTAGGTACAATCCAGGCGTACACGGTTATCGAAGCGGGCGTTAACGGTGTCCCTGGTCATGAAAGGCACCATCTGGCCCAGCGGGGTTTCCACGCTGCATTCGCTGATGAGCGTATTGCCGTCTGTGCCGCGCACAAGGTCTATCCTGAAATTGCCTTCCAGGTAAACCGGGCCGTTGAGCAGCAGCTCGATCGTATCGGCCAGCTGGCCAGCACAGTTAGTGGCCGCAGCTACCACGTTCACGGCAGGGCCGGTACCGCTGATCCTGAAATCGCTGCCGTTGGCCGCTACGGAACTGCATAGCACAGGACTGCTTAAAAATACCTTGATCCTGTCCGGCTTGCAGCCCACAGGTGAGATCCTGTCAAACGGCACTGCCTGCGGCACGGGCACGCTGATGCCGATGCTGCGGCCCGCGGCTATGGGATTGTCGCAGGCGTCGAGCAGCGTATTACCGTCTGAGCCGGTTTTTACCTGGAGCGTGTAATTCCCGGCAGGCAAAGGACGGTCCAGCACCAGCACAACCGAATCCATATCGAACCCGCTGCCGCAATTCACGCCGGTGGCGCTGACGATGTTGGCTGTACTGCCCGTCAATACGAAATCGCTGCCGTTGGCCGCGAGTGTGTTGCAGCGGAATAGCTTGTTGAATTTGACGGTGATCCTGTTGTTGAGGCAACGGTACTCCGCGCGGGAGAACTCTCCCGTTTTGGGATCGGTGATCACGGCAGTGCCGCCGCCGAAGGCCAGCTCATAACCGCTTTGTGTATTGGTAAAGTGGCTTACCAGCAACAGGTAATCATGCCCAGCCTGGAGCGTTGGCATGCTGCTCCATTTGGGGTATGCCCTGCCTTCGCAGTTCATCAGGCGGGTGCCGGTGTTGTTGGCACCGGTAAGACCTTCTATTTCACTCCAGTTGCCCGCCACCTGGATGGAAGCATTGGTATATACTTCATTCAGGTTCCGGCCGGTTACGTCAAACAACTGCCAGTCGTAATCGTCGCCCAGATCATTGGGCGTGATCGTAAAACCCAGTGTGCCCGCCTGGTAGCAGGTGAATTTGTACCAGAATGGATTCCTGTCCGTAAACTCGGTAGGCGGATTGGCATCGCGGCAGGAAGGCATATTGATCCTCCTGCCCGCACAAAGCGGTACAGACGCCTGCTTCAACTCTTTGGTACCGCAGATGGGGAAGGCGCTTTGCGGCGTCTGACCTATTACGGTGCAGTTCTGTGCTGTCGCACAGTGAACCATCAACATCAGGGGCAATATGATCAGGAAGAAAAAACGCATGGAATTAATTGAGCCAATATAGAATTATTATATAAAGTAATAACATACGGTTTTGTTACATTTGCAGGAATTTTCTATAAAAACTCAATTCATGCTCAAAATAGGTTTGTTCGGCGTAGGGCATTTAGGCAAGATCCATTTATCCCAGCTTACCACGATGAAAGACGTGGAAGTAACGGGATTTTTTGATCCCAGCGACGATAATGCCAGCGGCGTTCACGAGCAATACGAGATCAAACGTTTCGATTCCGCGGAAGAACTGATCATGGCTTCGGATGCCATAGACATTGTTGCCCCTACCACCCAGCACTTCAAGCTTTGCGAAATGGCTATCCGAAACGGCAAGCATGTGTTCGTGGAAAAACCCATGACCAATACCATGGAAGAGGCCAAGCTGCTGGTGAAACTGGTGGAAGAAGCCAATATCAAATTCCAGGTAGGGCATGTTGAAAGGTTCAATCCCGCATTCCTCGCGCTCAAGGGCGTAGACCTCAACCCGATGTTCATCGAGGTGCACCGCCTCGCTGAATTCAATCCCCGCGGTACGGACGTGAGCGTGATCCTGGACCTGATGATCCACGACATCGACATCGTGCTGAGCATCGTGAAATCCAGCATCAGCCGCATTTCTGCAAGCGGCGTAGCTGTCATGAGCGACACACCCGATATTGCTAACGTACGTATCGAATTCCATAACGGCTGCGTGGCTAACCTTACTTCCAGCCGCATTTCCCTTAAAAAAATGCGCAAAATGCGCCTCTTCCAGAAAGACGCATACATCGGTATCGACTTCCTGGATAAAAAGACCGAGATCATCAAGCTCAAAACCCCTGCGGACGAAGGCCTCTTTACGCTGGATATTGCCACCAACAACGGCAAAAAGACCATTGCCATCGCAAACCCGGAGATCAAACAATCCAACGCCATCCGTATGGAACTGGAACTTTTCCGCGACGCCATCCTGGAAAACAAACCCGTGCCTGTGAACGTGATAGATGGCTTCCAGGCGCTTGAAGCTGCGCACCAGATCCTGCAAAAGATCGGGAAAGGCCAGCAACAGCCGGGAGAGTAGTGAACCGGCAGGACTGTAAATTCTATTCCAGGATAAAAACGGAACAGGCAAGGGTAAAGCGTTACTAACTTCATCCCGTATACGAAGTATCTGCGCGCTCTACAACCTGTGCCCCGACAGGAAAGCGTTAGCAATTGCAAGATCCACCGGCCGGGTGATCTTAATGTTCTGCTCCTCTCCTTCCACCAGGTGTATCTCTTCACCCGCCCTTTCCACTACACTGGCTTCGTCAGTAAATAAAGGATCATAAGGCTGCGTAAATGCAGGCTGCAATACTTCGGATAAAAATGTCTGGGGCGTTTGTATGATCCTGAAACGGCTGCGGTCCACCGCCATATTCCCTTCGTCGTCCACTTCGCGGAGGCTGTCCTTCATTTCAACAGCAGGAATAGCATTACCTTTCGCCAAAGCGCCTTCATAACACCGGCGGATCAACGAAGGGCTCAGCAGCGGGCGCACCCCGTCGTGCACAAAAATGACAGCGCTTTGCCGGATAACATCCAGGCCGTTCTTCACGGAATGGAAACGGGTTTCGCCACCCTGCACCAGCGTAATGGAAGGCGGCCTGTCGAAAGCAGTGAGCAGCGTGGCAATATAAGCCTGGTGCGCATCCGGCACTACCAGCACGACATGCATATCCTCGTACGCCTGCAAAAACGCGCTGATGGTGTGATACAGCAAAGGCTTGCCGCCGATTTCCATGAATTGTTTGGGCGTGGCGCTGCCCATGCGGGTACCGGAACCTCCGGCAACGATAACGGCTATTTTGATCCTGTCTGCCATGAATACGAAGTAAGGCAATTTTTATAAAAAAAGGCAAACAGCGTGATGCTGTTTGCCTTTCCGGTAATGTCGTGTTTCATCAGATGATGAGCATTGCGTCGCCATAGCTGAAGAAGCGGTATTTTTCCTTGATGGCCTGCTGGTAAGCTTCCATGATCAGGTCGTAACCGGCAAAGGCGCATACCATGATCAATAGACTGGTTTTAGGCAGGTGGAAGTTGGTCACCAGCGCGTTCGGGATAGAGAAGTCGTACGGCGGATGAATAAAGGTGTTGGTCCAGCCTTCGGCTGCTTTCAGATGGTTCTGGGCAGTAACAGAAGACTCCACGGCACGCACGGTAGTGGTACCGATGGCGCAGATCTTGCGGTTCTCTTCTTTTGCCTTGTTGACGATCTTCACTGCGTATTCATCGATGTGGAAATATTCCGCATCCATTTTATGCTTGCTCAGGTCTTCCACCTCAATAGGGCGGAAGGTACCAAGACCGGTATGCAGGGTCACTTCGGCGAACTTCACGCCTTTGATCTCCAGGCGTTTGATCAGCTCACGGCTGAAGTGCAGGCCGGCGGTAGGCGCAGCTACGGCTCCTTCGTACTTGGCGTAAACGGTCTGGTAACGCTCTTTATCGTCTTCTTCCGGCTTGCGCTTGATATACTTGGGCAGGGGCGTTTCACCCAGGCTGTCCAGCACGGCTTTGAACTCCTCGTCGTTGCCTTCGAACAGGAAACGGATGGTACGGCCGCGGGACGTGGTGTTGTCGATCACTTCTGCTACCAGGCTCTCATCATCTCCAAAATACAGCTTGTTGCCCACCCTGATCTTCCTTGCGGGATCAACGATCACGTCCCAGAGACGGTTCTGCTTGTTGAGCTCACGGAGCAAAAACACCTCGATCTTGGCGCCGGTCTTCTCCTTACGGCCATAAAGGCGCGCAGGGAACACCTTGGTGTTGTTCACCACCATTACGTCTTTGTCGTTGAAATAACCGAGGATGTCTTTGAAAACCTTGTGCTCAATCTTGCCTGTTGCGCGGTTTACCACCATCAGGCGGCTCTCGTCTCTTGTCTTGGAAGGATGTTGTGCGATCAGGTTTAACGGCAGATCGAACTTGAATTGTGATAATTTCATATTACGGTATGAATGAATTTAAAGTGTGCAAAGGTACGGAATATAACATACTTTACGAAAAAAGGTTCAACGCCCGGGAATAGCAGCTATCAGCTCGCGGGTATAGGCGCTTTGCGGATGATGGTAAACCTCGCGCGCATTGCCGATCTCCGCGATCTTCCCCTTGCTCATCACCATCATCCGGTCGCTCATAAAATGAACAACGGAAAGGTTATGTGAAATAAAAATATACGTGAAATTGAATTCCTGCTGCAGCCGGACCAGCAAATTGAGCACCTGGGCCTGAACGCTTACGTCCAGCGCGGAAACGGACTCGTCGCAGATGATGAACTCCGGGTTCACGGCCAGCGCCCGGGCAATTACCACCCTTTGCCGCTGCCCGCCGGAGAATTCGTGGGGATAACGGTTGTAATGTTCCGGCAGCAGGTTCACCTTTTCCAGCAGTTCCAGCACCTTTTCCCTGCGGGCGCGGTCGTTATCGTATAAACCGTGCACCATCATGGGTTCCAGGATGGCCTGTCCCACGGTAAGGCGGGGATTGAGGGAAGAATACGGGTCCTGGAAGATCAGTTGTATGTGCTTGCGCATGGCGCGCATCTCTCTGGCGCTCAGGCTGCGGAGGTCTTTGCCGCGGTATTGGATACTGCCATGGGTAGGCTCTATCAGCCGGAGGAGCGTGCGGCTGAGGGTGGTTTTCCCGCAGCCTGATTCCCCCACCAGTCCCAGCGTTTCCCCTTCCCGCACTTCAAAACTTACATCATCCACCGCTTTGGTATAGCTGCGCACTTTACCCAGGAGGCTCTTTTTACCCGGGAACCAGGTACTGAGGCCTTCCACTTTCAGGAGCGGGGAACGGGTGTTCAGCAATTCTTCCCTGGCTTTCTGCTCAGCTTCTGGCAGTATCAGCGAACGCACAAACGCGTCCACATTGGCCGCCTGGCCGCCTTCGGTAAAGTCCCGCACTACGGGCAGGCGCCGCAGGCGGAGGTCCAGCGGTGGGCGGCAGGCCAGCAGCCCTTTGGTATAGGGATGCTGCGGTTGATTGAAAATATCTTCGACTGCACCTTCTTCCACGATCTCGCCTTTGTACATCACCGCCACCCGGCTGGCGATCTCTGCGATCACGCCCAGGTCGTGGGTAATGAAAATAACGCTCATGCCCATCTCCTGCTGTAATTCGCGGAGCAGCTCCAGGATGGTTTTTTGCACGGTAACGTCCAGCGCGGTGGTAGGCTCGTCCGCGATCAGCAGGCGCGGGCCGCAGCAAACGGCCATGGCTATCATCACCCGCTGCTTCTGCCCGCCGGAAAGCTCATGGGGATATTTATCGAAGGCCTCCCGGGGGTTGGGTATCCGCACCCGTTCGAACAGGGCGATGGTTTGGTTCCGGGCGGCGGATTCGGAAACTTTTTTATGCAGCCTGATCACTTCCGCCACCTGCCGCCCGCAGGTGTGCAGCGGGTTCAGCGAGGTCATGGGCTCCTGGAAGATCATGGCTATTTCGTGCCCGCGGTAGCTGCGGAGCGCAGCCGGCGGCAGTTCCAGGATATCCGTTGCTGCTTTGCCTTCCGGCTGGTACAGTATCTTCCCCCCGCTGATATTGCCCGGCGCGGCAATCAGCCGCATAAGGCTCAGCGCCGTTACGGATTTGCCGGAGCCGGATTCGCCGACGATGCCGACGATCTCCCCGGGCCGGATATCCAGCGATATGCCCTTGACAGCTGTTACCAGGCTTTCTTCGGTACGGAAAGTGACTTCCAGGTTGCGGATGGATACGAGCGGAGCGGAACTCAAAAGCGCAGGTGTTTAACGGTTTGGTGACTGTTGATCAGGTTCTTCAGGGAATCCACCCCTATTTTCAGGTGACGCTCCACATATTCATTGGTCACCTTTTTATCGCTTTCTTCAGTCTTAACGCCTTCAGGCACCATCGGCTGGTCAGACACCAGGAGCAACGCGCCGGTCGGGATCTTGTTGTAGAAACCCACCGAAAAGATCGTGGCCGTTTCCATGTCTATCGCCATGGTGCGGATGCGTTCCAGGTATTTTTTGAATTCAGCGTCGTGCTCCCATACGCGCCGGTTAGTGCTGTAGCAGGTGCCGGTCCAGTAGTCGCAGCCGTATTCGCGGATGGTGGTGGAAATGGCCTTTTGGAGGGCGAAGGCAGGAAGGGCGGGCACTTCGGCGGGAAAATAGTCGTTGGAAGTACCTTCCCCGCGGATGGCCGCAATGGGCAGTATCAGGTCGCCGATGGAATTTTTCTTTTTCAGCCCCCCGCATTTGCCGAGGAACAGCACGGCGCTGGGAGTGATGGCGCTGAGCAGGTCCATCACGGTAGCCGCACCGGGACTGCCCATGCCGAAATTTATAATGGTGATGTCGCCGGAAGTACAGCACTGCATAGGGCGGTCCACGCCAACGATCTTGGCATTGTTCCATTTGGCGAACATCGTCACATAATTGGAAAAATTAGTGAGCAGGATATGCGAGCCGAAGTTCTCCAGCTTCTCTCCTGTATAGCGGGGAAGCCAATTAGCTACTATCTCTTCTTTCGTCTTCATAGCTTTTTGACAAGTGAATGTAATGTTTTTTCCCGAAAGCGCCGCGAGTTGCATAGTTTTGCGGCATGATCGCGATACAGTTCCCCCCGCACGACTTCAAGATCACCGCCAGTAACGGGCAGGAGATGATCTTTGACCCGTTCCGTAAAAAATACGTGACGCTGACGCCGGAAGAATGGGTACGCCAGAATTTCCTCAATTACCTCGTCAAAAGCCGCCAGTACCCGGGTGCGCTGCTGAGCATAGAAAAGGAAATGAACCTGGGCGAGCTGAAAAAGCGCTGCGACATCGTGGTGTACACCCGCGAGGCGGCTCCCTGGATGATCGTGGAATGCAAGGAAATGGGCGTGCCGCTCGGGCAGCCGGTGCTGGAGCAGATCGTACGGTATCATATGGCGCTGCCGGTGCCTTACCTGGTGATCACCAACGGCACCAATACCTGGTGCTGCAAGCTGAATACCGAAGCGGGAAGCTGGGAATTTGAGAGCGACCTGCCGGACTACCCGCCGGTTGCGCCGTCCGAGAGCCCCGATGCGCCCAATATTCCGGAAGCCTGATATCCTTCGTCTTCCCTAAACGAAAAATGGCCAGGCATGCGCCCGGCCATCTCCGCCTTTAAAAATAAAATCCGATCAGGGAAAAATGCCCAGCTGCTCGTATGCCACGCCCACCTTATCGATGGCGCAAACGTACGCTGCCGTGCGCATGTCTTTGATCTTCTTATGTTCGAGTGATTTCTCGCGTACTTCGTGGAGCGCGGTGATCATGGTCTCTTCCAGGCCGGAATACACCAGGTCCACCTCATCAGCGCCATGGGCGATGAATTTCCTTTCTTTTTCAGACACCTTTTTGCCGGTCAGCTCTTCGATCTGGCCGAGGATGTGCACGTTCATGTTTTCGTCGAAGCGTTTGCCGAGGCGGCCGTAACGCACATGGCTGAGGTTTTTCAGCCATTCGAAATAAGAAACGGTCACGCCGCCCGCGTTCAGGAACATGTCCGGCACCACGATCACGCCTTTTTTGGCGAGGATCTCGTCCGCCTCAGGCGTCAGCGGGCCGTTGGCGGCTTCACCGATGATCTTTGCCTTGATGCGGGGTGCATTTTCTTCGTGGATCACGTTTTCCAGCGCGGCGGGTATCAGGATGTCGCATTCCAGTTCCAGGCCGTCCGTATTTTTCTTGAGGTTCTTGGAGCCGGGGAAGCCAGTGATGGAGCCGGTTTCGTTACGGTGTTTCAGCACGGCGTCAGGATCCATGCCTTTGGAGTTATAGATAGCGCCGTCATATTCAATAAGGCCGATCACTTTGGCGCCGGCTTCATGGAAGTACTTCGCAGCATGGTAACCCACGTTACCCATACCCTGTACCACCACGGTCTTGCCTTCGATGCCGGGCTCCAGGCCGATCTTTTTCATGTCTTCCTTCACATTGCACAGCTCGCGGAGACCGTAGAACACACCGAGGCCGGTGGCTTCCTTGCGGCCGCGCACACCGCCCATCGGCAAGGGTTTGCCGGTCACGCAGCCGTAACCGTCAATTTCCCCCGGGCGGAGGCTCATGTAAGTATCCAGTATCCAGCTCATTTCGCGCTCACCGGTACCGTAATCCGGTGCAGGCACGTCAATGCCCGGGCCGATGAAGTTCTTCTTCACCAGTTCTGCCGTGTAACGGCGGGTAATGGCTTCCAGCTGGAAAGGAGTGTAGTTGCGGGGATTGATCTTGATGCCGCCTTTGGCGCCGCCGAAGGGCACGTTCACGATGGCGCATTTGTAGGTCATCAGCGCGGCCAGCGCCATCACTTCGTCCTGGTTCACTTCTTCGCTGAAGCGGATGCCTCCTTTACAGGGCAGCTTGTGATGAGAGTGTTGTACCCGGTATGCCTCAATTACATCGATGCTGTCCCCTACTCTCACGGGGAACTTAATGCGGTATACAGCGTTACAGGCTTTGATCTGTTCCAATATCCCTTTATCCCACTTGGTGAACTGAGCGGCTTTGTCGAAGCTCATTTCCACGCTGTGGAAAAAGTTATAGTGCTGTTCTTGCGTCAGCGCTTTTGCTTTAGCCATAAAAAACGGTTTAGATATGTTGTTTTGGTGTTGTTGTAAGCAGGGTTATAGAAAAATCCGGTGTTATTCCTTTTCAAGCCTGGTCAGCCGCCGGTCCAGCCTTACCAGGTAAAACACGATAAAGATGAAAATGATCACCAGCAGGCCTACTACCACGTAAATCTTGTCGCTGCTGCGGAAAAATTCGTTGACCGGGCCGGTTTCGGTGTTCTGCTGCTGAACGGTTTCCGTTACTGCGCGCGCTGTGTCTTGTCCAAAAACGCTGGTAAGGGAAAGCATAAAGCATGCGAAGAGGAGATAAGCAAGTCTTTTAGCCATGAAGGATATTTTTAAGCTCTAATCTTTTGTAGCGGTTCCGTAAAGTATAGATCCAGATGCCCAGCAGCGTCCAGCCGAGGAATGCGGGCCAGAGCACCATCCTGATGGTGCCGGCAGTGTCCTGCGAGCTGAATCCGGGGCTGCTGGCGCTGCCCGGGTGAAGGGACTCCACCATTCTCGGGATGATATACGTCAGCGGGATCAGCAGGGCAAAGGCGAAAACGTTGAAGATGGCGGATACGCGGGCCCTTTTGTCCAGGTCGGTAAAGGAGAGGCGCAGCACGAGGTAAGCCATGTAAATGGTAAGGGCGATGGCGGTGGTCATTTGCTTAGGATCGCTGACGATGGTGCCCCCCCAGGTATAAGTGCTCCACAGCATGCCGGTGGCGAAGCCCATGAGGCCGAATAGTACGCCCACGCTGCCTGCGCTGGAAGCGCGGATGTCTCTCCGGAGGTCGTTCGTGGACAGGTACCACACGGAATTTACGACGGAAATAGTGAGCAGGGTGTACATCGCCATCCACATCGGCAAGTGAAAGAAGATGCCCCTGATTGCCTGCAGGTTATTGCCGATAGACGGCACTTTAACGCTGAAACCTCCGATGATGACATAGAGGAGGATGAGTACGCAGGCGATTTTCCACCAGTTTTTAGCCATTATTCAATTGAAATATGTGGGGGCAAACCTACACGATTTAACGCTAACGGCAAAGCAATTTACCGATTTTGACGTTCGTGCAACAGGGTGCCCGATCGTTGAAAAACCTATACCCCCGGAGGGTATTTGTTAAAATTTATTCTTTCCAGAGGAAAGGGAAAAGTATCAGCGCCAGGGCAATTACCAGCACATCCATGCCCGCCAGCAGCAGGAACATGCCTGCCAGGCCCGGCTGCACCACTGGCGCAAAAGCGCTCTGGGAGATATTGCTCAGCAGCATCAGAATGGGCATAATGAGCGGGAAACCCATGATGGCCATGAGCGCGGCGTTCTGGCTGGCCTGGGCCGCAATGGCCGCCAGCATGGTGAACAGCAGGGAAAGACTGATGCCGCCCAGCAATGCCACCCCCAGGAAATACAGGCCGTGACTGAGCGGGTTGCCCAGGAAAAGCAGGCAGCACACCAGCGTTACCACGCTGAAAACCAGCATCAGCAGTACGTTATAGATCAGCTTGGCCGCGATGAAATAACGCGGATGGACCAACGAATAGAAGTACAGCAGCCGGCCGCGGCTTTCCTGCATAAAGCTCTTCGCTACCGCGTTCACGCATACGAACAGCTGCACCACCCAGAACATGGCGTTCCACATCTTGTCCTCCGGCTCCTTCACCATCAGGTTGATCACGAACACGGTGGAGAACACGTAAAGCAGGATGCCGAACAGGGCGTGCCGCTGCCGCCATTCCAGCAACAGGTCTTTTTTTACCAGCGCAACGATCTGCGATAAAGGACTTTTCACGGGAGCAAAGATAACTTTGCCCGGCGAAATTGAAATCCATTAACTTTAGCCCTTTGATTCAACCAGCGAACAAACCGTATGAAGAAGATCGTAGTTGCCAACCGCGGGGAAATAGCGCTCCGCGTCATGCGTTCAGCCAGGGAAATGGGTATTGCCACCGTTGCCGTCTACTCGGAAGCGGACCGTACGATGCCTTTTGTGCAATACGCGGATGAGGCCGTTTGCATCGGCCCCGCCCCTTCCAGCCAGAGCTACCTGCTGGGCGGAAAGATCATTGAAGTGGCGCGGCAGACGGGTGCGGACGCGATCCATCCCGGCTATGGCTTCCTGAGCGAGAACGCCGGTTTTGCCCGCGCGGTTACCGAAGCGGGACTCATCTTTATCGGCCCCTCCGCCGCTTCTATTGAAGTGATGGGCAGCAAGCTGGCAGCCAAACAGGCGGCGCAGCAGTTCGGCGTACCCATGGTGCCCGGCACGGAAACGCCCCTGCGCAGCATCGACGAAGCACGGGAAGTGGTGAAAAAGACCGGCTTCCCCATCCTCATCAAAGCATCCGCCGGCGGCGGCGGCAAAGGCATGCGCGTGGTGCAGCAGGAAAGCGAACTGGAAGAACAGATACAGCTCGCCAAAAATGAGGCCCTCAGCGCGTTTGGAGACGATGCCGTATTCATCGAAAAATACGTGACCGCCCCGCGGCATATTGAAATACAGGTGCTGGGCGACCAGCATGGCCATTGCGTATACCTTTTCGAAAGGGAATGTTCCATTCAGCGCCGCCACCAGAAACTGATCGAGGAAGCGCCTTCTTCCGTGCTTACCCCGGCCATCCGCGCCGCCATGGGCGAATGCGCGGTGAACGTGGCCCGCGCCTGCAACTATTATGGCGCAGGCACCGTGGAATTCCTGGTAGACGACCAACTGAACTTCTATTTCCTGGAAATGAACACCCGCCTGCAGGTAGAGCACCCCGTTACAGAAATGATCACCGGGCTGGACCTGGTGAAAGAACAGATCCGCATTGCGGACGGCGGCAGGCTGCCTTTCACGCAGAACGATCTGAAGATCAACGGCCATGCCATAGAGCTGCGCATCTGCGCGGAAGACCCCGCCAACAACTTCCTGCCCGATACCGGGCGCCTTGAGACCTACATCCGCCCGCAGGGCTACGGTGTGCGGGTAGACGATGGATATGAAGAAGGCATGGACATCCCCATTTTCTACGACCCCATGATCTCCAAGCTGATAGCCTGGGGCGCCACCCGGGAAGAAGCCAGGGAAAGGCTTCTCCGCGCAATAGACGAATATCGTGTAACCGGCATCCGCACTACTTTGCCTTTCGGCAAATGGGCCCTGCAGCAGGCCCCGTTCATTGAAGGGAATTTCGATACCAACTTCATTGCCCGGTATTTCACGCCGCAGGCGCTGGAAAATAAAGACGAACAGACTACCCGTGCGGCGGCCATCCTGGCGGCACAGCTGTGGCAGGCTGCAGCCCGGCCCGCGACGGCGGTGAACACGGCGCAGGCTACCCCCACAAAATGGAAATCAAGGAAAACATACCGGTAGCAGGCGGGCGACATTATAGTGATGTTAAAATCCCGCCGCCGTATCTATATTTAAAATTCCGTTTGTAGCTTTGCAGCGTTTTACAAATGAAACAGCTGATATTCAACATACTGGCATTTTTCTACAAGCCTTTTTCAAAAATGATGCCTTTCCAGACCTTCCGCTACATTGCCTGCGGGGGCGGGAATACGCTCCTGGATTTCACGTTGTTCTCTATCACCAACTACATCATTTTCAAAGAACAGCTGGTACGCCTTCCTTTTATTACAATGACCTCTCACATAGCCGCTGTATTGGTGGCCTTTGCTGTAAGCTTTCCTACAGGTTTCCTGCTCAATAAATATATTGTTTTCTCGGACTCCAATCTGCGCGGCAGGGTACAGCTGGTCAGGTACGTAATACTTGTGGCATGCTGCCTTTTGCTGAATTATGTATGCATGAAACTTTTCGTGGACGTTTGCGGCCTGGATGCGATGATCGGCAAGGTATTGACCATTATTATCGTAGTGTCTTTCAGTTATATCACGCAGAAAAAGTTCACTTTTAAAGTGAAGGTCGAGCCGTAGCGGTCAATTCTTCGCCCCGGTTGTAACAATCCCTGCACCGCGGCTCGTACAGATCGGTTTCCCCTAATAATACCGCCTGTTTATTTTTACTTTTCCGGTAGCTGTGCGTGGCGATGTTGCCGCATTGCACACAAATGGCATGCAGCTTCGTGATGTATTCCGCTTTGGCCAGCAATGCGGGAATGGGGCCGAACGGCTCTCCCTGGAAATTCATGTCCAGCCCCGCCACGATCACCCTCATGCCGGCAAGCGCCAGCTGGTCGCACACGTTGGGGAGCTCCAGGTCAAAAAACTGCGCTTCGTCTATGCCCACCACATCCACCCCCTGGCCCAGGAGCAATATCTGCTGCGAGCTGTCTACCGGCGTGGACAAGATCCTGTTTTCGTTGTGAGACACGATCTGTTCCTCGTCATACCGCGTATCGATGGCGGGTTTGAATATTTCCACGCTCAGGTTGGCGAAGCGGGCGCGCTTCAGCCTGCGGATCAGTTCCTCCGTTTTGCCCGAGAACATGGAGCCGCAGATAACTTCGATCCATCCGCGGCGACCTCCCGTAAGAGAAGGTTCAATAAACATATTATAGTATTTTGATTACTAAGTGGTTAAAAAAGTATAACTTAGTGCAATTAAAATAATTTCCATTAGATGGCGTTAACAATTAAGGCATGGAAAAGATAAATGCATTAATTGACAAACTGCAGGAACTGAAAAATTCAGCTGCCGGTTTGCAAACCATATCCTACTATACGCAGTTGTTGCAGGCTGAAATACTTCACCAGCGCAATCTGCAGAAACAACAGGAAATTCGGGGCAATGGCCATGTGGCCGTGATTATGCCCGCGCATATGCCTGTTGTGGAAAAACAGGTAGTTCCTCCCCCGCCGCAGGAGCCTGAAAAAATTCAGCCTGCCGCGGAAAAAGCACAGCCTGCCCAGGAAAAGGTGCTGCAACCCAATGTACAGCAGAATGGTTATGCGCCGGACCGTGTGCCGGTAAAGCCGCCGCGGCCTGAAGAAAAGCCCGCAGCCGCCACCCTGTTCGATCCGCCGCCGCCCGTTCAGCCCAAACCTGCGCAACCAGAGCATACCAATGGCAGCAATATCCGCAAGGAACTGAATGAGCTGGTAGGCAAACAATCTCCTTCCCTGAACGATACACTCCGCAAAAATAATCTTGAAGTAGGCGAAAAGCTCAGCGGCATTGGCATCAATGACCTGAAAAGCGCCATCGGCATCAACGACAAGTTCCAGTTCATACAGGAGCTTTTCCGCGGCGACCACAGCATGTACGAGCGTTCGCTCAAAACCATCAACGAGGCCGCTTCCCTCCAGGATGCCGAATACTGGATAGAGCGCGAGCTGAAGATCAAGCTGGGATGGGATGAATCAGACCACCTGGTGAAGCAGTTCTATTCGCTCGTGAGGAAACGTTTTTCCTGAATATACCGCACGATCTTTTCTGTCGCGCCCTGGTTCTCCTCTACGAAGCGCCCGGCAATTTCCGCTGCCTGCCCGTAATAATAGGGATCTTTCAGTGCTTCTATCGCCCTGCGTAATTCTTCCGCATTATTGATCACGATCGCGCCGCGCGTTTGTACCAGCGTTTCCGCTTCCAGGAACTGGTGAAAGACCGGGCCTATGATCACCGGTTTCCCGTAAGTGGCGGGCTCCAGCAGGTTGTGAATGCCCCCCTTCCCGAAACCGCCGCCCACGTACGCCGTGCGGCCATACCGGTACAGTGCGGAGAGCATGCCCACGTTATCGATAATGAGCACTGAAGCCGGACCGGCCTTGCCGGCGGCGAATTCCGAATATTTTACCGCATCAGGGAACAGCGTTTGTATATGCTCAATATGCGGCGCATTGATCTCATGCGGGGCCAGCACCAGCTGGCGGCCTTCCCGGCCGCCGCCATACCACCATTCAGCGATCACCTTTTCATCCGCTTCCCAGGTGCTGCCCGCCACGAGCACGTTATCCATGGTGATGAACCGCTCTATTTCCGGCAGGCTCACCGGGTGCTGCCGCAGCTGCCATACCCGGTCGAACCGCGTATCTCCCGCCACCGTCACCTGGCCGATACCATGGATATTCAGCAGGTGAAGGGAAGCGTCGTTCTGCACAAAAAGCCGGTCCATACGCTTTAACAAGCTTCTGAACATACCGCCATACCATTTAAAGAACACCTGTCCATGGCGGAAAATGCCGGAAATGAGGATCACGTGCACTTTGCGGGCATACATATTATCCAGGTAATGATACCAGAATTCATATTTGATAAAAATGGCGAGGGAGGGTTTCACAATATCCAGGAAACGCCTGGCATTGGCCGGGGTATCCAGCGGGAGGTAACAAACGTGGTCCGCGCCGGGATAGTCTTTCCGCACCTCGTAACCCGAAGGCGAAAAAAAAGTGAGCAGGATGCGCAGGCCGGGATATTCCTTCCGAAGCGCTTCCAGCACGGGTCTTCCCTGTTCAAACTCCCCCAGTGAGGCAGCATGCACCCAGAGCACCCGGCCGGCGCCCTTCATAGCCGCCTCCAGGGCGGGCCAGGGGTCTTTCCGGCCGTTCACCCACAGCTGCGCTTTTTTATTCCCCCCGATACCGGCCGCCAGCCCTAAAGCCGCACGGTAAGCGCCTATACCGGCATTATAGCAAAAAATCGATAAACTCACAGAATTGATAATTAACCCAATAAATCGAAACCTTCGCAAAGATAGTCCCTACACCTATCCCAAAATTTGTAAATTTGCGGACTCTAAAATTGATATCCTACATGGTTCCTATTCAGATGGTGGATTTAAAACGCCAATACAGCAAGATTAAACCGCAGGTAGATGCAGCCATTCAGGATGTGCTGGAAAGTGCCGCTTTCATTAATGGAGCCCCTGTACAGCAGTTTTCACAGGAACTGGGGGGATACCTGGGCACGAAGCATGTGATTCCCTGCGCAAACGGAACCGACGCGCTCCAGATAGCCATGATGGCCCTGGGCCTTGAGCCGGGCGATGAAGTGATCACCCCTTCCTTTACTTTTATTGCCACCGCGGAAGTGATAGCCCTTCTGAGGCTCAAACCTGTGTTCGTGGATATCGATCCGAAAACGTACTGCATTGATCCGCAGGCGATTGAGAAAGCAATCACCCCCAAAACAAAAGCCATCGTGCCGGTTCACCTGTACGGCCATAGCGCGGATATAGAGGCGATCATGGACATTGCGCAGCGCCATAACCTCTACGTGATAGAAGACAATGCACAGGCTATCGGCAGCCATTACACGAAAAAAGACGGGACCACCAAAAAAGTGGGCACCTTCGGCCATATCGGCTGCACTTCTTTTTTCCCCAGCAAAAACCTGGGCTGTTACGGAGACGGCGGCGCCCTGTTCACCGACGACGATGCCCTGGCTGCAAAGATCAGGATGATCGCCAACCACGGCCAGAGCCAGCGTTATTACCACGATGAAGTGGGCGTGAACAGCAGGCTGGATACCCTCCAGGCCGTAGTGCTCCGCATCAAGCTGCAATTACTCGATCAATATATTGCTTCCAGAAGGGAAGTTGCCAACGCTTACAACACCGCCTTTGCCAATACCCCACAGATCATAACACCTTACGAGGCCCCCAACCAGCTGCATGTATTCCATCAGTATACGCTCCAGCTGGAAGGTGCGGACCGCAACAAGCTCCAGGAATTTCTGGCCGGTAAACAAGTACCGTCCATGATCTATTACCCCGTGCCCGCGCACCGTCAGAAAATGTTCGAAGGCATGACCGCCACCAACATGCACCTGCCCGTAACAGACACCCTGACGGGGAAATGTATTTCCCTGCCCGTCCACACGGAAATGGATCGTGACCAGTTAGACCATATCATTTATTCGATTAAATCATTTTTAAACTAGCCCCGCATGAAAATTACCGTAGTAGGCACCGGATACGTAGGACTCGTTACCGGTACCTGTTTTGCCGAGACTGGCAATGATGTAACCTGTGTAGACATAGATGTCAACAAAGTGAAAAAGCTCTCCTCCGGACAGATCACTATTTATGAACCCGGTCTGGAAAAATTGTTTGAACGCAATCTGAAAGAAGAGCGACTGCATTTCACCACCGATCTCGAAGAAGGCATCCGCGATGCAGCGGTGATCTTCCTCGCGCTGCCCACCCCTCCGGGAGAAGACGGCTCCGCCGATCTTTCCTATATTCTGAGGGTGGCTGACCAGCTGGGAAAAATGCTGAAAGATTACAAAGTGATCGTGGACAAAAGCACCGTTCCCGTTGGCACTGCCGACAAGGTGCATGCTGCCATCGCTAAAAATGCCACCGTTGAATTCGACGTGGTGAGCAACCCGGAATTTCTCCGTGAAGGCGTTGCCGTGGAGGATTTCATGAAGCCGGACCGCGTGGTGATCGGCACAGAATCCGAACGCGCGCGCAAGATCATGGGCGACCTCTATGCGCCGTTTGTGCGCCAGGGCAACCCGGTGATCTTTATGGACGAAAAATCCGCCGAGCTGACCAAATACGCCGCCAACTCCTTCCTCGCTACCAAGATCTCCTTCATGAACGAGATCGCCGTACTTTGCGAGAAGCTGGGCGCGGATGTGGACATGGTTCGCCGCGGCATCGGCAGCGACGACCGCATCGGCAAACGTTTCCTGTTCCCCGGCATCGGTTACGGCGGCAGCTGCTTCCCGAAAGACGTGCAGGCGCTGGTGAAATCATCGCAGGAAGCCAAATACGATTTTAAGATACTGGAAGCCGTAATGGATGTGAACGAAAAACAGAAGCTGTTCCTCCTGCCCAAGATCGAAGCATTCTTCGGAGGTAACCTGAAAGGGAAACATTTCGCGCTGTGGGGCCTGGCTTTCAAACCCAATACAGACGACATCCGCGAAGCTCCGGCCTTATATATTATCGAAGCGCTGACGGCAGCCGGCGCCACCGTTACCGCCTTCGACCCCGAAGCCATGGCTAATGTGAAGCAGGTGGTGGGCGACAAGATCAAATTTGCAGAACACCAGTACGAAGCACTGCAAGAAGCCGATGCGCTGATCATTGCAACCGAGTGGAGCGTATTCCGCACGCCGGATTTCGACAAGATCAAGAGCAGCCTGAAGAACAGCGCTATCTTCGACGGACGCAACCTCTTTGAAGTACCCCGTATGAAAGAACTTGGTTTTCACTATGAAAGCGTTGGCCGCCAGGCGGTGAAACGATAAAATATATACACTATGACTAAAAAACGCGTACTGATCACCGGTGCTGCCGGGTTCCTGGGCTCCCACCTATGCGACCGCTTCATTAAAGAGGGCTATCATGTAATCGGCATGGATAACCTCCTGACGGGCAACATCAAAAACATTGAGCACCTTTTCCCGCTCAAGGAATTTGAATATTACCATCACGATGTCACCAAGTTCGTGCATATCCCCGGCGAGCTGGATTATATCCTTCATTTCGCCTCCCCGGCCAGCCCCATCGATTACCTGAAGATGCCCATCCAGACCCTGAAAGTGGGTTCACTGGGCACGCACAACCTGCTGGGCCTGGCCAAATCGAAGAACGCGCGCATCCTGGTGGCGTCCACCTCGGAAGTATACGGTGATCCGAACGTGCATCCCCAACCGGAGGAATACTGGGGCAATGTGAACCCTGTAGGCCCCCGCGGTGTATACGACGAAGCCAAACGTTTCATGGAATCCATCACCATGGCCTATCATAATTTCCATGGCGTGGAAACCCGCATTATACGCATCTTCAACACCTACGGCCCCCGCATGCGGCTCGACGATGGCCGCGCGCTGCCTGCTTTCATGAGCCAGGCGCTTACCGGGCAGGACCTTACCGTGTTCGGAGACGGTTCGCAAACGCGTTCTTTCTGTTATGTGGACGATCTCGTGGAAGGCATCTACCGCCTGCTGCTGAGCGATTACCACCTGCCAGTGAATATCGGCAACCCGGCTGAGATCACCCTCCTGCAATTCGCCGAAGAGATCATTTCACTCACCGGCACCAAGCAGAAGATCGTATTCCATCCCCTGCCGAAAGACGACCCGAAGCAGCGGAAGCCGGACATCACCAAGGCTCAGCAATTACTGGGCTGGGAACCGAAAGTGGGCCGCAAGGAAGGATTAAAGATCACGTACGAATATTTCAAACAGGCATTGGGAAAATAACCCTCATATGAATCCGGGGATGATACATTTTCCACACATGCATGAGCCTTTTAAAAGACAAATATGTGTGCGGATAATGTACATGAAAATTTCACCCGGCCTCTTAAAAAAATATATTAACGGATGAAAAGAACGTTGTTGATCACGGGCGGCGCCGGTTTTATCGGCTCCCATGTAGTGAGGCTATTCGTAAGCAAATATCCTTCTTACACCATTGTGAACGGTGATGCCCTCACCTACGCCGGTAACCTTGAAAACCTGTCTGACGTTAAAAACAGCCCTAATTACATTTTCGAAAAGGTGGACATCACGGACGAAAACGCCGTGAATGGCCTCTTTGAAAAATACAAATTCGACGGGGTGATCCATCTCGCGGCGGAAAGCCATGTGGACCGCTCCATCCTGGACCCGCTGGCCTTTATCAGGACCAACGTGCTGGGCACCGCCGTGCTGCTGAATGCTGCGCGCCAATACTGGAAAGACGATATGGAGAACAAACGCTTCTACCATGTGTCTACCGACGAAGTATACGGCTCGCTCGGCGAGGAAGGCTTTTTTACGGAAGAGACCGCTTATGACCCGCGTTCTCCCTATTCCGCCTCCAAAGCCAGCTCCGACCATTTTGTGAAAGCGTACTACCACACCTACCATTTACCCGTGGTGCTGAGCAACTGCTCCAACAATTACGGTTCCCATCACTTCCCTGAAAAGCTGATCCCGCTGGCCATCCATAACATCAGGAACAATAAGCCCGTTCCTGTTTACGGCAAAGGCGAAAACGTGCGCGACTGGCTGTTCGTGGAAGACCATGCCCGTGCGATCGACACCATTTTCCACAACGGGCGCATTGGCGAAACCTACAACATCGGCGGGTTCAATGAATGGAAGAACATCGATCTCATCCGGCTGCTGTGCAAAGTAATGGACCGCAAGCTGGGGCGTGAGGAAGGTGCTTCCGAAAAGCTCATCACTTTCGTGAAAGACAGGGCGGGCCACGATCTCCGTTACGCTATTGATGCCACCAAACTCAACAGGGAACTGGATTGGGCGCCAAGCCTCCAGTTCGAGGAAGGGCTCGAAAAAACCGTAGACTGGTACCTTGCCAACGAAGAATGGCTGCAACATGTTACCAGCGGAGCCTATCAACAATATTACCAGGAACAATACCAGCAACGATAATGCCATTCAGACCAACAGGGATCCCGGGCCTCCTGATCTTCGAACCGAAGGTGCATGGAGACGAAAGGGGATATTTTTTCGAGAGCTACAACGCCAATACCTTCCGTGAAGAAGGAGTTGATATTCAATTTGTGCAGGACAACCAGGCACGCTCCACCTACGGCGTACTGCGCGGCCTGCATTTCCAGGCGGCGCCATATGCGCAAACCAAGCTGATACGCACGCTGGAAGGCCGTATACTGGACGTGGTGGTAGACCTCCGCAAGGGGTCGCCCGCCTACGGCAAAGCGTTTTCCATCGAGCTGTCCGCCGAAAACAAGCTCCAGCTGCTGGTGCCCCAGGGCTTTGCCCATGGGTATTCCGTGCTGAGCGCTACCGCGGAGGTGATGTACAAATGCGATAACTTTTATAACAAATCCAGCGAAGGCGGCATCCTGTACAGCGATCCGGCTTTGGAAATAGACTGGGGCATCCCGCTTACCGAAGCAGTGGTGTCTGAAAAAGACAAAGTATTGCCGCTGCTGGCAGACGTTCAACATAATTTCACTTTTCAGTAATAAACGAATATGAAACATATCCTGGTAACAGGCGCTAATGGCCAGCTGGGCCAGGCGCTGCAATCCGTAGCCGCACAATATCCTGATTTCGAACTGATCTATACAGACAGGGAAGAGCTTGACATCACCGATGCGGATGCGGTGAACGCCTTTTTCGGCAGCCGGCAGATAGACGCCGTGATCAACTGCGCGGCCTACACAGCGGTGGATAAGGCGGAACAGGACGAGGAAGCCGCGTTCCTGCTGAACTTCCAGGCGCCGCTGATACTCGCCGAAGTGTCCGCACAGCACAACAGCGCGTTTATCCAGATCTCCACGGATTATGTTTTTGACGGCCGCCGCAACCGGCCCTATACTGAAAAAGATGAGACCTCAGCCCAGAGCGTATATGGCGCGTCGAAACTGCGCGGAGAGGCCGCTGTGCTGGGTTACCATCCCCAGGCGGTGATCATCCGCACGTCGTGGCTTTATTCCCGCACCGGCGTCAATTTTGCGCTGCGCATGCAGGAGCTGATGAAAGAAAGGGAAAGCCTGAATGTGGTGTTCGACCAGACAGGCACGCCCACCTATGCGCCGGACCTGGCCAATGCCATCCTTACCATGCTCGGGCATCCCGCCCTGGCGGAAGGCGGCATTTACCATTACAGCAACGAGGGTGTGGCCAGCTGGTACGATTTTGCCGTGGCCATAAAGGAGCTTACGGGGTCCAAATGCGCGGTCAATCCCATCACGTCGGATCAATACCCCACCCCGGCACAAAGACCGGCTTATAGCGTCTTAAACAAGGAAAAGATCAAATCGGCTTTCGGGTTGCAGGTACCCTACTGGCGGGACAGTTTGGCAGTCTGCCTCGGTAAATAGCAACCTAACTGACTATTTTCCCGTCTTTCATTACGAGCTGGCGGTCGCTGAGTGTGGCCAGCTCCTCGTTATGGGTTACGATGATAAAGGTCTGGTTGAACTGGTCGCGGAGCTGGAGGAAAAGCTGGTGCAGCTCCCGCGCGTTCCGCGAATCCAGGTTGCCGGTAGGCTCGTCTGCCATGATCACCGCCGGGTTGTTGATCAGCGCCCTGGCCACCGCCACCCGCTGCTGCTCTCCGCCGGAAAGCTCCTTGGGCCGGTGATCCATCCGGTCTTTCAGCCCCAGCGTTTCCAGGAGATATTCCGCTCTTTCCTTTACCGCAGCCTTCTTTGCCCCGGCAATATACCCCGGGATACTCACGTTCTCCAGGGCATTGAACTCCGGCAGCAGGTGGTGGAACTGGAAAATGAAGCCGATATGGCGGTTCCTGAAGTCTGCCAGGCGCCGGCCCTGTAAAGTGCTGGTTTGTATCCCGTTAATGGAAATATCCCCGCCGGTAGGGCTGTCCAGCGTACCCAGGATGTGCAGCAACGTGCTTTTCCCGGCGCCGGAAGAACCAACGATGGTAACGATCTCTCCTTTACTGACAGAAATATCCACCCCGCGGAGCACCTGGAGGTTGGAATAATTTTTGGTAACATTGCGAGCGGTAAGCATAACCAAGCGAAGTAAATTAGCCGTTAAAATAGTAATAGTTGTTTATTTCAAATTAAATAATACTTTTGCGAAAATTTGGAAAAGTAAAAATTTATATACGATGTACTGGACCTTAGAATTGGCCTCGTACCTGGAGGATGCTCCATGGCCAGCCACAAAAGACGAACTCATAGATTACGCCATCCGTTCCGGTGCACCCATCGAAGTTATCGAAAACCTTCAGGAACTGGAGGATGAGGGTGAAATTTATGAAGGCATAGAGGATATATGGTCTGACTATCCGTCGCAAGACGACTTCTTCTTCAACGAAGACGAATATTAGTCCCGCCCCTCTCAGCCCCATCATCATCACTCGCCCCACAGCGTTTGCCTATGCTGGAAAAAATTAAAACCGTCCTGGTAAAACACTACCGGGACGGTTTTTATTTTTCAGGCCTGAGCCCTTTTTCTGTCTTATTCTCCCATCGATTCGATCGCGGCCTGGGATACGCCGGTGTAAGAGAAGCCGCCGTCGTGGAACAGGTTCTGCATGGTAACCATGCGGGTGTAGTCGGAGAACAGCGTTACGGTGTAGTCAGCGCACTGATCTGCAGTAGCGTTGCCCAGCGGGCTCATTTTCTCAGCGTAGCTGATGAAGTCGCCGAAGCCTTTCACGCCGCTGCCCGCCGTGGTCCTGGTGGGAGACTGTGAAATAGTGTTGATGCGCACTTTCTTTTTCACACCGTAGTGGTAGCCAAAGCTGCGGGAGATAGATTCCAGCATGGACTTGGCGTCTGCCATGTCGCTGTAATCGGGGAACACGCGCTGCGCGGCGATATACGTGAGCGCCACCACAGAGCCCCATTCGTTGAGCGCATCCAGCTTGTACGCGGTTTGCAGCACACGGTGGAGGCTCATCGCGGAAATGTCCAGCCCTTTATGGAAAAAGTCGTAATCGAGGTCTGTATAGGGTTTGCCTTTTCTTACGTTCACGCTCATACCGATGGAGTGCAGCACAAAATCGATCTTGCCGCCGAAATGTTCCATAGATTTGGTGAAGAGGTTGTTCAGGTCTTCCATGCTGGTGGCATCAGCCGGTATTACCGGGGCTTTGCAGGCTTCGGCCAGCTTGTTGATCTCACCCATACGCAATGCGATAGGCGCATTGGTGAGCACGATCTGCGCGCCTTCCTCTACGCAGCGCATTGCAGTCTTCCAGGCAATGGAATTCTCGTCCAGCGCGCCAAAGATGATACCTTTCTTCCCTTGTAATAAGTTGTGGGCCATTGATTAAAATTTGGGCAAATTTAGTAGTTAAAGTCGAAAATTGAAATGTTATTGCATAACCATCTCCCGCGCATTCTCGATCGCTGCTGCTGTTGGCTTCTCGCCGCCCAGCATTTTGGCGATGGCGGTGATCCGCTCGTCCTGCGAAAGCAGCCGCACATGGGTCTTCACCTTGTCTTCTTCCATATGCTTGTACACAAAATAATGCGCATCCGCCTTGCCGGCCAGCTGCGGCTGGTGCGTGATGCAGATCACCTGGTGGCCCCTGGCCAGCTCTTTCATGATCACGCCAACCTGTTTGGCGGCTTCTCCTGAGATACCGGTGTCTATTTCATCGAATATAAGCGTGGGCAATGCCACAGAACGAGCCACCAGGCTCTTTATGCAAAGCATCAGCCTGCTCAGTTCGCCGCCTGAGGCCACTTTGCGGATAGGCCCGAAGTTATTGCTCTTATTGGCGTCGAAGAGAAATTCTATGTTATCTTTTCCGAAAGCATGCAGGGGGCATTCCTGTATATCCACCCTGATGCGCGCATTCGGCATACCTACCTGCGCAAGCAGGGCATTCACCTTCTGCTCGAAAGGCTCTACCTGCGCTTTGCGGCGGGCAGACAGCTGTGCGGCTGTTGCATCCAGCGAAGCCAATGCTTCAGCGCTTTGTTTTTCCAGTTCCTGTATGCGGTCGTCCAGGTTCAGTACGCCATCCAGGCTCTGCTGGAGGTTGTCCCTGATCTGCAGCAGCTCCGCCGTGCTGTGCGCATTGTGTTTCTTTTGCAGCCTGTAAGCCGCCGCCAGCCTTTCGTTCAGCTGCTCCATGCGTTCGCCGTCGTACTGCACCTGGTCGTTGAGGCGCTCCACTTCGGCGGCAATGTCCTGCAGCTCCACGTAAGAGCTTTGCATACGGTCCGCCAGCGCGGGCACTTCTTTATGAAAAGCGGCCAGCGTTTGCAGGGACGATTGTAATTGCCGCAGTTGCTGCAATACCGGCGTTTCGTCTTCTTTCAGCTGGAAATAAATGCGGCTCAGCGTGCCTTTGATCTCTTCGGCATGGCTCAGCAGCTGCTGTTCCGCTTCCAGCGTTTCTATTTCGTTTTCCTGCAGGCTGATCTCCAGTAGCTCGTCCAGCAGGAATTTATTGTAATCGGATTCTTTATTGGCATTTTCACGCTGATGCCGGAGGTCGTTCAATTCCTTCTGCAGGCGCGCGTATTGCTGGTATTGACGGGTAAAGGCGCCCAGTTGTTCCTGGTGGCCTGCGAGCGCGTCTATCACTTCGCGCTGGAAACCGGACTTTTCCAGCTCCAGCGTGTCGAACTGCTGGTGAAGATCCACCAGCAGGCTGCTGAGCTCATTCAGCTGGGAAAGGTTCACCGGGGTATCGTTCACAAATGCCCGGCTTTTGCCGGCGGAGCTGATCTCCCGGCGGATGATCACGGCCTCGTCCATATCCAGCTCATGGGTCTCAAAAAAAGCCTGCACCTGCTGAGGTTTCACTCTGAACATGCCTTCTATCACACATTTGCGGGTTTTGTCGAACAGCACCGAAGGGTCCGCCCGCTCTCCCAGGATGAGGCTGAGCGCGCCCAGCAGGATAGATTTACCGGCGCCTGTTTCACCGGTGATCACGTTGAGGTTCCGGGAGAAATCCACCTCCAGGTTGTCGATGATCGCATAATTCTGAATAACTAAGCGGTATAGCATATAAGATTTTCCAGGTCTAAGTTCTTAATTAATTGCGAATTATTTCCCTTCCAGGCGAAGCATACCGGATTTTGCGCGCTGGTCCAGCGAATTCTTGTAATCGTGGCCTTCCATGTCCAGGCAGGTCTGGAAGCTCTGTTTCGCTTTGGCCTTGTCTCCCATTTTTTCATAAATATACCCCAATTGCAGGGCTGCGCGGGCGGCAAAATATTCGGGGCGGTTGCTGCCTATTTTAATCGTGGCTTCGTAAAGCTTGATGGCGCTGCTGTCCATACCCATTTCGTCGTAGATGCGCGCGAGGCGGTAGGCGTATTCAAGTTTGAGCTCAACGGTCGGGAAGTCGTTCGCCCTTTTGGTGAGCAGCAGTTCCCTGGCCTGTTCGTAAAATCCGCCGTCGCTCAGCAGGCGGGCTTTCAGCAGCAGGGGGTCCGGCCATTTGCCGCTTTTGGCTTCTTTCTGCGCCTGCTTGTCCGCATCCGTTTCGGTATTGCCCCGCTGGGAAATCAGGCTGCGGTAACGGTTGGCGCCGGCCATGTCCCCTTTCATATAATAGGCCCAGCTCAGGCGCTGCAAAGCTTCCTTTACGTAGAATTTCCCCCTGAAGTTATTCACAAACCGCTCCAGGTGCACGATGGCATCCGCATCCTGGCGTTCCAGCTTCAAAAGGCCCAGCACATAATCCTTGTACCATATCTCGGCATATTCAGGGCCCTGGTTGCGTTCTTCCAGTACTTTGATACCCTGGTCAGCCTTCTGGTTATTCAGGCTCAGGTTGGCCACCATGAGAGCGAAGAGGTAATTGTTCTTCGTGTCCAGCTGCTTGCGTTGTATGAAGGCCCACAGCTGCTCGGGTTTGTTCTCTATAAAAAGTTTGAGATAACAGTAGTAATAATAGGATTCTTCCTTAAACAGCGCCGCGGTGGGATCGTTGCTGTCTATCACGGTTTGCAGCGAGGCCATACCGTCTTTGATGCTGCCCCTGAGCCCCAGGATGTTGGTGATCCATTTATAACCTTCGGGAATGGTGCCGAACACGGTTTGCATGGAGCCGGCGATCATGTTGTTGGGCAGGAATTTCGGGAATTTGCGCTGGTTGTCTTTCAACGTGAGGTACGCTTTGCGTATCTCCCAAACGGCATCCCATTTTTCGCCGAACTTCACCCTTATCATCGCCCACTGGAATTTGATAGCGGCCTGCGTATAAAGGTAATAAGGAGAATCCTCAGGCCCCTGTTCCATAAGGCTCAGCCTTGCGGCGCGCTGCTTGCGCTGGCGGGCGTATACGGCCGGGTCTTCATTAAAAAAGAGGATGAAAAAATCCGCGTAGTTCTCGATGAAATAAGGAATGAGATTGTCGGGGTTGGCGCGTTTTTCTTCTTCGAGGAGAGCCTTGCCGGTATTGAGGCGCAGCTGCATGATGGCATCGTAGGCTTGCTGGCAGCGGGCATTGAATTCGAACTTTTTTTGCCGCGCACTCACGGTTACGGTTATACTGCAAAAAAAGGCTATAAGAAAAATGAAACGCATAGGGACAAAAATAAGGAACTCCGCGCAATGGACATGCGCGGAGTTCCTTTATATCTTTTCGCGGGCGTTCCGCGGAACCGTTTAGATAGTCACGGTAGCTTCCAGGTCGTTGTCTACCAGGATGCGGCCGCAATGTTCGCAAACGATGATCTTTTTACGCTGGCGGATCTCAGCCTGCCTTTGCGGGGGGATGGCGTTGAAGCAGCCGCCGCAGGAGTCGCGCATAACGGTTACCACGGCCAGGCCGTTGCGGTAGTTCTTGCGGATCTTTTCGTAAGCGGCCAGCAGGCGGGCATCCACTTTTTCGCGGGCGTCTTCGGATTGTTTCTGGAATGCTTTCTCTTCTTTGTCGGTCTCCCCAATGATCTTTTCCAGTTCGCCCTTTTTGTGCTTCAGGTTCAGCTCTTTATCGGCCACGGCCTTTTTGGCAACTTCCAGGGCGCGGGTCTTTTCCTTTATTTCTTCGTTGGCGTCTTTGATATGTTTCTCAGCCAGCTTGATCTCCAGGTTCTGCATTTCCACTTCTTTGGAAATGGCCTCAAACTCGCGGCTGTTCTTTACATTATCCTGCTGCTTTTCGTATTTCTTAGCCAGTGCCTCCGCTTCCTTGATGGCAGCTTTTTTGGCGGCCACGAAATCCTGGATGCCTTTCAGTTCATCTTCGATATGAGTCTGGCGCAGGTTCAACCCTTCAATCTCATCCTCAAGGTCCCGCACTTCGATCGGCAACTCACCCTTCAGGATCTGGATTTCGTCCAACTTGGAATCGTACTTCTGTAACCGCAGTACAGAAACCAGCTTTTCCTCAACGTTGTATTCTTTAACAGTAGCCATGTATTACAAATAATTTACCGGGTTTGTGTTGATGGTAGATTTTAGAGGCGCGAAGTTACTAAAATTTTCGGTCAATATATGATAAAATAAGTCTACCGCGAACTGTTCGCTCTCAAAATGTCCGACATCTGCTATAATTAATTGATTTTCAGCATCAAAAAATTCATGGTATTTGAAGTCGGCGCTCACGTAAGCGTCTGCCCCCGCCGCTTTGGCATGTTTCAGCAAAAAGCTGCCCGCCCCGCCACAAACGGCCACCTTCTTCACTTTTTTGCCCCGCAAAGGGGTATACCGCACACAGCCCGTCCGGAAGCGCTCTTTTACCAGCCGGAGGAAGTCCATTTCCTCCATTTCCCCGGGCAGCAGTCCCGTCAGCCCCGAACCCACTTCGGCGTAGCTGTTTTCCAGCTTCACGATGTCGTAGGCCACCTCTTCGTAAGGGTGATGTTTCAGCATGGCGTCTACCACCTTCCCTTCCATCCAGGCCGGGAAGATCACCTCCACCTTCACCTCCCCTTCCGCATGCCTTTCGCCGGGCTTGCCCACGTAAGGGTCCGTATCCGCCTGGCCTTTGAAGGTACCGGTGCCTTCGTGGTAAAAGCTGCATTCGCTGTATTTGCCGATATGCCCGGCGCCAGCGGCAAAAAGCGCGTTGCGTACCGTTTCCGCATCGGCCACGGGCACAAAGGTGAACAGCTTCCGCAGCAGTTCCCGCTTGGAATCCAGCACTTTGGTATGGGTGAGGTTCAGCCTTTCGGCCATCATGGCGCTTACTCCGGCCCTCACATTGTCCAGGTTGGTATGGGCCGCATATACGGCAATGTCGTGCTTGATCGCTTTAATGGCCACCCTTTCCACGTAATTGCGCCCGGTGATCTTTTTAAGCCCGCCGAAAACAATGGGATGATGGGCGATCACCAGGTTGCAGCCTTTCTCCAGCGCCTCGTCCAGCACGGCTTCCGTGGCGTCCAGCGTGAGCAGCGCGCCTTTCACTTCCCACTCCGGCCGCCCGAAAATAAGGCCGGCATTGTCGTAGGATTCCTGGTAGCTCAGGGGTGCAAATGTTTCGATGACTTGTATAATATCACGGATGGTCATATCTTAAAAGAATAGATTTGTAAAATAAAATCCTTTTCATGACAGTGCAAAAAACTTCAGCAGAGCTATACGAACAGTACAAAGCAAAGATGCAGCAGATAGCGGACGTACGGAATGCCATGGCCGTACTCGGCTGGGACCAGGAAACCTATCTGCCGGAAAAGGGCGCCGCTTTCCGCGGCCAGCAGCTCACCACTCTCAGCTCCCTGGCGCACGAGCTGTTCACCCACGAAGCCCTGGGCAACCTCCTGCAGGAATTGCGCCAGCGCCACGATCTTACCGCCATCCAGCAAAGGAATGTAACACTTTCGCTGGAAGATTACGAAAAGAACCTGAAATACCCCGCCGCTTTCGTGGCCGAGCTTTCCAACGCCACCAATACCGCCTACCATTCCTGGATACGCGCCCGCAAAGAAAAGAACTATGCCGTGTTTGAACCCGCCCTCGAAAAGATGGTGGCCCTCAAACAGCAGGAAACGGCCATCCTCGGCCATACCGGCCACCCCTACGACGCATTGCTCAACGAATACGAAAAAGGTGCCGACGTGGCCATGCTGGACGGTATTTTCCGCGATGTGCGCAGCTCCCTGCTGCCGCTGCTGCAAAAGATAGCGTTGCAGGATGCGCCGGAGAAGAAGTTCCTTTCCCGCCATTATCCCAAAGACCAGCAATGGGAATTCGGGCTGGGACTGCTCAAAGCCATGGGCTATGATTTTAAGGCGGGCCGGCAGGATGTGTCCGAACATCCCTTCACCACCAGCTTCAACCCGCAGGATGTGCGCGTAACCACGCGGATAGACGAGCAGGACCTTGGCAATATGACCTGGAGCTGCATCCACGAAGGCGGGCACGCCTTATACGAGCAGGGCCTGCCCATCGAGGAATACGGCCTGCCCTGCGGCGAAGCGGCCAGCCTCGGCATCCATGAATCGCAATCGCGGCTCTGGGAGAACAATGTGGGCCGCAGCCTCATTTTCTGGCAGCATCATTACGGCAAGCTTCAGGGACTGTTCCGCAGCAACCTGCTGGCTATTCCCATCCAGGATTTTTATAAAGCCATCAACCTCGTTCAGCCTTCGCTCATCAGAACCGAAGCCGATGAACTTACTTACCACTTCCATGTCATGATCCGTTACGAGATCGAAAAGGAACTGATTGCCGGCAACCTCAAAACCGGCGACCTGCGCGATGTTTGGAACAAATACTACGAGGATTTTTTACAGGTTTCCGTGCCGGACGACCTGCACGGCATTTTACAGGACATTCACTGGAGCCACGGCAGCTTCGGTTATTTCCCCACCTATTCCCTCGGCAGCTTTTACGCGGCGCAATTATACGCCGCCGCCAAAAAGCAGGTACCCGGGCTGGAGAACGACATCGCATCCGGCGTATACGACCAGCTGCTGCACTGGCTGCGTGAAAATATCCACCGCCACGGCAGGTTCTGGACTTCCAACGAGTTGTGTGAAAAAGTGACGGGCGAAAAGCTGGATTTCCGTTATTTCCTCGAATATGCCACCGAAAAATACAGCGGGATTTATAACTTGTAATATGAAAACTATCCTGCACCTATGCCTGGCGGCCGTTGTAATGGCCGCCTGCAATACAGCGCAACCCGCTGCAAAAGAAACGGATACCCTGACGGTGGAGCATGTCTCTACGGACCCGGCGGAACAGGAACCGGTGGAGGCCGGAACCGAAGCTGCTCAACCCCTGGCAGGCCCTGTAGTTGTGCATTTCAGGAACGACCTGCTTGTTTTCTCCTGCCGCCTTACGGAGCCAATAGTGAATCAAACGGACCCCGATACCGTGTTCGTCAGTCCCGGTGAGCTGGGAGAAACGCTGGCCGGGGCAACGCTGAAGATCAAAAGCGACAGTCTTGCCAGCCTTGTGGTGGAACAATCCTATGAAACCGTTTCCGGCATTTCCAACGAAGGGCCTATCTGCCTGCTGGAAAACTGGAAACATTACCGTTCGGATTGGGTGCAGCTTGAAGGCGGGTATGGCGAATATAACGGGGACTATTTCTGCAAGGAATATTCACAGGAAGAAGACGCACGATTTCCCGATGTGGATATAACGGAATGGAAAAAAGAAGTGGAAAGGAGCTGCGGGAAAGATTACCTGGAGCTGGTGAAGAACAATACCACCCTTACGGGAGATGCAGCCTTTGTCACTATTCATAAGATCTATTTCCGGATCACGGGGAAGAAAAAAGACGGCAGCACCGTAACGAAGTATATTGTCTTTTATCCTTCAATAGGATGTTAAAACAGGAGGGGCGTTTCAGTGAAACGCCCCTCCTGCAATTATTTCATCGCCGCCTTAAACTCTTCCAGGCTCGCGACCCCTTCTTTCCGCCACACTTCCTTCCCGTCTTTATACAGCACAAAAGTGGGCAGCGTTGCGGTGTTGATCTTCTTCATCACGTCAGTATCCTTCCCGCCGTCCACGTTCAGCACCTTCACTTTATTTTCTTTGACGAACTGCTTTACTATTGGTTCCATTATACGGCAGGGAGGGCACCAGTCCGCGCCTACGTCCACCAGTATCCATTTGCCGCCGGCCACTGCTTTATCGTACGTCGCGACGCTCATCTGCGGGCCGCCTGTGCTGCCCGTGAGCGGCTTCCCTGCCTGTTTCCAGGCCATGGTGCCGCCGTTCAGCTCCACCACTTCCCTGTAACCGTTCTCCCGCATCCATTTGGCGGCAGCGGAACTGCGGCCGCCGCTCAGGCAGTAGATGTATACCGGTTTCGTTTTATCCACGGATTCCATCCGGTGGTAGAACTCTTCTTTTTTGGTGAAATCGGCCTGTAATGCATCAGGCAAATGGCCGGTGCCGAATTCCTTCGCGGTACGCACGTCCAGCACCTGCACGCCGGGTTGCCGCATGCCTTTCTCAAAAACGTCGGGAGTTACCGCATCCTGTGCCCATGCAGCCATTGCAGCCAGCATGATACAGGCGGTCCATATCATTCTTTTCATCCTGGTTTTTGTCTTTTAATGGAGAAATTATGCTTGTAAAGATAAGCATTCAGGCGGGAATCCGGTTTCCGGGAAGATCATCAAACCCAACGCAGTGATTAATTGCGGCGCTTCGCCATGCTGTCCAGCTTCCTGAAATTGATGAACACCTCCTTACCCTGGCGGGCGGGGTGTGAATTATAACAAGGCGCGAACGTCTTGAAACTGAAGTATGGTTCAAACATCCGGCGGTACACTTTGATGCCGCCGCCGAAAGGAGGGCCGGGCTGATCGAATTCACGGTTGAAGAGCACCCCCACCAGGCGGCCTTCTTCCCAGAGCAGGTCGTACATATGCCGGGCATAGGCCTGCCGCAGCGCCGGATCCAGCGCGCAAAGGAAAGTCTGCTCGATGATCAGGTCGTACTCCGCCTCATGCTCAAAAAAATCACCCGCCACAAATTTGATCCCGGTGCCATGGTGCTCGCGCTTCAGGCGCTCCACGGCCACGGAAGAGATGTCCAGCACAGTCACATCCCTGAACCCGTTGTCCCACAAATAACGCGCTTCGTAGCTATTGCCGCCGCCGGGGATCAGGATGCGCAGGTTCTTGTTCGGTAACTGATCAATATAATTCCTCAACGGGGGTGATACAGTGCCCATATCCCACTCCGTTTCCCCACGCTCGTAGCGTGCGTTCCAGTAAGCTTTATCCAATGCTTGCATGTCCATATTCTGTTTGTACTGATTACATTAGGAGGATCATGTAAAAGATACACTTCCTTATTTGTGGCAAATAAGCAATAAATCAGTTAACACATTGAAAACATAATGTTAATATAGACAGATAATTGTTTTTTAAATATTACTTTTGACTTGTATTATCAGCAGTTAAGCTGCGAACACACCTACATCAGGAACCACCTATGAACCACCGTTTACGCTCCGGCTACTGGAAGAAATATCTTCTTGGCTTACTGCTGGCTGTCCTGACAGCTATACCGGCTGCCTATGCTCAAACCGCGCGTTTTACCGCCGATGTTACATCCGGTTGCGCCCCGCTCACAGTTTCATTTACCAACAATTCAGATAACGGAGCCACCGCTTACGACTGGAACTTCGGCCTTGGCGCCCACGCCACCACGCGTGATGCGAGCAAGATCTTCACCGATCCGGGAACGTATAACGTTACATTAACAGTTACTTACCCCGGCGGGCCCAGGACGGCCTCCGTAACCATCACGGTGCACGACGTTCCCGCCCCGGCCTTCACCCCTTCCGTTACCTCAGGCTGTACCCCGCTGGCCGTGTCTTTTACAGACAACAGTACGCCCGGTTCAGGCACGATCAGCAGGATCGTATGGGATTTCGGGGATGGCAACACTGCTGAAGGGCCCACCTCCGCGCATACCTACACGGTGGGCGGCAGCTTTTCAGTGACCACCATCGTGGAGAACAGTTTCGGCTGTAGAAAAAGCGTGACCATGCCCAATATCATCCGGGTAGATGAAACGCCGCGTGTAGATTTCACGGCGGACGCGCCCGGCAGCTGCGTCACACCGCATACGGTCAACTTCCGCAGCACCGGCCCGGGCGGGCTGACCTACGCCTGGAATTTCGGGGATGCCGCTTCCGGGGGCAACAATACTTCCACCCAGCAATTCCCTTCGCACACCTACAACACCGAAGGCAACTATACCGTGACGCTCACCGCCAACACCACTTTTGGCTGCCGGAGCGTGGTCTCCAAACCGGCATTCGTTAACATCGAAAGGACCAGGGCGGATTTTGAACTGGACGGCCCGGCCTGTGCAGGCGCCAACGTAACGCTGCGCAATACCACCACGCCTGCGCCCAGCGCCAGCCTCTGGACACTGCCGGACGGGCGCACCTCCACTTCCACCAATCCATCCTTCTTATTCGCGCAGCCCGGCGACTATAACATCACCCTTACCTCCGGCACGCCCGGCTGTGAGGAAACCGTCACGAAAACGATCACCGTGCATGAGCCGCCGCTGGCCAGCTTTACCGCCAGCCCGCCGAATGGCTGCGCCGTGCCGTTCACCACGCAGTTCACTTCCCAGTCCACCGGCGCAGCCAGCTACCAGTGGACCTTCGGGGACGGGCAGACCAGCACCGCGGCTGCCCCGGCCCATACCTACAACGCGTTCGGCCTTTACGACGTTTCGCTGCGGGTGACCAGCGCGCAGGGCTGCACAGACCAGGTGCTGCTCCAGGACTATATCCGCGTGGAAGCGCCGCAGGCCCAGCTCAACATCAGCGAGCGTGAAGGCTGTTTACCGCACACCACCAGCTTCAGCGCATTGCTTACCACTACCGGGAGCATTGCAAGCTACCACTGGGATTTCGGCGACGGCACCACTTCCAGCCTGCCTACCCCTTCCCATACTTATACACAACAAGGCATCCACCCGGTGATCCTTACACTCGAAACCAGCGGCGGCTGCCGCCTTGTGCTGACCAGTTCCGTGCAGGCGGGAGAAATACCCGTCGTGGATTTTGACGGGACGCCCAAAGCGCCCTGCGCGGACCGACCGGTACATTTCACCAACCTGTCAGTCCCACGCGGCACAGAATGGCGCTGGACATTCCCTGAAGACAACAACAGCCAGGAAACTGCGGAGAATCCCGATCATATTTTCCGCCGTATCGGCCTGCACGACGTTACCCTGGAAGTGAACAACTACGGCTGCCGCAGAAGTCTTACCAAGGTGGATTTCATCAGGATACTGCCGCCCGTGGCGGACTTCATCTTCACCCGCGTATGCGCCGACCGTTACCGCGTGCAGTTTGTGGACCGGTCGGACTTTGGCCCGATTACCGGAACGCCGCGCTTCTGGCGCTGGGATTTCGGGGATGGGAATACTTCCAGCCTGCAATCTCCCGCTCACGTATACGCACAAACGGGAACGTACAATGTGACCCTCACCGTTTCCGACGGGAACTGCGAATCCGTTATGCGCCATACGCTTGAAGTGATAGATGAAAAGCCCGTGATCTCCAGCGATAACGCTGAGATCTGTGCCGGCGGATCCGTTATCATTTCCCGCAACGCCCTGAACGAAAACAATATCGACCGCTGGGAGTGGCTTTGGGGCGACGGCACCTATTCCCCCAACGGCGGCAATGGCATTTCAAAAGAATATCGCAACCCCGGCACTTACAATGTGGTGCTGCGGATCACCGACCGGAATAACTGTATCTCCGAATCCAACATACTGCCCATACAGGTAAACGGCGCTGTCGCCAATTTCAATGTCAGCGGGCTCCGCTGCGTGGATGAAGACCGCCTGTTCACCGACGCTTCCACCGCCCTGCATGGTTACGGCATTACCTCCTGGACCTGGAACTTCGGCGACGGAACACCGGAGGAGACCGTGCAGACCAAGCCGGAGGATTACCAGCACATCTTCAACACCCGCGGCACTTACGACGTGCGGCTCTCCATCGTGGACGCGGCAGGCTGCCGCACCGAGATCACGAAACCGGTAACGGTAATTGCCGTGAATGCCGATTTCAATACCGCTACGCAGATCGCCTGCCAGAACCTCGGCCTCCAGTTCAGCAATACATCCACCGGTGCAAACCTCAGCTACGCCTGGGATTTCGGCGACAATACCACCAGCACGGCCATTCATCCTGTTAAAACATATACCGCACCGGGCAAATACACCGTAAAACTGAACATCGCAGACAACGAAGGTTGTTCTTCCGCTGTACAGAAAGACGAATACATCACCGTACCCGATCCGAAAGCAATTTTCACGGTGCCGCCTACACTGAATGTTTGCCCGCCCGCGCTCGTGCAGCTCACCAATCAAAGCACCGATTTCGTGCGTTCCGTATGGGATTTTGGCGACGGCAGCCGGTCGGACCTGGAATCTCCTTCGCACATCTACAACCTCCCGGGCACGTATACCATCCGTCTGGATGTTTATTCAGAAGGGGAATGCCCCGCGCATCTTGAAAAAGAGATCAGGATAGACGGCCCTATCGGCACACGCACCATTTCTCCTCTTACCGGCTGCGCCCCGCACGACATTACGCTCAGCGCATCGTCTCCCAACAGCGTAAGGTATATCTGGGACCTGGATAACGGCACCGTTCAAACCACGACCACCAATACTTTCACCTACAAATACGACAGGGCCGGCGTGTATTACCCGCGCGTGGTGCTGGAAGATGCACAGGGCTGTAAAGTGCCCGCACAGGGGCCGCGAGACAGCATCATCGTGGATGAGGTAAATGTGTCTTTCACGCTGGACGACAGCCAGGCCTGCGACCAGGCGGAGATCCTGTTCAACAACACCACTACTGCGCTTTCCAAAGACAACCATGGCGACGCCCTTACCTACACCTGGGATTTCGGCGTAACCGGGCGGACGGACGATGTGAGCAGCGATGAAAACCCGCGCTTCCTGTACACGGATGTGGGCAGTTACACCGCCACCCTTACCGCCACCAGCCGGTACGGTTGCACAGATACGAAAACGATGCCGGTGAAAGTATCTCCCAAACCCGATGCGCTCATTCAGCCCACAGGGCCCATCTGCGAAGGAGAAACCGCCGTTCTCCGAGGGCTGGAGAATAAGAACATGCCCGATACCCGGTGGAGTTGGCTGGTGGACAATGCGCCCTTCGCGGCCGCTGTTCCCGCCCTGCAATTGCCTTTCGAACAGCCCGGCACACATATCATCCAGCTGGTGATCCGCAACAACGAAGGCACCTGCCCGGATACATCCACCCTCAACCTTGCCGTGAACCCGCTGCCCGTGCTGAACGTGACGCCGAAGCAGGCCGTGGTATGCGAAGGCCAGGGCCTGCAACTACAAACCAACGCAACACCGGCCCAATTCACCTGGACGGATTACAACATTTCTGACCCTGCATCGCCGAATCCTGTGGTGAGCCCCGTACGCGACACAACATACAGGGTGCTGGCCGTGAACAGCTTCGGCTGTATGCGCCGCGATTCCATGCGCGTTACCGTCAGCCATCCCTTTGAGGTGCGCTCGGCCGACGCGGAGATCTGTGAAGGCCGGCAAACCGTGCTTCGCGCCACAGGCGCTGTAAGCTACCGCTGGATACCCGGCACCGGCCTCAGCAGCAGCGATGCGGCCAGTCCCGTAGCCAGCCCGGCCCAAACCACCACTTACCAGGTGGTGGGTTACGGCAACGACGCCTGCTTTACCGACACTACCCGTATAACCGTTACCGTTAATCCCTCCCCGGAAGTGAATACCGGCGGGGAAAGGATCATACCGGCAGGCACTTCGCAGTTGCTGAACGTTACCGGCAGCAACGACATCACCAGCTGGCGCTGGTTCCCGGAAAAATTCCTGAACTGCTACGACTGCCCCAGCCCGGAAGTGACGCCGCAAACCAATGTGACCTACAACATCACCGCCACCAACCGTTTCGGCTGCATGACCGTAGCCCTGCTGCCCGTCAGGCTGATCTGCAACGGCAGCACCGCGTTCATTCCCAACTCTTTCAGCCCGAACGGGGACGGCATGAACGACATTTTCTACGTGCGCGGCAGGGGCATCAGCGCGGTGAAATCTTTCCGGATCTTCTCCCGCTGGGGGCAACAGGTGTTCGAAAGGGCCAATTGCTCGAGCGACGACCCCTCCTGCGGATGGGACGGCCGCTTCGGCGGGGCGCTGCTGAACCCGGATGTGTACATCTACTACGTGGAAGTGGTTTGTAACGGGAATGAGACGATGCTGCTGAAGGGAAATATAACGCTGTTGCGATAACCGATGGTTTTATAGAAATAATATTATAGATTTGTGTAATCCATAACCTATAGTATCCCATATCCGTGAAAAAATGAAGTTACCTAAGAAAAACCTGTATGCATTGATTATCAGCCTCCTGGCCTGGCCTGCCATGGCGCGCGCCCAGCAGGCGGGGTTTTCCTATACAGCCGGGCCATTGAGCCAATGCGCCCCGGTAAAGGTTGCTTTTCAGAATACAAGCACCGGCAGCCCCCTTAATTATCTCTGGGAGTTTGGTGACGGACGTACGTCTACCGAAACCAACCCGGAGATCACATTTACCACGCCCGGGCCGGTATCCGTAAAGCTGACGGCCTATTACCCGCTGGCTACCGCCACTGCCACGAGGAACTTCGATATATATCCAATGCCCGTAGCCGCCTTTTCTGTTGATAACCAGAAAGGCTGCGGCCCTTATACCGCGACGTTTACAGACAACACGCCCGGCGGGCACCACCGCACCTGGGATTTCGGGGACGGCTCCGCGCCGGTTACCACCACAGACGCGGTAGTGCAGCACCAATATACGCGGGTAGACACGTTTGAAGTGAAGCTCACCGTAGTGAACACCACCGGATGCGCTTCCACCCTTACCAAAACCGGCTACATCATGATAGCCGCGCCCGTGATCACCCTGAACACTGCTCCGCTGGAAGGCTGTATTCCTTTCACCGCCAATATGGACGTGACCGTTACTTCCAGCAATAACGACCCTGTTACACAATACGCCTGGATCTTCGGGGACGGGCAAAGTGCTAATTCGGCGACTCCTGACGTTTCACATGTGTACACCACAGCGGGCGCATACAACGTGAGCCTGTCTGTTACCACGCAGCAAGGCTGCACCGTGCTGAAAAATTTCCCGCAGCTGGTGAAAGCAGGCGTAGCGCCGCAGAATGCCAGCTTCACGGTGACCCGGCCGGATAACTGCGCCGGCACCAGCGCAAGACTGCTGGCATCCGCCACGGGCGCCAACTATTACCGCTGGGATTTCGGCGACGGCACGTTGCACGAAGGACCCGAAAATGATGTGAACCATATTTTTCGTATAGCCGGAAACGTTACCATACAGCTCAGCGCGGGCTCGAACGGATGTTATACCCAGGCAGCGCCGGTCACCATCAGTAGCACCGGTCCCGTGGCCAGTTTCAGCTTCCTGCGCCGCTGCGATTCGAAGAACACCTTTAACTTTACCAATACTTCTTCCGGCTCGCCCTCCGATACCTACGAATGGTACTTCGACGATAATTCACCGGCAGACAACAGCGCCCATCCCACCCATACTTTCAGTCAGCCCGGCACCTACAACGTAAGGCTGACGGTGCGGAACACCGCGCAGAATTGCATGAGCTCCATTTACCGTACCATACAGGTATTTTCCGCGGACTTCCATACCGGCGTAGGCACCATTTGCCGCAGCAGCGAAGTGCCGTACGGCGTAGTGCATGTGCCGCATACGCTGGTGGAAAGCTTCGACTGGCGCTTCGGCGACGGAACAACGCTGGTTACCACGGACGTGGATATACGCCGCAAAGTGGAAGTGACCGGCACCTTTTCCGACATGCTCATCATCCGTTACAAAGACCCTGCTTATTGCAGCGATACCATCATCAAAACAGATCACCTGCAAGTGATCGCTCCGCAGGCGGACTTTGTGCCGGCGGCCAGTCCCTGTGAAGGGCAACCTGTGCTGTTCTCGCAAATGTCCCTGCCTTCGCCCAACATACCGCTCACCACCTGGCGGTGGACGCTGGGCAACGGCAGCCAGTCCACCCAATCCGTTCCCGCAGCCACCACCTACAATGCCAGCGGTAATTACACCGTGAAGCTGGTGGTGACCGATGCGCGGAACTGTGTGGATTCCATCAGCCGGCAGATCACGGTGAACCCCACGCCTTTCATGAACGCCGTGGCCGCCCAATCCAAAATTTGCGAAGGCGCCAGCGTGAACCTTACCGGCGTGAGCAACGGCACCGTGCAATGGCAGCCCGCCTACCGGCTGAGCTGCACCAATTGCGCCAATACGGTGGCAACCCCCTTGACCGATACTGTATACAAAGCCATTGCCACCAACAATTTCGGCTGCACCACGGAAGACACGGTGCAGATCAAAGTAGTGCCCACGGTAAACCTCGCAATGAGCCCCGACACAGCTATCTGCCAGGGCACCAGCGCACAGCTGCGCGCAGCGGGCGCCACCTTCTACAGCTGGACGCCCAACACCATCAGCGGCGCCAATACCGCTATGCCCATCGTGACGCCGGAAACCAGCACCACCTACACCGTGACCGCCGGGCACGATGCCGCCTGCCCTTCCACCACAGCACAGGTAACTGTGACCGTGAAACCCGCCCCCAGCGTGAATGCCGGGCCGGACCAGGTAGTGACCGTAGGCAGCGTGGTATACCTGACTGCCACCTTCAGCAATGACGTGGTAAGCGGCGAATGGAAACCCAATACGAACATCGATTGCGCCACCTGCCCGCAAACCGTGGCTACGCCGCGCATTGCGACGGATTATGCATTCGAGGTGACCAATAACCAGGGTTGTAAAAGAACCGATGTGATGAACGTGAAGCTGCTCTGCGACCAGGGCGTGGTATTTTTTCCGAACGGCTTCTCGCCCAACGGGGACGGTATGAACGACATCTTTTACCCGCGCGGCAAAGGCATCCGCACCATCCATTCCCTGCGCATTTACAGCCGCACGGGGCAGGAAGTATTCAGAAGGGAGAATTTCAATATAGACGATATGAGTCAGGGCTGGAATGGCACAATGAACGGCCGGCCGCTGAGCTCCGATGTATACATCTGGCTGTTCGACGGCCTTTGCGATACCGGGGAACGGTTTGAATTAAAAGGAAATGTAACCTTATTACGATAACATGAAAACGCTGCAAAGCATGAAAAAACTGTGGTTAAGCGCCGCCCTCCTGGCAACGGGAGCGCTGGGCGCGCGGGCGCAGGATATCCATTTGTCACAGTTCGCGGAAACGCCCATCCTCCGTAATCCCGCACTGATCGGGCTTTTTAAGGGAGACATGCGTTTACAGGGCGTGTACCGCAACCAATGGAACAGTGTGACCATCCCTTACCAGACGGGCACGCTGAGCGGGGAAATGAAATTCCCGGTGGGGAATTACAACGACCACGTAACCGCAGGCATGCAGCTCACCTACGACAAGGCGGGCGCCTCCAACCTGCGCTCCGTGCAGATACTGCCGGCCATCAACTACCACAAATCGCTGAGCGAAGACAGGAACAGCTTCCTGTCCCTCGGTTTCACCGGCGGCTATGTGCAGCGCCAGTTCAACCCGGAGCATCTCACCTTCAACAACCAGTACACCGGCGGCCGCTTCGACCCCTTTGCCCCTACCGGCGAGGAAGGCAGGCTGGCCAAGATCGGGTACGGGTACTGGGATATGGGCGTGGGTATGAGCTATAACGGCGACCTGAACGAAGGCACCTTCTACTACATCGGGGCAGCCTATTATCATTTCAACAATCCCAAGGTTTCCTTTTACAACGATTCGGAGGTGGAACTGGACGCGAAATTGAGCTTCAACATGGGGATAACCGTTCCGGTTTCGGAAAGAGTGAAGGTGGTGGCGCATTACAACCAGGTGCACCAGGGCGCCTACTCGGAGTTTATCGGCGGTGCGCTGCTGGGTTACGGGCTGATGGACCAGGGTCTGGAGTCTGACAGGGGCTTTTACGGCGGCCTGTTCTTCCGCTGGAACGATGCCGTTGTGCCGGTGATCAGGCTTGATATGGGGGCTTATGAGATCGGGATGAGCTATGATGTGAACATTTCAAAGCTGAGGACGGCCAGCCAGGCAATGGGAGGTTTCGAGGTGAGCATGGTGTTCAAGAACTTCCTGAACAGCCGTAACACTACGCTGAACAGCGTAACCTGTCCCAGCTTTTAAACACCGCTTTGCAAAACTTTAATTTGAAGAATGGAACGGGCCGTTTTTTTTGACGGCAGGGTGAGAATGAGGGGGTTCTGTTAACAAGCGTTAAATTTTTCAAAAAAAGCACAATTTATCCACACAATTTGGCTCGCCGTTTGTTATCTTTATAATAGAACCAAAACCAGAAACATTTGGCTAATATTTAAAAAAATCATTATCTTTAGATACTATGTTAAAAAACTCTACTCTCATCTTATTTATTTTGCTCTGTACCTTGTCCTTACCGGCCTGGTCCCAAAGCAAATCCCTTCCTGAAACTACGGAAGGTGCGAGTAAAGTTGTTAAGGCATATCCTAACCCTGCAACCAGTAAGATTTATTTCGAAATCCAGCGTAATAACGACAAGGTTTACGAGATTATTGTATACAATTTCCTTGGAAAGAAAGTGGATCACATCAAAAATCTGGCTGGCCGCACCGAAGTACCCCTCGACAACTACTACAGCGGTTTATATATTTTCCAGCTTCGCGAGAAGAACGGAACGCTGGTTGAATCGGGGAAATTCAACGTCGTCAAGTAACTTATTACTTTATATATCAAAAAGGCCGTCCCTTCCCGGGACGGCCTTTTTGATATTATTTTACCCAAACCTTCCAGCTATACGATCCGTATAGGACAGGTATAGGAGAAGCTTTTGTGAAGAGTGTGAAAATACCACCAGCTTCTACTGTACTTCCACGATCAGGAACTTCAGGTAGGTAGTGTTCTCGATATTCCAGAGGATGGGATGGTCCTGCGCCTGCGTCTGGAAAGTAACCTGCCGCAGCTTCTTTTTCGCATCCTTCGCTGCCATATCGATCGTTTCAAGGAACATGGAAGGGTTCACCAGGTTGGTGCAGCTGGCGGTTACCAGGAAGCCGCCCGGCTTCAGCAGCTTCATGCCGCGCAGGTTGATCTCCTTATACCCTGTGATCGCCTTCTGGATGTTCTCGCGGCTTTTGGTAAAGGCCGGCGGATCCAGGATCACCACGTCGAATTTCTTTTCCTCTTTGGTCCATTGCTTCAGCTGGTCGAACGCATTTACGGCCTGGAACTTACAGATGTCCTGCAGGTTATTCAGCTCCGCATTGCGGCGGGCCGTGGCCACGGCATGCTCGGAAATATCCAGCCCCAGCACGCTTTTGGCGCCGTAGTGGCCGGCATGGCAGCTGAAGGTGCCGGTGTAGCAGAATGCTTCCAGCACATCCGCCCCTTTCACGATATGCTCGATCTCACGCCGGTTGTCCTGCTGGTCCAGGAAATAGCCGGTCTTCTGGCCATTCTCAATGTCCACATGGAAACGGAGGCCGTTTTCGTTGAGGATGATATTGGTATCGAACGGGGCGCTGAGGAAACCTTTCTGCTGGGGCAGGCCTTCCAGCTCGCGCACGGGCACATCGTTGCGTTCGTAAATACCTTTGGGAGAAAATATTTTGTTCAACGCGTCCACGATAGCGGGCTTCCAGCGGTCCATGCCCAGGGCGAGGGTCTGGATCACCAGGTAGTCGTTGAATTTGTCGATAATAAGGGCAGGCAGCTCGTCCGCTTCGCCGAACACGAGGCGGCAGTTTTCTTCGTAACCGATCTTTTTACGGTAATCCCAGGCCTTTTGCAGGCGGTGCAGGAAAAACCCTTCATTGATCTCTTCTTTGCGGTCGCGGGTGAGCAGGCGCACCAGTATCTGGCTCTGTGGGTTGATGTAGCCGCGGCCGAGGAAAGATCCGTTGTGCAGGAATACGTCTACGGTGTCGCCCGCGTTCACTTCCCCTTCGATCTGGCCCACTTCATTCCCGAAAATCCACGGATGCCCGAGCAGCACGCGGTTCTGTATCTTCTTCTTTAAAAAAACTTTAGTCATTTATTGCAATTCGAGCGCAAAAATACAACTATCATTCTAAAGAAACGGATGCCATGTTATTATTAATTACTGTAATATATATAGTAGTTTTTCTGCCAAATTGTCCCGCCGTAGCGCTTGGCAAAATTATTGACGGTGGTACCTTTGCAGACAATTTATACTATCATGACAGAAAAAGACAAAGATATGCAGGCAAATGGGCAGTCCTTGCCAAATGATATGGACATTAACGCAGACGAGAACCAGAGCGGGTCTTCTCATTTGAACGATGCCCTGCCTGAAGAGGATGAAGCGGAGAAATTGCGCGCTGAGCTGGAAGAGCTGAAAAAAAAGTACCTGCTGCTGAACGCGGATTTCGATAATTTCAAGAAACGCAATGCCAAGGAGCGCATTGAGCTTATAAATACAGCCAACAAGGAAGTAATTATCGCCTTACTGGATGTGCTGGACGATTCCGAAAGGGCCGCCAAACAACTGGAAGCCACTACAGGCGTAGACGCCGTGAAAGAAGGCGTGCTGCTGGTGTTCAACAAGTTGTACAGCGTGCTGCAAAGCAAAGGGCTGAAGCCTATGGACAGCCTGCACCAGGAATTTAACGCAGACCTGCACGATGCCATCACCGAAATACCCGCCCCTACAGAAGAGCTGAAAGGGAAAGTGCTGGACGTATTGCAAAAAGGCTACTACCTGAACGACAAGATCATTCGCCATGCCCGCGTGGTGGTTGGAAAATAACATGCGCAGCATTAATACCCAGTGAATCATTACCACAGCCCGCTTTAATGGAGTGGGCTTTTCAAGTGTATAAACATGTCCACCAAAAGAGATTATTACGAAATACTCGGGGTTTCCAAATCCTCCTCCCAGGATGAGATCAAAAAATCTTACCGTAAGGTAGCGATGCAGTTTCACCCGGACCGTAACCCCGGCAATAAAGAGGCGGAGGAAAAGTTCAAAGAAGCGGCGGAAGCCTATGAAGTGCTCAGCGACCCCGACAAACGGGCGCAGTACGACCGCTTTGGCCATGCGGGCATGGGCAACCGCGGCGGCTACGGCAGCGGCCATATGAACATGGACGATATCTTCTCCAACTTCGGCGATATTTTCGGCGAAGACATTTTCGGCAGCTTCTTCGGCGGCGGCCGCGCCCAGGGCGGCGGGGCAAGAAGGAACCGGGGCACCCGCGGCAGCAACCTCCGCGTGAAGATCAAGCTCACCTTCGAAGAGATCGCCAAAGGCTCCAATAAAAAGATCAAGGTAAAAAAACATGTGACCTGTACCACCTGCAGCGGGCTGGGCGCCAAGGACCGCAATTCTTTCCAGACCTGTACCACCTGCCAGGGCTCCGGCCAGGTACGCAAAGTGACCCAGACCTTCCTGGGCCAGATGCAGACCGTGACCACCTGCCCTACCTGTAACGGAGAAGGCCAGATCATCACCAATAAATGTACGACCTGTAAAGGCGAAGGCCGTCAATACGGCGAAGAGACCGTGTCTATCGACATCCCGGCCGGCGTAATGGAAGGCATGCAGCTGAGCATGAGCGGCAAAGGCAATGCCGGCGAAAGAGGCGGCGCCCCCGGCGACCTGCTCATCCTCATCGAGGAAGAACCGCACCCGGAACTGCAACGCGACGGGCTGAACGTGGCCTACGACCTTCATATCTCCTTCCCCGACGCGGCTTTCGGCGTATCGCTGGAAGTGCCCACCATCGACGGGAAGGCCAAGATCAAAGTACCGCCGGGCACGCAGAGCGGCAAGATCTTCCGCCTCAAAGGCAAAGGCTTCCCTTCCGTGAACAGCTACGAAAAAGGCGACCAGCTTATTCATGTGAACGTATGGACGCCGCAGACGCTCACTTCAGAAGAAAAATCCATGCTGGAAAAAATGCAGGAGTCCGGCAACTTCAAACCGAACCCTGAAAAAAGCGAGAAAGGATTCTTTGAAAAAGTAAAGGATATCTTCAGCTGATAACGGCTGATCTAAATATTATTCCGGTCCCCGGCCCCAACAGGCCGGGGATTTTTTTGCGCTGGCATAAGCGCGCGAAAAATCCCATATTTGCACCTATGTCAGACAAGTTCCAGATGTTTGAGAACAGGCTCAGCAAAGTAGAGAAGCACCTCCGTAAAACCGCCAGGCGCCAGGGTATCACCTGCTTCCGGCTCTACGACAGGGACCTGCCTGAATTCCCCCTCATCATTGAGCTGTACGAGGATAAAGTATATGTGGCCGAATACCAGAGCGACCATAAGCTGGACGATGATGCTTACGAAGCCTGGTTGCAAGGCAGCCTCGCCGTGATCGCCAAAGTGCTGGGCGTGCAGCAGGATGACCTGTACCTGCGCACCCGCCAGCGGAAACAGAACCGGCAAAGCCAGTATGAAAAAATAGATTTCTCCCGGGAAGAGCTGATCGTGCAGGAAGACGGGCTCAAATTCAAAGTGAACCTCAGCGATTACCTGGACAGCGGCCTTTTCCTCGACCACCGCATTACCCGCCACATGGTGCGCGAAGAAGCGAAGGACAAAAAAGTGCTCAACCTCTTTTGTTACACCGGTTCCTTTTCCGTGTACGCGGCGGCAGGCGGGGCGGCGTCCGTAACGAGCATAGACCTTTCAAAGACATACCTGGCCTGGGCTGAGGAAAACATGCGGCTGAACGGCCTGCTGGACCCGGCCAAACATCAATACATACACGCAGATGTGCTCCAGTACCTGGACGAACTGAAACTGAACACCTACGACCTCGTGGTACTGGACCCTCCCACCTTTTCCAACAGCAAACGCATGAAAGATTTCCTGGACATCCAGCGGGACCATGTGGAGCTTGTCAATAAAGTGCTGCTGACCATGAAAAAGGACGGTGTGCTGTATTTCAGCAACAACCTGCGCAGGTTTGAGCTGGACGAACCCGCCATCGAGGCTTCGTCTATCAAGAACATCACGGCGCAAACCGTTCCCTTCGATTTCCAGGGCAAGCTGCTGAGGCATTGTTTCCGCATCATCAAATAAAGTACCGCCGATGCTCACTGCATTCGTACTCGTTTATCTCCTGGTCACCATACTCATCGGCCGCTGGGCCGCCCGCAAAGTAAAAAGCGCGGGAGACTTCATCGTGGCGGGGCGCAGCCTGCCGCTGGGCATCAGCACCTGCGTGATATTCGCCACCTGGTTCGGCTCCGAAACCATGCTGGGCGCAACCAGCGAGTTCGCGCAGCACGGGCTGATCGGCGTCATGGAAGATCCTTTCGGCGCTTCGTTGTGTTTGTTGCTGGTAGGATTGTTCTACGCCCGCAAGCTGTACCGCACCAACCTGCTTACCTTCTGCGATTATTTCCGGGAAAGGTATGGGAAGAAGGCCGAAGTGGTGTCTGCCCTGCTGATGATCCCCTCCTACTTCGGGTGGATCGCCGCGCAGATCGTGGCCATGGGCATCGTGGTCAACACCGTGATGGGCGTGCCGCACGGCACCGCCATGATTGCCAGCGGGCTGATCGTAATGGCCTATACTTACATGGGCGGCATGTGGTCCGTTTCCATCACCGATTTCATACAAACCATCATGATCATCATAGGCATCGTGGTGATCGCAGTGATCGTGGTGCATGATGCAGGCGGTATGCAAACCGTGATAGACCGCGCGCCGGCAGGCACTTTCCGTTTTTTGCCGGACAGGGACTGGAACAGCTGGCTGCATTACCTGGCCGCATGGTTCACCATCGGGCTGGGTTCCATTCCGCAGCAGGACGTGTTCCAGCGGCTCATGAGCAGCAAGAGCGAACGCGTGGCGCAGTATTCCTCCTACCTCGGCGCCCTGATGTACCTGGTGATCGGTTCGGTGCCTTTGCTGATCGTGCTGTGCGCGCAGCAGCTGTACCCCGGGCTGGCGGCGCAGGGCACGGAAAAGATATTACCGAACATGGTATTGCAGCACGGTAATCTTTTTATACAGGTATTGTTCTTCGGCGCATTGCTTTCCGCCGTTATGAGCACTACCAGCGGCGCGATACTGGCCCCCGCCACCGTGCTGGGCGAGAACATCATCCGCCCCTTCTTCAAAAACATTACAGACAAACAGTTCCTGCGTGTGATCCGTATTTCGGTGGTGATCGTATCCGCCATTTCGATGGGCATGGCTTTCAGCAGCCAGGATATTTACGAGCTGGTGGCGTCTTCTTCGGTATTGAGCCTTGTTTCCCTTTTTGTGCCGCTCACGGCGGGCCTGTACTGGAAACGGTCGAACGAGGGAGGAGCCATTCTTTCCATTATCCTGGGCACGGCGGGCTATATCTACAGCGAGTTTACAGGCACGGAAATGCCGCCTCTATTCGTGGGTCTGCTTTGCAGTATTGCGGGAATGCTGGCCGGAACGTTCGGGTGGAAGCGGCTGGACAAGGTACAGGACGGTTCGGTGCTGCAATAGTTTTACATCATTTCAGCCAGGCGGTATTTTTCTTCACCAGTTTTATCAGCTTCAGGAATTCCATACGGTAGCCGCCTTTATCGGGGCCGAGCGCCTTTTTCGCAATGTCCGTCACCATATTGATGTTGCCCCTGCCTTTGTAGGCAGAGTTTTTCACCAGCATGCCGAACAAGGCCACTGACGCGGCAAAGCGGAAATCGTCGGGCGCGGCGGCGAATATCTGCCTGGAACCGGCGATCTCTTTTTGCATGATGCGCAGCGTCGTGTCTTGCTCGGTGCGGTACGAGATCCGCGTTACACCCAGCTGCCCGCCGGTTTCCTGCTCTTCCGGGATGATCTCGTACAGCGCCACCACGCAGTTGCCGGAGCCTACAATGCCGCCGACGATCCTTTCGCCGTTGGAGTTATCTTCTTTCAGCACTTTATTCTCATACCCGATCAGGCGGTAAGCCTTCACCCGTTGCGGGTTAAAGGTGATCTCCGCCCGCACGTCGCGCGCGATGGTGAAAAGGGTGCTGCCGAATTCACGGGCGAATACTTTGTTGGCCTCCTCCATATTGTCGATGTACGCGAAGTTGCCGTTGCCTTTGCTGGAAAGGGTTTCCAGCTTGCTGTCCTTGTAATCCTTCATACCAAAACCAAGGCAGGTGAGCAATACGCCGCCTTCCTTCTTTTGCATGATGAGGTCTTCCATATCCTGGTCGCTGGTTTGGCCTACGTTAAAATCGCCGTCTGTGGCCATTATCACGCGGTTGTTGCCGTTGGGGATGAAGTTTTCTTCGGCGATCTGGTATGCCATTTTGATGGCGGCTTCGCCGGCAGTGGCCCCGCCCGCGCTGAGGTAGTCGATGGCATTGAGTATTTTTTCCTTTTCGTTCCCGGGGGTGCAGGGCAATACCAGCCCGGGCGTGCCGGCATAAGCTACGATGGCCACCCTGTCGCGCGGGCGGAGATTGTTGACCAGCACGCGGAAAGCGGCCTGCAGCAGCGGCAGCTTGTTGGCCGTGCCCATGGAACCGGAGATATCTATCAGGAAAACGAGGTTGCTGGCGGGCAGGCTGTCTGTTTCGATCTGCTGCGCCCTTACCGCTATCTCCAGCAGGTGGTGGCCGGGGGCCCAGGGGCAGTCTGTGTAATGGGCGTACAACGCGAAGGTGCTGTCGTGCCGCGGCAGGGGATAACTGTAATGGAAGTAGTTCACCAGCTCCTCTATCCGCACGGCGTCCACCGGTATATGTTCCCGCAGTTTCACGAAACGGCGCATATTGCTGTAGGCGGCACGGTCCACGTCCAGCGCGAAAGACGAGTGGTTGCTCTTTTCCGCGTCCACGAATTTATTCTCGTAAAGCTTGCCGTAAGTTTCATCAAAAAAGGCGGACACGCCCATGCCCACATTGCCGTAATTGGGGTTGGAACTATGGGCAAACCTCGCCCGGGCCCTGGCTTTGGCAACGTCAGCGTTAGTACCTGGATTTTTTGACAAAGGGCTCAGCTCAATGAGCATGCGATCATAATGGTCGAGGGGCACTGTTTTGGTAAGGTAACCGGGGTATTCAAAAACAAGATGCGTGCTGCCATCGGGAATGTCTATACGAAATAGTCCATACTGGTTTGTCTTAACTGCAACCGTATCTCTCAGAATGCTCACGCGCACCCCCTGCATAGGGTTCTGGTTCACGCTGTCCAGCACCGCGCCGGACACTACTCCCCTGGTCTTTTGTGCCTCTGCCATCATGCTCCCGCATAGCCAACAGAGCAGCATGAGGAGCTTATGCATAGTAATCTAATTACATACAACGACATCTAAATTAAGAAAATATTTAATCAGTTGATGTAACCGGCCAAAATTTGCGGTAATTCTTTATTCCGCCAGCTGATATATTTCGGGCAGGTTGCGGCCCAGGCCGTCGTAATCGAGGCCGTAGCCGAGCAGGAATTTGTTGGGCACGGAAAAGCCCAGGTAATCGATCTTCACAGGGTGCGTAACGGCGTCGGGTTTGTGCAGCAGCGCCACCACCATGAGCCTTTTAGGCTGCTGGTGCTCCAGCTGGGGAAGGAACTGGCTAAGGGTCTTGCCGGTGTCCACAATATCTTCCACGATCACCACGGTGCGGCCGTACACGTCTTCTTCCAGCCCGATGGCCGTGATCACATTGCCGGTGCTTTTGGTGCCTTTGTAGGAAGCCAGTTTGATGAAGGATATCTCCGCTTCGATGTCGAGGTGTTTGAAAATATCCGCCGCGAACATAAACGAGCCGTTGAGGATGCCGATGAACAGCGGGTGTTCGCCCCGCAGATCGTGGCTGAGCTGCTTCGCCATTTCTTTGATGCGCGCCTGCAGATCGGCTTCGCTGATGAACGGGATGAATTTTTTGTCGTGTACCTGTATCGTCGTCATTGGCGCTGAATTATTTGCGGACTACGAGCTGCTGCCCTATTTTAATACCGTTATCCTGGAGGTTGTTCCACTGCTGGAGCTGTGCCACGGTAATGTTGTACCGGCGCGAAATGCTGTACAGCGTTTCTTTTTCCGTTACGGTATGAAACAAAGAACCCGCGGGCGTTACGGTGCTGCCGGCTTTCTTCAGGTCTTCCACCATGGAAGGCGGTATGCCGGAAGTTTTTTCTTCCGCGCGTGCAGTGGCCGGGCTCTCCGGCGCCGGTTCAGTCGCGGTTCTGGCTTTTGCTATTTCGTCTTTGATGTCTTTGATGATCTTTTTCGGCTCCAGGTCTTTGTGATCGTCCACCTTGGCTACCGAGTTGCTGCCGAGGCGCGGCCTGGAAGATGCAAACCCGTCGAGCGCAACTCTTTCGCCTGCCGCGGGCTGATCGCCTTCGTCCAGCTTATTGCGCTTGCGCAGCCAGCGGAGCTGAACGCCTTCGGCCTGCGCAATGTCGTGCAGCGATTCGCCGGGCGTTACGATGTGATAATCGTTCTGGCCGCGTTTGCTTTTACCTTGAAGGAAGATCAGCATGTCTTTTTCCAGCGGCTGGTCTTCGGTAAGATCGTTGTATTTGAGCAGCGAGCTGAGGCGGATGTCGTATTGACTGGCGATCTGTATCAGGGCAGTGCCTTCTTTCGCAAATATCACTTTGCGGTTGTTGATGCGGAACTCTGTGCCGACAGGATATTTTTTGGCAGCGGGTTGCGGCGTGATCACGTTATTGTCGCGGCCCGGTGACTGTACCGGCTCATACGACGCGGGGTCTCCGGCCAGGGAAGGGCTTGCGGGGATGGGCTGCTTGCCCATCGCAATGGCGTTGAATTGCTGGAGCTGGTAATTTTCTATGATCTGGATGAGCCGTTGCGGGTAGTTCCTGTCCGTAGCATAACCGGCCGTTTTGAGGCCGTATGCCCAGGCTTTGTAATCTTCCGGGTTCAGGTCGAACAGGAATTTGTAACGGGGATTGTTGCGGAGGAATTCTGAATGGTCTTTCCAGGATTCTGCGGGAGAGCCGTATTTGCGGAAACATTCCTGGCGGGCATCGTCGTCGTAATTCACGGAAGGCCCGGTCCAGTTGTTCTTGCATTTGATGCCGAAGTGATTGTTGCTGTTGAGCACCAGCCAGCCGTTGCCGGATTGGGTCTCCAAAATACCCTGGGCCAGCTTGATGGCGGCAGGCACGCCGGAGCGGCGCATCTCTTCCATGGCAATGTTCTTATACGTGTCTATGTACTGAGTGGTGCTGATGTTCTGTGCAACTGCATTTACAGCTGCGCCTATAGACAAGCAGATAAGCAAACAGATGGCCAGGCAGTATGACTTTCTTTGCATGTATATGTTGAATTTAATGGGTCTTGTTCCTGGATGATCCTTATTTTATTTTTTCCGGATCATCAGCACGCCGTCGCGCAGGCTCAGCAGCAGCGTTTCAGCGCGTTCGTCAGTCAATGCTTTTTCGCAGAAGCTGATCATGGCTTTGGCGTTGTTGCTTCGCTCTTCTTCTTCCAGCACTACCTCGCCGTGGTACAGCACATTGTCCGCCAGCATGAATCCGCCGGGCCGCAGCTTTTCCCAAACGAGATCGTAATAACCGATATAACCGGCCTTGTCCGCATCGATGAACACCAGGTCGAACACTTCATCCAGCTGCGGGATGATCTCTGCCGCCCTGCCGGTATGCTGCGTGATGCGATCCCTCAAACCTGCTTCGGTGATATAACGGCCGCTCATTTCTTCCAGCTCCTCGTTAATATCGATCGTATGCAGATGCCCGTTCTCTGCAAGGCCCTGCGCCAGGCAGATGGCGGAATAACCGGTGTAGGTGCCTATTTCGAGGATACGCCGCGGGCGCATCATCTGGCTCACCATCGACAGGAAACGGCCCTGGACATGGCCGCTCAGCATGTGAGGCTGGTCCACCTTCAGGTACGTTTCGCGGTGTAAACGGTATAACAGCTCCGTTTCGGGAGTGGTGTACTTCTCTGCAAACGCCTGAATGTCCCGGGATATTACCTCCATGCCTTTTTTTTTGCAAACCTAAGCATTTATCATTCAGCCACAAACAAATCGAGCCCGATAATACTATCAGGCTCTTTACCCCATGTTAACCATTAAAAGACACAACTATTGACCATATAACAAATCTTGTAATGGTCCGCTATAGGCTGTGACTGTATAAATGTATTCAATTTAATTACACTGGATAAATATCATCCATATGTATATGTTAATGGAATAATACTAGAAGTTGGGACGGAGCTTGTTGGTGGTGTAAAACACGCGGAAGTACTCCACCACTTCGTCTGCCGTGTCAAACACCTTCAGCAGGTCCAGGTCTTCGGGATGGATATTGCTTTCTTTTTTCATCATCACCGCATCTATCCACGACAGCAGGCCGCTCCAATATTCTTTTCCAACGAGCACCAGCGGTGTTTCCGTCATTTTTTTCGTTTGGATGAGGGTGGCTACTTCAAAGAATTCATCCATCGTGCCGAAGCCGCCGGGCATCATCACGAAACCCTGGGAATATTTGGCGAACATCACTTTGCGGACGAAGAAATAATCGAAGTTGAGGCTCTTGTCGTTGTCCAGGTAAGGATTCGAATATTGTTCATGCGGCAGCTGGATGTTGAGCCCCACGCTTTTTCCTTTTGCTTTCTGCGCGCCTTTGTTGGCCGCTTCCATAATGCCGGGGCCGCCGCCGGAGATAATGCCGAAACCATCTTCAGCAAGGCGCTTCGCTATCTCGCAGGCCAGTTCGTAATAGTGATTGCCTTCGCGGGTGCGGGCTGAACCGAATACGGAAATACAGGGGCCGATCTTTGCAAGCGCTTCGAACCCTTCCACAAACTCCGCCATGATCTTGAATATCTGCCAGCTGGAATGGGCTTTCGTTTCTGTCCAGTCCCGCATCTGCAGGTTCTTTAACAAATCGTTCATCTGCTGTTCTTTTTTGTTTTACAATCTACACTTTTTTACTGCAACGGTTGCAGGGACGCCCTGCTTTTGGAAAACAGCCATAAACCGATATACGTAAACAGGCCGTTCACGATCAGCAGTTCATTCCCGAATTTATACCCGCCCAGCCATTGTTCTGAATATTGTTTGAGGATAAAACAAAGAACGGGTGAAATGAGACATACCACCACCGAGCCGTAATCCACGATGGGCCGCTTGTTCAGGATGCCGAAGGCGAACAGGCCCAGCATCGGCCCGTAAGTAATGGTGGCGAGGAACAGTACGGTATCTATCACCGCGCTCTCGTTGAATGCCTTGAATAAAAGGATGGTGAGCAGCAAAGCGACGGCGCAGCCCACGTGTATAAGGTTCCTGGTTCGCTTCCGTCTTGCGTCCATTCCTTCGGTGGAGTGGCCCAGGATGTCGATGTAAAAAGAAGTGGTGAGCGTGGTCAGCACACTGTCCGCACTCGAAAATGTAGCCGCCGTCAGGCCCACGATGAAGACGATGCTGGCAAACGTGCCCAGCTGGGTGAGCGCCAGCATGGGGAACACCTGGTCCGTCAGCTTCCGGCCATCCGCGCCTACCGGTATCTGCAGGGCGTTTGCGCTCATGTATTCGTAGAGCAGCACACCCAGGCTGAGGAAGAACACGTTCACCACCAGCTGCATGATGCTGAAGGAATAAATGTTCTTCTGCGCTTCGCCGAGGGAGCGGCAGCTGAGGTTCTTCTGCATCATGTTCTGGTCCAGCCCGGTCATGGTAACGGCGATCATCATACCGCCGAAAAATTCTTTCGGGAAAAAGTTGGCGGCTTTCCAATCCCAGAAAAATGTTTTGGAACGCGGGTTATCCGCCACGTTGCTGATAAGGTCGCCCAGGCCCCATTGCAGGTCAGAACAGATCACGATGATGGTGAGCACCACGGCCAGCAGCAGGAAGGTGGATTGCATGGCGTCCGTCCACACCAGCGTTTTGATGCCGCCGCGGTAGGTGTACACCAGCATCAGCGCGATCATGATGGAAACGGACAAAGCAAAGGGAACATGGTAATAGTCGAACACAAAGAGCTGCAACACGCCCGCCACCAGGAACAGGCGCGCCGCCGCGCCCACCAGCCGGGAGAGAATGAAGAACACCGCGCCCGTTTTTTGCGTGACGGGCCCGAAACGCTGTTGCAGGTAAGTATAAATGGACGTCAGGTTCCGGTTATAATACAACGGCAGCAATACGGTGGCAATGATCACATAGCCCACCACGTAGCCCAGGATGGTTTGCAGGTACGAGAAAGAACCGGTTTCCACTTTGCCCGGCACGGATATGAACGTAACACCAGATAAGGAATCGCTGATCATCCCGATGGCCACCAGGTACCATACGGAGTTCCTGTTGCCGATGAAATAGGATTGTGCATCAGCCTTTCGCGTGGTCAGGTAAGAGATAAGCAATAGCAGGAAAAAGTAGCTGGCGATAAAAACGATAAATATCCCAGGCGACATGAACTGGTTCTGGTCAGGTGCCATGTACAGATTTTGACGTAAACGTTAGAATAAAAATAAAAATAGGGATTTCAGCCAAGAAAGCATAAAAAAAGGCAGCATCCCTGCTGCCCTGTTCACTGGATACAATATGCTGTCAAAGCGCCGCTACAACGTCACGGGCAAGGCCGAACGAGAGCGTCATGCCTGCGCCGCCAAGACCGTTGAGAATAGTAACGCCCGGGCCAGGCCGCAGCACGAGGTCAGTTTCGCCGTTGGTGAGTTTGGGATATACGCCGTGCCAGCGCTCCTGTATGGTAAAGGAAGGCGCGAGCAGAAACGTTTGGATATACTGAAGAATGAGCTGGTTGATATGTTCTTTATCGAACGGATCCACTTCACGGCCGTATTCATGGCTGTCGCCCAGGGAAAGCTCCCCTGCCCCGTTTTGCGATACCAGCAGGTGAATGCCGTATTGCAGGTATTCAGGCAGGGTGGATTCAATTCTTTTGCGCAGTTCCGGCAGCGAAGGGCATTGCGAAAAAGATGCATAGTGCAGCATGCTGAGGCCGGTGCTGAGCGCGGGGCCTAGCTTCCAGTTGCCGGGCTGGGCAACGGTGCGCATCATCTGCAATTTGCAGCGGGTGATGGGTGCAGCTTCGAACACAGACGGGTAAAGGGTTTCAAAGTCCTGGCCGCTGCATACGAACACCTGTTCCACTTTCCATTTGCCTTGTTTTGTTTCGATGAAAGGCATGCTGATGCCGTTCACCGCGGTGTTGAAGTGAATGTCCACCTGATGTTCCGATTGCAGGAAAGCCGCGATGGTGGCGCTTGCCACGCGGGGGTCCAGCATCATTTCCATGGGGCTCCAGAGTGCGGCTTTGAGGCCTTTGGGCTGGAAGGCGCCGCTTTTTTGCGCGGCTGCCGCAGGGCTGAGCACTTCGCAATGCGCGCTGCCTATACGCGCAAATTCTTCCATCACGCTCACTTCATCATCGTGGTAGCCTAAATGCAAAGAGCCGGTTTCTTCACAGCTAAGGCCTGTTCTGGCGGCTATGTTTTTCCAGATGCCCCGCCCGTACAAAGCGCGTTCATAGATATGGCCCGCCTGCTGCCCGATGGTCCACACCAATCCGAAATTGCGGTACGACGCGCCGGTGGCGCGGGCGTTGCGTTCAAAAACAATGACCTTTTTTCCTTTAAGGGCAAGGTGGTAAGCGGTGGCCAGCCCCACGATCCCGGCGCCGACTACGGCGCAGTCTGCTTGCTGTTGCATGGACCAAATATAACAGTATTTGTAAATAATTGTTTAGTTATTATACACAAATAACATAAAGTTCATTCGGAGGCGCATAAAAAAGCCGGCTATACCGCCGGCTTTCCTGAGAATATTTTGATGGTGTTCAAAATCCAACGTTCACGCCTGCGGAGATCACGGGGCGGTTCCTGTAAGGAGAGCGCTCATCCTGCAATACATCATACAGGATCATGATCACGAAAGCGGAGTTGCCCATGCCGATCGGCTGGGCATAACCGCCGCCGAGCAACAGGGCGGGCGCGCCGTAGCGGGTTTTGGTGGTCACGGGAGGATCGGGTGCATAATCCCTGAACTTTTCGCCGATGCTGTTATATTCCGGCTGGGCCTGGAGGAACAATTGAGGAATGGGGTAAAACCGGCCCCAGAGCCCGCCTCCGAACATGTTATAATTGTAACGGGCATAAATTTCGCCATCGTAGCCTCTCAGCTTCTCCCAGGAAAGCTGCGCATTCAGCGCAACACCGGCTGCGAACATCGGGGAAAAACGGTAACCGATGATAGGCGAGATATTCACCAGCGTATAATCGCCGAAGCCCGCACCGAAGCTGCCTCCCACCATCAACCGGCTGCGGTCGAAGCCACGGGCGGTATCGGTTTTATAAAACTGCGCAGTTGCTGCCTGGGCGCAAATTAACAGGATAACGGCTAAGTATATACGTTTCATGATCATACATTATTGCCAGCTAAATTATTTGATTTTTACCGGTCTGCCATACGCATTAACGTTTCTTTAATGGGATATCTTACGGTCTCAATCAAATATTTTCCCGGTGTTCAGGATATTATTCGGGTCAAACACCTGCTTGATCTGTTTCATCAGCTGCATCTGCTGCCGGCTGAAAATGATCTCCATATAATCCTTCTGCACCAGCCCGATGCCGTGCTCGCCGGAAATAGTGCCCCCCAGCCGCTTCACCAGCTCGAATATCTCGCGGATGCCGTCTTTGAGCGTGCCGTTCCAGGCGTCATCCGTCAGGTCGCCTTTAATGATATTCACGTGCAGGTTACCATCGCCCGCATGCCCGTAACACACAGACCTGAACCCGTACCGCTGCCCGATGGCTTTCACCCCGTTCAGCAGCAAAGGCAGTTCGGCGCGCGGCACCACGGTGTCTTCTTCCTTGTAAATGGAATTGGACTTCACGGCTTCGGCTACCCTGCGGCGCAGCTTCCAGAGCTCTTCTTTCTGCTGGTGGCTGTCTGCGAAAAGAATTTCTCCGCAGCCGAATTCCATCACTACCGCCGCGATGGCTTCCATTTCCTGAAACAGCATGTCCGGGTGGTTGCCGTCCACTTCAATGAGCAGGTGGGCCTGCACTTCGTCATCTATTTTCACCATGCTGCTGTCTACAAACTGCGTTACCCACAGCAGCGCATCTCTTTCCATGAATTCCAGTGCGGAAGGCGTGTACCCTGCGCGGAAGATCGCGCTCACCGCTGCGCAGGCGTATTCTGCGGAATTGAAGGGCACGAGCATCAGCAGGTCGTGCTTCGGTAGCGGTATGAGCCGCAGCACGATCTTTGTAACCACGCCCAGCGTGCCTTCGCTGCCTACCACCAGCTGGGTAAGATTATACCCGGTGGCGTTCTTCAGCACGTTGGCACCGGTCCAGATCACTTCGCCATTCGGCAGCACCAGTTCGAGGTTCAGCACATAATCCTTTACCACCCCGTATTTCACGGCCTTGGGGCCGCCGGAGTTCTCAGCTATGTTGCCGCCGATAAAACAGGTGCCGCGGCTGCTGGGGTCCGGCGGGTAGAATAATCCTTTCTCCCTTACGGCCTCCTGCAATACCTGCGTGATCACCCCTGGCTCAGTGGTCACCTGGAGATTGCGTTCGTCTATTTCCAGTATCCTGTTCAGTCTTTCAGTAGACAGCAATACGCCGCCATGCTGCGCCAGCGCCCCTCCGCTCAAACCGGTGCCTCCGCCCCTCGGCGTTACCGGCAGCAGCGCTTCGTTGCAAAGCCGCATGATGCGACTTACTTCTTCCGTGGTGGCGGGTTTCACCACCACTTCCGGCGGAAAACGGAGATCCTCTGTTTCGTCGTGCGCGTATTTTTCTATGTTCTCTTCGTCTGTAAAAACAAAGGCTTTCCCTACAATGCCCTTCAGGGCTTCTATGTGAGCGGGAGTTACTTTAGCGAATGTGCTCATGCAGCAAAAATAGTTATCAATTCGGAATAACTACATAGACAAACCCGGGCGGCCGGGCCGTTATTGTTAAAGGAGAGAAAAAGAACCGCTTCTGCAAAATGACCGCTCCTAGAAAGACGGGCAGAGCGTATACCGCTTCGCATTGGAAAAGCTCCTGTTCGGGTACAGGCCGATGTACAGCAGGCTCAGCTCATACGCGCCCTGGCGGCTGTTGGCCGCAGACAGTGTGCTGGACGTCACGTCGTAGTTGAACATCAGCCTGAAATTGGCCACCTGGTAGCCCACCAGGAATGCGTAAGCATCCTGCAAGCGGTAATACAGACCGCCAAATAGTTGCTGGTTGCCGTCTCCGGAAAGATTGTAAGCCGCGTAAGCGCCTGCCATGGTTTCGCTGGAGCCGGCCTGGCGGGCGTGGTATGCGCTCGGGTTGAGGATCACTTTATCGTTGAGCTTCAGGCTGGCGTTCAGGAAGCCGATGTAACGCCGGTCTATCTGGTTGTTCCCGTTGTAGAAAGTTTCACGGGGCGTATTGATGTGATGCACGGAAAATCCGCCGTTGATGTAAATATTGTCTGTCGGAAAGTAGGCGTAGTTCATACCCACCTGCATATCAAAATACCCTACAGAGGCCGCGGTGAAAGGTTCGCCGGAAAACATCTGCGAGTCGAAGAACTGGCCGTTCCACTGGCTGCCGAAGGTGAGCTTGGTGAGGTCCACTCTTTTGTCCGCATATCCTACGTTAAAACCCGCGCTCAGCAGGCTGCTCTGCCCCAGCAGCTGGTGATAGGCCACAGAGCCGTAAGCCTTGGTGGAAGTGAGGTTGCCGGTACCCGCCACATCGCGCAGCAGCATGCCCCCCACGCCTACCCAGCCATAGGTAAGCTGCTCGCGGAACAGCTGGAAGTCGCCGAATACAGACATGGTCTTATACGGAACGGGTATGGTAGCCCACTGGTTGCGGTAATTGATCCCGATGCGGTAGTTGCCGTCAGGAATAAAACCGGTATTGGCGGGATTGGTGGAAAGGGGTGAATTGAAGAACTGCGAAAAATGCAGGTCTTGCGCGGAAGCCGGAATGGCGCCCGCGAGGCAACAAATCAGGACAATATGGTAGACGTACTTTCTCATAACCAGACCCTTTATCGTAATAGTGTAACGTTCCCTGTTTTAGTGACCTTATTGCCATCCGAGAATTCGATGTTCAGCACGAAGGCGTAAGCGTCCATGGGCTGAATGGTACCATTGAAGCGACCGTTCCATCCCAGCTTCATGTCGTTGCTCTGGAACACCAGCTGGCCCCAGCGGTTGAACACCTTCATGTCGTAATGAATTATACCGAAACCTTTGATCTCCCAGATATCGTTCACCCCGTCCCCATTCGGAGAAAATGCGGTGGGAACGTCGTACAGCGGGTTCACGATGGCGCTTACCTGCTGGCATACCGTATCCTGGCAGCCAAACTCTGTGATCGCGATCAGGCACACATCGTAGGTGCCGGTGCGCAGGTATTGGTAAGTGGGATTCACTTCGGTAGAAGTGTTGCCATCTCCAAAGTCCCAGTGGTAACGCGCTGCGCCGGTGCTCTGGTTGGTGAACATATGCGGCGTGTTCTCTACCGGCTTGTTGGGCTGGAAAGTGAACTGCGCGGTGGGCGGCGGTAATACGGTGATGATGATCGTCGTATCGTGCCGCTGGTTACAGGTGTTGGGATCGAACGCCTCGAGCCTTACCGGATACCGGCCCGGCGTGGTGTAAGTATGGGTGGGGTACGCATCGGTAGATTGTGTACCGTCCCCAAAATCCCAGTTGAACGTAACGCCGCCTTTGGAAATATTGTCGAAGTTGGCGATGAACGGCGCGCAGCTGCTGTCAGGCACTGTAAATGCGGCTACCACGTTGGCGGCTACACGTAATTGCAGCGTCTGTGTTTCGGGAGCGTTGCAATAGTTGGTGTCCGTAAGCGTCAGGCTTACGTTATAAATGCCTTCGGAGGCGAAGCGGTGAATCTGGCGCGTGGTATCTGTTACCACCTGCGGCGTATTGTCTCCGAAATCCCAGGTGAAGGAATTATTCTGGAAAGGCTTGCCCGGCGGGTGTGTGGACGTATTGACGAAAAGATATTCCAGCGCGGTGCAGGGTGGCAGGCGCTGCTCGGTGAAGCCCATCGGCGCCCGGTCTTCCCGCACGCGGATATCCATATAAGCGGTATCCGCCAGGTTACAGCTGGCCGGGTCGTATTTAACGAGGCGCACGCGGTAATCGCCCACGGCGGGATAGGAATGCGAGGTGTTCGGCACGGTGGTCACCACTTCGGGAGAGCCGTCGCCAAAGTTCCAGGTCCAGCTCTGTGCGGTTACGCCCGTGGTATCGATGAACTGGATATTGGCGGGCACGCAATAGTTCCGTCTTCTTTCCTGTGTGGTGAAGCCGGCGCGCACGCCGTCGAGGTTGAATGCGATCTTGAGGGAGCCGAGGTTACAGTTGGTGGTATAACCGGTGTAATAAGCCCCGGGGGTTGTCGGGAAGCGTATTGCCGGCCCCTGGTGAAGCTGGCAGGAAGCGCAGATGGCCTGGTAGATCACGCCGTTCTGGTCGAAGCGGCTGGTTCCCCCGTCCACATGTTCCAGCAGACCGTCGCCGCCGTAAAAGGAACCATAAAGAATACCCAGCGCGTCCCTTTTCATCACGAAGAAATAAAAATCACTGCCGTCGGACCTGGACTTGCGCGCATCAGGCGTCACCCGCAGGTTGCGGGTATTGGAGTTGGCGTATCCCGCGCCGGAGTTCAGATCGCCGCCCCAGCCGGAAACATATACGTTCTGGCAGCGGTCCACCAGGAAAGCCACGGGGCTCAGGCTGGGAGAGCTGGCATTTTTCCCGAAAGTGGTGGAATATATCAACGCTGAAAGGTCTGGCCTTAGCTTGGTAATGAACTGTTTGGAATTGTCGTTGTAGAAAGTGGGCGTGCCCGCGGGCTGCTGGATGGGCCAGTTGCCTTCGGTGGTGCCCATCACGTATACGGAACCTTGCCTGTCCAGCTGGATGCCGTACACCTGGTCCGCCTTCCCGTTGTCTGAACCTATAAAGGTGGACTGCAATAAGGCGCTGCCGTTGGCGGAGAAATGCGCGATATAACCATCGCATGCGCCGCCCCGGTAGGAACTCCACACACCGCTGCCACGCATCGGGAAATTGCTGCTGGCGGTGCCCCCGGCCACGTACACGCTGTTGCCGCCGTTCAACGCCAATACATAGGCAGCGTCTTCGGCGCTGCCGCCCAGGAAGCTGGCCCATACCAGCGCGTTGCAGGCGGGGTTGATCTTCATCACCACGGCATCTTGCCGGCCACCACCGAAAGTGGTCTGGAAAGCGCCGGAGGTAACGGGGAAGTCGCCGGACTGGGTGGAGCTGGCTACGTAAATATTCCCGGCGCCGTCTACCACTACTTCGCTCCGGGCATCGTCGCCATAGTTTCGGAGCAGCACGTCTGTCCCCTGGCCTTTGTCCGGCCTGATGTTGGCACCATCCAGCTGGGAGCCGCCTATCATCATGGAACCGATCATCGCTGTACCGTTGGCATTCAGCTTTACTACTACAATATCGTTGCCGCCGCCTACGCCTGCTTTGGTAAGGGCGGGAAAATCGTTGGAATTGCTTCTGCCGGATATGACCAGGTTGCCGCCCCCGTCCACGAACATGCTGCAGGGCTGCTCGTCTCCCGAACCGCCGATGTAGGTGGAATATATAATGCGGCTGCCCGCTGCGTTGAACTTGGTAACGGCAATGTCGATCTCGCCGCCGTTGAAGCCTGCGTCGTAAGCCCCGGTGCTGGTAGGATAGCCCTGGCCCCATATGATGCCGCCACCGTAAAAATTACCGGCGGCGTCGTAAGTGGCGGTATACCCCCAGTTATCCGCGCGGGAACCGGTAAGGGTTGCAAAAACCACGGTAGGGTCTATCACCAGGGGATATTGCGGGTCGTACCTGCCGGATACCTTGTAGCTCACCGTATTACCGGAAAGCTGGTAGTCCACTTTCACCGTTTTCCGCTGCCCGTTAACGTATTGGTATGCATAAGGGGCCAGTTCTATGGCTTCGCCCACGGAGGTAAGGATATGCAGGGTGTTCTTTTTAAGCGACACGGAAGAAGCGCCGTTGTATTGCAGCTTCACATTGCCGGGATTGCCGCCGGGATGCACGATCACATCGTATTTCAGCTGGCCGGACTCGGAGTACACCTGTACGTCCACGTCCGGGTACATGTTCTTGTACAGGATATTCGTATAGGCGCCGATCCCCGACTTCCATTTGGACGGGTCCTTGCCGATGATGTAGTTGATATTGTCCTGGGTGGCCTTGGAAGGAATGATCTCGGGGCTGGCGGCCGCGTTCAGGAACTGTATGTCGTAGGAGTGACCTCTTACCCTGCCTGGTGCAGCGGGATTGCCGCCGCCGGGAATGGGTTTTACCGGCGGGCTTATCCTGTTATTGGCCGTGTTGTCCTGTTTATCTTTCGGCACACCGTCGGGATAATAGGTGTAGCCTGAGGAATCCTTTACAGTGCCATGGCGCGACCTTTCCAGGCGTTCCATGTCTTCGGGGTGCAGCAGCGATATCCTGAAGCTGTTGTTGCGGAGGTAAATACTGGCGCCGCCGAGGGAGGCCCTGTACCTGAAATCTGTGTTCCATTGCCCTTTGTTTTCCACAAATTCCAATGGGGAAGAATTTGGGCTGTGCTGATGGCCCTGTGAAAAAGCAGGTGTTCCAATCATCATAACCAGTATCCAAACTTGCAAAGCACTGATAAGACCGGTAGGGCGCGAAGATTTCAAGCGGTTTCGTATTTAAGATTGTGCCTAGTAATAACTAATATACTTTATTTAACGGATAGAACCGTCAAAATGTTACGGCAGCTGTATTGGTTGGCGACTGGCAGAGGACGGTCCACGAAGGTATTGGGCAAGCAACATATTCAGGATCAACCATCCCTGCCAGTCATTCCGAGAATTCAACGTAAAAGCCGTCATGATATTTTACTCCATGCAGATTTTGACCGTTGTGTGGCCAGAAAATCGTGTAAGGGTTTATTTTCCGGAAGTTCAAGGTCGGGGTCTTCTGACAATATCTTCTCAGCGCAGTCGCGGGCAGCCTGGAGCATGGCGCGGTCCTGCACAATGTCCGCCAGCTTGAGGTCCAGCAGGCCGCTCTGGCGGGTGCCTTCGATGTCGCCGGGGCCGCGCAGCTCCATATCTTTTTCCGAGATCACGAAGCCGTCGTTGGTCTGCACCATTACCTTCACTCTCTCCTGGCTGTCTTTCCCGATCTTGTTGCCCGTCATCAGGATGCAGTAGCTCTGCTCCGCCCCCCTGCCCACGCGTCCGCGCAGCTGGTGCAGCTGGCTGAGGCCAAAGCGCTCGGTGCTTTCGATGACCATCACGGAAGCATTGGGCACGTTCACGCCCACTTCTATCACGGTGGTGGCCACCATGATCTGCGTATCGCCGGTCACGAAGCGGTGCATGTTCGCGTCTTTCAGCTCGTTGGTCATGCGGCCGTGCACCATACTGATGTAATATTTCGGTTCGGGGAAAAAGGCCTTTACTTCCTCGTATCCCTTTGTAAGGTTTTCAAAATCAAGGCTGGCGGATTCTTCGATGAGCGGATATACGATATAGGCCTGCCGCCCCTTGCGAACTTCGTCTTTGATAAAGTCCATCACCTGCGGCCGCTGGTATTCGGTGCGGTGAACGGTGGTAATGGGTTTACGGCCCGGCGGCAGCTCGTCTATCACGGACACGTCCAGGTCGCCGTATACGGTCATGGCCAATGTACGGGGAATGGGCGTGGCGGTCATCACCAGGATATGCGGGGGCATATCGTTCTTTTCCCAGAGGCGCGCGCGCTGGGCCACGCCAAAGCGGTGCTGCTCGTCTACAATAGCCAGCCCCAGGTGATGGAATTTCACTTCGTTTTCCAGCAGGGCATGGGTGCCGATCAGGATGTGGATGTTCCCGGCCTCGGCTTCGGCCAGTATTTGTTTCCGGGCCTTCCCTTTGATGTTGCCGGTCAGCAGCGCTACTTTCAGCGGCATATCTTTCAGCAGTTCGGAGATGCCTTTATAATGTTGTTGCGCCAGTATCTCGGTAGGCGCCATCAGGCATCCCTGGAAACCGTTGTCTATGGCTATCAGGAGCGAAAGAAGGGCCACCATGGTCTTCCCGGAGCCAACATCCCCCTGCACGAGGCGGTTCATTTGCCGGCCGGTGGTCGTGTCTTTCCTGATCTCTTTCAGCACACGCTTCTGTGCGCCGGTGAGCGCAAAAGGCAGGTGGTTGTTATAAAAGGTGTTGAACACATCGCCCACGGCGTTAAAAATAAAACCCTGACTGGCTTTATGGCGGCGGATCTTGAGGCGGCAGATGCGTATCTGCGCCAGGAAAAGCTCTTCAAACTTCAGCCTGCGCTGCGCCTGCCTGGCTTCTTCTTCCGTAGCAGGGAGGTGTATCTTGAAATAAGCCTGCGACCGCGGCATCAGCCGGAACTGTTGCAGCACCGGCGCCGGGATGTTCTCTTTGATCTCCGAAAGCGACAGCTGCTCCAGCAGGTTATGCGTCAGCTTGCCGATGGCTTTGGCGGTAAGGCCGCGGGCCTTGAGCTTTTCGGTGGTATAATACACCGGTTCCAGGTGCTGTTTGCCGGTAGCAATCTCCTCGGTGAGCAGGTCCATTTCGGGGTGGGCCATCTGCAAAATGCCGTTAAACTGCGACAGCCTGCCGAACACGAGGTAACCGGCATTTTCGCGGAGCGATTTCTGCATCCATTGCCACCCCTGGAACCAGACCAGGTCAATACGGCCTGTTTCGTCCTGCAGCGTGGCCACCAGCCGCTTGGAGCGCTTATCCCCCATTACTTCCATATGCACGATGCGCCCCCTGATCTGCACGAATTCTTCCATGCCGCTGAGGTTGCGGATCTTCTCCACCTTGGTGCGGTCCACATACCGGAAAGGGTAATATTCCAGCAGGTCGCGGAAGGTATGGAGGCCGATCTCCTTCCGCAGCAGTTCGCCCCGCTGGGGACCTACGCCTTTCAGGTATTCGATCGGGTTGGGTAATATGGAAGAGATATAACTCAATAGCGAATGTTGAATGAGGGTACGAAGTACGGCAATTTCAGAAAAAAAGGCAAACGGCAGCAGCGCATAAAAAAGACCGGCCCGGACGCTGCGATGCTTCCGGGCCGGCCAGTATCATAAAAATAATTATTCAGCGATCGCTTCTACTTTTCCTTCCACGAACAGCTTCATCCATTCAGAAGTAACGGATTTGGGCCTTTCGAGGGAAAGGTTCAGCGCACGGTCCCAGCAGAGGGAAGCCAGCACGCCGAGTGCACGGCTTACGCCGAACAGTACGGTGTAGAATTCGTATTCCACCAGGCCGTAGTGTACCAGCAGTGCGCCGGAATGTGCGTCTACGTTAGGCCAGGGGTTTTTCACCTTGCCCAGGTCCTGCAAAATGGTGGGTACCGTATCATAGATCGCCCAAACGATGCGCACAAGCTCATCTTCAGGGAGGTGTTTCTTCGCGAACTCCATCTGCGCGGTGAAGCGGGGATCGGTTTTGCGCAGTACCGCGTGGCCGTAGCCTGGCACCACTTTACCGTCAGCGAGCGTCTTTTTCACGTAGGCCGCGATCTGCTCCTTGGTGGGAACGCCGCCGCCCAGCTCTTCGCGCATGCTCAGTATCCATTTGATCACTTCCTGGTTGGCCAGGCCGTGCAGGGGACCTGCAAGGCCGTTCATACCTGCAGCGAACGACAGGTAGGCGTCGCTGAGGGCGGAGCCTACGAGGTGGGTGGTGTGAGCGCTCACGTTGCCGCCTTCGTGATCCGCATGGATCACCATGTAAAGGCGCATCAGTTCTTTAAATCCATCGTCTGAATACCCCAGCATATGGGCGAAGTTGGCAGCCCAGTCCAGCATGCCATCCGGCTGGATGTGCTTGCCTTCTTTGTACTTGCGGCGGTAGATATAGGCGGCTACACGCGGCAGGCGCGCGATGAGGTTCAGGGTGTCCTCATACATGTAGCTCCAGTAATCTTTTTTATTCATCCCGTCCGCATACGCTTTTGCAAACACGGATTCGGTCTGCAAAGCCATAACGGCCACGGTAAACATGGTCATGGGGTGAGTGGAAACAGGCAGCGATTCAATAGCGTCGAATACGTGATTCGGCACATGGCTGCGGCGGCCCAACACGCTGCTCAGGTTCTGCACATCCGCTTCGGTGGGCAGTTCGCCGATCAGCATGAGGTAAAATAATCCTTCCGGCAGGGGTTCTGCGCCGCCCGGGGCTTTCGGAAGATGTTCCCTTAATTCGGGGATAGAATAACCGCGGAAGCGGATACCTTCATTGGCATCCAGCAGGGAGGTTTCGGTAACCAGCCCGGTAATACCGCGCATGCCCTGATAAACCTGGGCCACTGTTACATCATCTACTTTCTTTGTACCATGATTCTTGAGCAGGTCCTTTACCTCTGCGCCCAGTTCATCTGCTTTAGCCTTGAATTTCTCTTTTATATAACTCATTTTCCCGCAATGATTTAGAAAAATTAACGAAATCGATCAATGAACAAAAGTAATGATAAATCATAAAAACCCTACCCTTTAGGGGAGATTTAACGTATAATTTCAAGCTTTTGATCAAAAATCATCGGAACAACTACTTCGGGGCGCGGAAATAGAGATAAAGGGCCAGCCCGGCGAATACGAAGTTGGGTATCCATGCCGCCAGCAATGGGTTCAGATCGGCTTTGGTAGCAAATACGGTGGAGAACTGCATGAAGAGGATATACATGGCGGAGATCACGATGCCCAGCGCCAGGTGCAGGCCGCTGCCGCCCCTTACTTTTTTGCTGGAGATAATGGCCCCGATCATAACCAGGATGATCACCGCAAAGGCCGCCGAGGTCCGCCGGTGTTTTTCCACGTAATAAACGTTCAGCCCTTCCGCCCCGCGCAACTCTTCCCTGGCCAGGTAACGGTTCAGTTCGGGGGTGGTCATGGCCTGTTCTTTATTTTTTTCCTCGATCAGCTCCGCCGGGTGAAGGGGTATCTGAACGGTGGTATCGTTGCGGGTGTGCAGGGTTTCGCGCATACCGTTGATGGTGCGCACGGTAATGAAGTCCAGCTTCCATTTGCGCCCCACGGAATCCCACGAAAAGCGGTCTGCTTTAAGGTTGTAAACAACCTGCTGGCCTTTGATGCGCTTCATCACGAAATTGGAACCGTTCTTATAGTTGGGATCGTAATAACCGAAGGTGATATAGGTAAGGCTGTCTACCCGCATGGTCCTGTCTTTCATCGCCTCTGCATCTTTGGGCGCGCTCACATATTTATTCTCGAAGGTGGTGCGGATGCGGTTGGCGGCCGGCACTACCCAGCGGTTGGCCGCCCAGAGAATGGAAGCAAAAAGAACGGCCCCCACCCAGTAAGGCCGCAGGAAACGCCTGAAGCTCACCCCCGCGCTCAGTATGGCAACGATCTCCGTTTTATACGCCAGCTTGGAAGTGAAAAAGATCACCGAAATAAAGATGAACAAAGGGAAAAGCAGCGCGGCGATGTGGGGGATGAAGCCGATGTAATAGTGCATAAAGACGAACCCGATGGACAGGTCGTGCTCCAGGAAGTCGTCGATCTTTTCCGTGATGTCTATCACTACCGAGATCACCAGCAGGATCATCAGGGAATAAATGAACGTGCCGATGAACTTGCGTAATATGTACCAGTCTATCTTCTTCATGTTATTAGGCAACCGGGCTTAAAGGTGCAAAGCTAGTATTCCGCCTGCATCTAATATGCAATTTTATTTTATGATGTGCAATTTTAACATAAATACTACAGCCTTGTTTTCAGCTGGGGTATCACCCGCTGCTTCCAGGCGCCGTAGGTGCCCTGCAATATTTGTTCCCGTGCGGCCTTTACGAGTTCAAGGTAAAAACAGAGGTTGTGGATGCTGGCCAGCGTCATGCCCAGGATCTCGCCGGCTACGAACAGGTGGCGCACATAGGCCTTGGAGTAGTTCTGGCTGGCGGCGCAGGGATTGTGTTCGTCCAGCGGGCTGAAATCGTCCGCCCATTTTTTGTTGCGGATGTTGATGACGCCCTGCCAGGTGAACAGCATACCGTTGCGGCCATTGCGGGTAGGCATCACGCAGTCGAACATATCGATGCCCAGCCCGATGTTCTCCACGATATTCCAGGGTGTGCCCACGCCCATGAGGTAACGGGGTTTTTCCACCGGCAGTATTTCGGTGACGAGCCCGCACATTTCATACATCTCCGCTTCCGGTTCTCCCACGCTCAGCCCGCCGATGGCGTTGCCCGCGCAGTTGCGGGAAGCGATGGCTTCAGCGGAAATTTTCCGGAGGTCTTTAAAGGTGCTGCCCTGCACGATGGGAAACAGCGTTTGTTCGTGCCCGTATTCCGGCGAAGTTTCGCCGAGGCGTTTGATGCAACGGTCCAGCCAGCGGTGGGTGAGCTCCATGCTGCGTTTGGCGTAGCCGTATTCGCTGGGGTAAGGCGGGCATTCGTCGAAGGCCATGATAATATCAGCGCCGATGGTGCGCTGGATGTCCATTACATTCTCGGGGGTGAACAGGTGGCGGCTGCCGTCTATATGGCTTTGAAAAACAACGCCTTCTTCCTTGATCTTGCGGTTGGCGGCGAGGGAAAACACCTGGTATCCGCCGCTGTCCGTGAGGATGGGGCGGTCCCAGCCGTTGAATTTGTGAAGGCCGCCGGCCTTCTTCAGCACGTCCGTACCGGGGCGCAGGTAGAGGTGATAGGTGTTGCCGAGGATGATCTGCGCGTTGATGTCGCTGCGCAACTGTTCCTGTGTAACGGCCTTCACAGAGCCTACGGTGCCAACGGGCATGAAAATGGGCGTCTGGATGGTACCATGTTCGGTGGTGATGGTACCGGCCCTGGCGCCGGAAGGATCGGTGGTGATGAGATCAAATTGCAAGACGGACTGTGTTTTTTCAGGGGGCAAAGGTATTGAATATCCCAGTATTAATTTTTCCACAACCTTACATAGATAAATAAAAACATATATTTTTGCCCCCTATGTCGGACAACCTGGGGATTATCATTTTTTATGTTTTCGCCGCTGCGGCGGGAATTCAGGTATTGTATTACCTGGTCTTTTTTTCGAGAGTTGCGTTCTACAAACGCCGGTTTGATGAAGATCATCCGCCGCAGGAAGCAATGTCTGTTATCATTTGCGCCAAAAATGAAGAGAGAAGCCTCCCCAAGAACCTTCCCACCGTGCTCCAGCAGCGCTACCACATCCACCAGCAGCCGGAATACGAAGTGATCGTGGTGAACGATAATTCGGAAGACGATTCCAAATATTATCTTGCCTCCATCGAGAACGGCTATTCACATTACCGCCATATCGAGATCAAACAGGCCGCCCAGTTCATTCCCGGCAAAAAATACCCGCTTTCCATCGGCATCAAAGGCGCCAAATACGATACGGTTGTGCTCACGGATGCGGACTGCAAGCCCGGCAGCACCCACTGGCTGTCCATGATCGCGCAGGGATTCAGGAACGGTAAGGAGATCGTGCTGGGCTATGGCCCTTATTACAAAAAGCCCGGCTTCCTGAACAAGGTGATCCGTTACGAAACCTATTTCAGCGCCCTGCAATACCTTTCCTACGCCATGGCCGGCATCCCTTACATGGGCGTGGGCCGCAACCTGGCGTATAAAAAAGACCTCTTTTTCAAACATAAAGGTTTCACCGCCCACCAGCACATCGCCTCCGGCGACGACGACCTGTTCGTGAACCGCGCGGCCAACGGCCGCAATGTAGGCGTGGTGATCAACAAACACGCTTTCGCCTACTCGGAGCCCAAAACGAAGTGGAAACACTGGTTCGCACAAAAAACTAGGCATATGAGCACCGGCAAACATTACCGCTTCGGCCATAAGTTCCTGCTGGGACTGTTCTCCCTCTCCCACTTCATCTTTTACCCGGCCATGATAGCTGCCCTGTTCTACGCACCTATGCTGTACATCACCCTGGGCATCCTCGGCGGCAAGGTCCTGATCCAGTCCGTGATCACCTTCTTTGCGCTTAAAAGGCTGGACGAGAAGGACTTATTCTGGTACAGCTGGCTGATGGACATCCTCATGTTCCTTTATTATGTTATCTTCACGCCCGCATTGTTCTTCCAGAAAGGGAGAAGCAAGTGGAAATAGCATGGAGACCGTTTTAAAATATTTCAGTGATTTTACGCCCAAACAGCTGGACCAGTTCCGGGCGCTGGGGCCGCTCTACAGGGAATGGAATGAGAAGATCAACGTGATATCCCGCAAGGACATCGATTCCCTGTATGAGAAACATGTGCTGCATTCCCTCGCCATCGCGGCGGTGGCGGACCTCCCGGATGGTTTACAGGTGCTGGACCTCGGCACCGGCGGCGGTTTCCCCGGCATCCCCCTGGCCATTTTCTTCCCTGAAGTGCGTTTTCACCTGGTGGATTCCATCGGTAAAAAGATAAAAGTGGTGGAGGGCGTTGCCGAAGCCCTGAACCTCGGAAATGTGACCACGGCCCACTCCCGGGCGGAAGAGATCAAAAACCGTAAGTTCGACCTGGTGGTGTCCCGCGCGGTAGCGCCTTTGAAGGACCTCTGGCAATGGAGCAAGCCGCTGATCAGGAAGAACGCGGACGAAGACCGCCCCGGCGGCCTCATCTGCCTCAAAGGCGGCGACCTGGCGCAGGAGATCTCCGAAAGCGGCTGCCGGCCCAAAATGGTGAATATCTACAAACTCTTTCCCGAAGAGTTTTTCCAGGAAAAATATGTTGTTGCAGTAAGATAGACCGCTCAGAACCCGATATCCTCGTCCGTATGGCTGAACTCCGTTTCCAGCGTGCAATGGGTGATATTCATGTGATGCAGAACGTGTTTCAGCTTGGTTTTTAGCGTGGCCACCTGCGCCGCGGTCAATCCCGGCTGAACGGTGACGTGCGCGGTGAGGGCGTTTTCAGTGGTGCTCACCGCCCAGATGTGCACATGATGCAGGTCCGCCACGCCGGGAACGGTTTTGGCCGCTGCCTCCACCTCCTGGACGGTAATGCCCACGGGCACCCCGTCGAGGGATAAACGAAGGCTGTCGCGCAGCAGGCCCCAGGTGCCGTAAACGATCACTGCCATTACAAGCAGGCTCACGGCGGTGTCTATCCAGTACTGGCGGGTGTAGATCATCAGCAGGCCCGCCGCCACCGTGCCGAGAGACACCAGCGCGTCCGCCACCAGGTGCAGGTAAGCGCCTTTCACGTTCAGGTCTTTTTCCTTGTCGCGGAAGAAAAGCAGGGCGGATACGGAGTTGATAACGATGCCGATGCCCGCTACGATGGCCACCGGGCCGCCAGCGAGGGCCACGGGGTGACTGAACCGCATAATAGCTTCATAACCAATGGCTCCGACCGCGATCAGTAAAATAATGGCATTTAATAATGAGATCAGGATGGTACTTTTGCGGTAACCGTACGTATACCGGCTGCTGGGCGGGATGCGGGCCAGCCGGAAAGCCAGCATGGAAAGGGCCAGGCTCGCCACGTCGCTGAGGTTGTGCCCCGCGTCGGACAAAAGGGCCAGGGAGCCGGTGGTAAAACCCGCAACCGCTTCCACGGCCACGAATGCGAGATTGAGGCCGATGCCCGCCAGGAAGGCCCTGTTCAGATGGGAAGCTCCCGTGGGAGCGTGAGCATGATCGTGCATTATCTTAAAAATACGAAGACCTGTTTAAAAAAAATGCGGCAGCATACAATAAGTGATCCGCTGGTTCGTCTACCTAACTAAGATGAACGAGTGGCTTTCCATAAAAAAACCCATGGCACTGGAACAAAACGAACGCATACAGCGAACGGTGGAGAAGGAACGTAAACGGCTCCTGCAATTCATCCGGAAACGGGTGGATAATGTGGCCGATGCGGAAGATATCCTCCAGGACGTGCTGTACCAGTTCACCCAGTACCTCCGCCTGGGTACGGATATCGATTCACTGACCGGCTGGCTTTTTGCGGTTACGCGCAACCGTATTACAGACTGGTTCAGGAAAAAGAAAGAAGACCGGTTTTCGGACACAGCCATCGAAATGGCAGACGGCGAGGGGCCCCTCTACCTGTCAGACATCCTGCCGGACGCTTCCGCGCAAACAGATGTGCCTATGCTGCGCAAGTTCATGTCCGAGGCCATTACCGAGGCTATAGACGAGCTGCCGGAGGAACAGCGTTACGTGTTCCTGCAGCATGAGGTGGAAGGCCGTTCCTTCAAGGAAATTGCGGCCGAAACGGGCATTTCCGTGAACACGCTGCTGAGCCGTAAACGTTATGCCGTGCTAAGCCTGCGCGAAAGGCTGGCGCAATTGTATAAAGAATTAATGAACGATTAAAAGTACTGACATGAAAAAATATATTGTGTGGAAAATTCTGGGCGGCATTGTGCTGGGAGCTGTTTTTGTAACAGCCTTCGGATTTGCCACCATGTACCTCTGGAACTGGCTGGTACCCGCACTTTTTTCAGGCCCCGTGCTCACTTTCTGGCAGGCGCTGGGTTTACTGCTCCTCTGCAAGCTGCTGTTCGGCGGCTTCTCCAAAGGGCATCATGAGAAAAAACACTGGCGCTGGAATAAAGAAAGGTGGAGAGAACACGTGAAGAACAAGATGGAGCACCTTTCCCCCGAAGAAAAAGAGAAAGTAAAGAACCATTTTGACCGTTGCATGTCCGGCCGCTGGGGGTTCAGAACCCGCGAAGAAGCAGAAAAGCCCGGAAGCACGGAAGAGCAATAACCTACACAACCTGACTTTATGCATCCCGAATTAAACACCGGCACTATGATCGGTATCTTCAAAACAAATATCCGGACATACCACGAGCGGAACCTTATCATCAGCGCAATTTGCAGTAACTTTGAGGTATCCTCCTGCAATGTTGACATTGAAGATTGCGACAAAGTGCTGCGCGTGGTAGATATGAAAGTGGATGAGCATTCCATCATCCGCTTTGTGCAGGAACAGGGTTTCCACTGCGAAGTGCTTGAATGAATATTTTAACCGGACCTTATGCAAAAGACAGACATACAGCAACTACTGAACAACAGCTTCACCGACTTCGCCGCATTTATCGAAACACTTTCGCATCACCGTTTTATTGTATCGCCTGAAGGAAAATGGTCTGCCGCCCAGCAGCTGGACCACCTTATCAGGAGCGTCAGACCGGTGAATAAAGCACTGGGCCTCCCCCGTTTCTTCCTCCGCTGGTTCGGCAAGCCGGCCGGGCCTTCCCGCACCTTCGAAGAAATTAAGGAAAACTACCGTACGCTGCTGAAGAACGGCGCGGTAACCGCCCGCCCGTACGTGCCGCATGTAACCGAAGCAGAACAAAAACAGCTGCTGCTGAAGCAGTTTGTTTTACAGAAAGAAAAAATGCTGCTGCAGATAGACAGCTGGAGCGAGCAGGAACTGGATAGTTACCAGGGGCCGCACCCCTTGCTCGGCAAGCTCACCATCCGCGAGATATTGTACTTCACGGCTTATCATAACTATCATCACCTGCATACCCTGCAGCTCCGCGAACAGCCGGACCAGCCCTGGCCCTCGCAGCTGGAGCGGGTGATATTCTAAGCCCGCCGTTTATAGTTATTAAAACCCGTTCCCTTCTATGGTAACGGGTTTTGTTTTTGCAGAAAGCGTATTTCCACCCATGGCCAAACCGCGGCAAATTCGTATCTTCAGCGAAACCCCTGATCCGCTAACTCAGGCAGGCTCCAGGCCACCCCAAATATTTCCACGCCGTTGCCTGCCGCAAATGTTCAGTCCATGAAAATTAAATGGCTTTCCATCTGTCTGTCACTGCTGCTGTGCACTATCGCGAAAGTGCAGGCCCAGAGCGAGTTTCCTAAGGGATGGATATTCCCCGTGGAAATGGGAGGAGGCATGGTAACTTCTTTCCATGGCGCCGACCCTGATCTTTTTGCCGCCACGCTGGCCTTTTCGCCCCAGGTAACCGTAGTGCCGGGCAGGCTCAGGCTCGGCCTCACCGGCGGCGGCGCCTTTTATAACAAACGTATTTACGGCATGGGCGGCGGCCGCGTGTCGCTGATGCTTACCAAAGGGCCCAAAGTGCTGGAAAGCACTGTGCTGAATGCCCAGCTGGTAGGCGAATACCTGTTCGGCACCAAAAACCAGCGCCTCGTTGGCGGAGGCTTCGCTTTCGAGATCGGGCAGATGGCCACCATCAGCATGAAAGTGCATCGCGATTACGCGTGGAACGACTGGTGGTTCACCGGCAGCCTCGGCATTCACTGCTTTAAAAAGAAAGCGCCCAAACTCCCCGAATTGTAACCTCAAAATTCCCTCATCATGTCCAAAACAGCATTGGTGATCAGCGGCGGAGGCTCCAAGGGGGCGTTTGCCGTAGGCGTGCTTAAATACATGGCCGCCACACCTAAAATTCAATTCGACACGCTTTGCGGAACCAGCACCGGCTCCCTCATCATACCCCTCGCCTCGATCGGGGAGATCAACCTGCTGGAGAAATTATACACCACACATGTTACGAGCGATATCATCCTCACCGGCAACGTGATCAACCGCTTCGCCGGGAAAGACACCTATTCCCTCTTTGACGCGCAGCCGCTGAGCCTGCTCATCAAAAATACCTTTACAGACGGTATGTTCCAATCCATACTGGACAGCGGCAGATCGCTTTACCTCACCACCGTTTGCCTGCAAACCGGGCGTATCACCTACTTCACGACCAGCGACCTGCCAATGACCTCGCCGGAATACGACGTGATCCGCATACCGGACGCCAGCACTTTCCGGCGCGCCATGTTCGCCTCCGCCTGCCAGCCGGTGTTCATGCCGCCGTACCAGGTGATAGAGAGCCAGCCCCGGCAGTATGTGGACGGCGGCCTGCGCGAATATGCGCCGGTAGACCTCGCGATAGACACGGGGGCCACCGAGATATACGCCATCCTGCTTACGCCCGAAGAGCCCCTGGAAAAAGATCACCTGTATAAAAGCCCCTTCGAAATATTACAGCAAACCATGGACTGGTTTACGATGGATGTGGCGGTGAACGACCTTCGCATGCCGAAGTACATCAACCGCAGCCTTGAATACCTGAAGGCCGTGAAAACAAAAATGAAAGAAGCCGGCCTTAAGCCGAAAGAGATCGACTCCTTCTTCAACATCCCGTTCGATAATCCTTTCCTGGGTAAAACGGATCTGAAGCTGCATATCATCCGCCCTGAAAAGCCCCTCAACGGCGGCCCCGGCGGCCTCACCTTCGATCCTCCCGAAATGAAAAAAATGGTAGCCTACGGCGAAGAGATTGCGCGAAAGTATTTTGAGAACCTCTAAGAGACTTCGCGTAATATTGAAAAGCCTCTACATAAAAAGGGCGCCCCGGTAACGGAGCGCCCTTGCTGTATTTTCGCGGCGGGACTTAAGGAGCCACCGCCTTGTTGTTCTCCCGGTCTATATCCGCCAGCCGCATGCTGGGATCGATGTTGATGCTCCGCAGCTGGCTGATGGGCACATCCAGCGTAAGCGAGTAAGTGGGATGCGTCCAGCGCCAGCCGTCGTGCACGATGCGTTTTACCTTTTCGTCTTCGTTGGGTTTGTTGCCGAACATGATCGTGAGCGGGATGTAATGCATTTCCTTCCGCCCGTCCTTCATCTCCACCAGCAGGTCTACCGGCATGGGAAATTCGCCTGCGCGGCGCAGCACCACAACGGTTTTCCCGCCGGTTTCATAAATGCTGTCCAGCGCGTAGTCGATATGTTTGGTGGTGTTCCGCATGTATTGCAGGTACCAGTCCAGCTGGATGCCGCTTTCTTTTTCCATGACCCTGATAAAATCGTTCGCGTTGGGATGTTTGAAACGCCAGTCGTTGTAATATCTCAGCAAACCCGCATCCCTGTTGGCCGCACCTATTACGTAACCCAGCTGTTCCAGGAAAACGGCGCCTTTGGAATAAGAGCTGATACTGTAAGCGTAGTTAGTGTTATAATGATCGGCATGCGTGCTGATGGGTTCTTCGAAGCCGCTGCGCACCAGCGCAAAATAATTGCGGTAGCTGGGCGACTGGTGCCATCTGCCTGCCAGCGAATCCACTGTATTGCCGATCGCGTTATCTTCCGCAAAGGTCGTGAAACCCTCGTCCATCCAGGGGTACAGGCTTTCGTTGGTGGCGAGCATGCCCTGGTACCAGCTGTGCATCCATTCGTGGATGGCTACACCGTAAAGGCCGTCCATTTTGCCATTGCCCATAATGAGTGTGGCCATGGGATATTCCATGCCGCCGTCTCCACCCTGGATAAAGGAATACTGTTTATACGTGTAAGCGCCGAAATGTTTTTTGATGTATTCGTATGCGACTGGGATCATCTTCGCCAGCTGCGGCCAGGTGGTTCTGGTGGTATCGTTCTCGATGTAAAAGAAATGGGCCGTGAAGCCGTCTACCGGCTGGGTGATGTGTTTGTAATCCGGGTCGGCGGCCCAGACGAAATCGTGCACATTGGGCGCAACGAAGTGCCAGGTGAGCGTGTTGCCCGCAGGGCGCGTCACTTTTGTGCCTTTTGTTTCGTAGCCATAGCCGATCTGCTGCGGGTTTTGCAGGTAACCGGTGCCGGCCAGCACATATTTTTTATCGATGGTGATCTTCACGTCAAAATCGCCCCAGATGCCGTAGAACTCACGGGCTACGTAGGGCGTGGGATGCCAGCCTTCGTAATCGTATTCGGCCATTTTTGGGTACCACTGGGCCATGGAATAATCCACGCCTTCCTTGTTGTTCCTGCCGCTGCGGCGGATCTGCACGGGCACCTGCGCCTCGAATTCCATATCGAAGGTAACGGTGGACCTGGGCAGGATAGGCTTGTCAAGGTCCACCACGAGAATGGTCTCTTCGGTGCGGAACTGTTGCTGGCGGCCATCCATCGTGAGCGAGCGCACTTTCTGGTAGCCGATCTCGTTGGGCTGCAGCTTGGAAATGCGGTCTGTGACACGGCTGTCCCAATCATGTTTGTTCACGCCTTTGGCGTCTTTCCCGACAATGATCTTCCCCAGCTCGCGGCTGCGCACGTCCATCATGCTGTTGGGCTGAAATGCGTTCCACTGGAGGTGGTAAAACACGCGGAAAAGCGTGTCCGGCGAATTGTTGGTGTATTCCAGCTGTTGTTTGCCGGTAAACTGGTTGGTTTTGACGTCCATCCGGATGTCCATCTTGTACTTTACGCGTTGCTGCCAGCGGTCCGTCTGTGCCATGGCTGAAGAAGCTCCCAGCAGAAGGAATAGCGCCGGGATGATTGATATTCTCATATTCAGATCATTGGTCTAAGGGGCGAAAATAGGAAATTTCGCGGGAGAGAGCGCCATATTGGGATATACGGTTATGGGGTCCGCTTCAGGTTGAGGCCGAACAGCAGCCATTTGTCGAGGGAGAAATAAGTGCCGGCCGGCCTGGCTTCCGAGAGGGAAATGATAACGAAATTGTCCATCATATCCTGCGTCGCGGCGAGATCTCTCGAAGAATACCCGATGGCGTCCATTTTCGGCACATCGTTTACAGCAAAAAATTCGCCGGTTTCCACGATCTTGTCCACGATCTCTCCTTTCTGGTCCCATTCCGCTACTTTTATGAAAGCGCCGAGTATCGCGTCTTCATGCGATCTGAACACAACGAACATCAACCCGTCTTTCCTTTTCACGAATACGGCTTCTCCTTTGGGTATGAAGCTCCAGGTGCTGGCCGTCAGCTCTTTTTTCAATTCGTCTCTCGACGGGTAAGCTTTGCCGAGGGACTCCTGTACTTTAGGGTCTTTGAGGATCGCTTCGATCTGTTTTTTGGCTTCTTCTGTGGCTTTCCGGTCTGCTTTTTCCTGTTTTTCCTTCGCTTCAAGCGCAACGGCGGCGGTGTACACTCCGTCCTGTTTAAGACCGTTGGCGTCGTAGAACTTCTGCGTGGTGCCCGCGCCCGCTATGCCGTCCGCATGTATACCCAGCGCTTCCTGCATGTCGTATACCGCTTCGGCAAATTCATCGGAGCCCGGCTGGATACCCGGCTTCTTGATAAAAAGGGTTGCCGCCCAATGCAGCATATTGAAGTAATACAGGTTATTGCGCCTGGCGTTCTCGTAATTGATCTTGCGTTCCTTTTTCGGCTTGTCCGCCGGTACGGTATCGCTGGTAACAGTGGAAAGCGCTTTTGTAATATCCACTTTCCCGGTTTTCACATTCCTTCCTTCTTCGATCATTTTCTTCAGTTCGTCCGGTGTTTTCTTTGAATTTTTGATGGCATCCACCATTTTTTGCAGATCTTCCGGCGTGATCGGCTTGCCTTTCTGGCCAGATTCGAAGAATTGTTTCAGATCGGCCATGATCTGGTCCTTGTATTTTTCTTCCCATTCAGCCCTGGCCTGTGCAACAGCCGGATCGTTGGGATCGATTTTGTCGAGCCCCTGGCCGATGGCGTCCAAACCGCCGCTTCCGCCGCCTGCACCTTTCTGGCGGGGCTGGCAGGCTTTATCGGACATATAAGCGCCTAACGGCGTGCCCTTCATCACGTCGATCATCATATTGTGCAGCTTGTCTCCAACGATCGCTTCCATCAATGCCTGTGCGGCGGGCTGCGCAATATTGTTTTTCCAGTAATCGGTTTTCTGTACCAGCGCCATACCGGCTGATATGCCAAGCTGCGCCACCAATCCCCACAGGCAGCCTAAAGCGGGCGGCGTACCGCAGGATATGATCTGCACGCCTACCCTTACGGCCAGTTCCACTTTATCGAGTATAGCCACCCATTCGCGCATATCGTCCACGGTTTGGGTAAATGTAGTGATCACCTTGTCGTGTTTTTCCACCTCGGCTTCCCAGGTATTCTTGAACTCCATGATCTTGCAGCAGACGGGTTCAAACTCCTTCAATTGCTCTTCGGCCGCACTTTCCAGGGCCTTTTCATATTTGCCGATTATGGCGTCTACGATAGTGCTCATACATTTTGAGAAACCTTCGAACGCGATCACGATCATGCGCTGGAAAATATCCACTGCCAGCTGAACGATCAGGTTAACGGCTTCTTTTTTCCAGGAGATCGTGAATTTTTTGCCCCCTGTGAGGGTCTTTGATTTTTCCTTGTGTTTTTCAAATTTGCCTTTTATTTTATTGAACAGTTCCTCCACTTTATCGAACGCACGGCGGAAACGGAAACGCAAAGCGCCGAATACGCGGCCTTTAAAGCTGCTCCAGAACCGGACGTCCTTCACGTCTTTGATCTCTTTGGATACGTCGGAAGGCGTTGTTTTTTTCAGGTCTTTGTCTACTTTATTCCGTTTGAGCAGGCCTTTTGCCCTTTCTTTCAGGAATTTCTTCGGCTTCTGCGTTACGTCGGTATCAGTACCGTTCGCCCATGCCTTGCGCTTTTTTTCCCATGCTTCAGCGGCTGCATTTGGATCTTTCGTTTTGTCTCCCGGCTTGCGGCGAACGGCCTCAGGTTTTACCGAAGCGGTTATTGCCGGTTTGCATTGAATACGTTTAGCTTTAATCGTAGCGGGCAGCGTTGGTTTTCCCGCATCTTCACGCAGCGATTTGATCAACGCGTCCATCTTGTCGCGATGTTTTTTCTTGTCTGCGGCAAATTCCGTTGGGATGTAAGGATGCGGCATAAGGAAGTACCCTGCCATGCCGCTGCCGATATTTGCCACCCACAAACGCTGTTTGGTATCGAGCTTGAACGTATGCCCCTTGCCCAGCTTTGTATGTTCCGCATCAAACTTGTCGTAATTCAGCCCGTCGGGAATGAGCTTGGACAGGTCCATGGGCGTTCCTGTGGTGGTGCTGCGGGCCGGTGAGCCAAATACGCTGAATACGTGCTCAACGAATTCTTTAAACCCGAGGATGTAATTGTTCTGTTGCAGGATGCCGTTGCCTACCAGCGTTGCGGCTCCCACGCCAAATTCCGTCCAGTACAGCGGCTTGATCTCCCCGATCTGGAAGGTCTCCGGAAAATTGACCGTGAAATCCCACTGGTCTTTGGAATTTTTCTTAGGTCCGCGTTTAAAGGGCCCTTTCATCGCTTCTTTCCGCTTGCCGGATTCCATGAAGCGGAGGTATTCGTATTTGCCTTTCTCTCCCGCTTCATGCGCCTGCATGCCAGACACGGCATTGTTATCCGCTTTATACAGGTCCGCAAAGCCCGCCAGGTTGAGCCCTTTTGCGTAACGCACGGCGCCGGGTATGCCGGCTTCGGTGATCAGCTGGTTATCGGCCTCGCGCATATGTTTCTGTATCCAGGAGTGCGCCCAGTTGCCGATCTTGGGCTCTTCAAGCCGCTGTATCTTCGGTTTCACGACGGAAGTGCCGGTCTGCTGCACCACATGTGTAAGCTCATGCGCCAGGAGGCGCTGGCCGCCGGCGGAAGTGCCGTCGTATTTGTTCTGGTTGAAATAAATGTCTTTGCCGTGGGTGAATGCCTGCGCATTGATGCTGGCGCTGAGGTTGGTGGCGTGGTGATTGTTGTGGATGCGGACATCGGCAAAGTCAAGCCCGAAACGGTTTTCCATATTGCGGCGCACGGGTTCGGTCATCGGCTGCCCTCCGCCTTTGGAGGCATTCAGGCCGGATTCGAATTGCGAGGAAACAGGGTCTGTGCCGCCCGGGGCCGCTTTTGGCTGAACAGCAGCCGCTGCTTCGGCGTCAGGTGTCACGCTCGCATCTTTTTCAACCAGCGATTCTTCCGTTTCGTTGTCTTCCGCGGTTTCTTCCTTCTCCGGCGGCGCAATCTTACATTCATCACAGCTCCGCTGGATAATGCCCTTGCGTTGAACGGCCGGTTCCGGGAAACGTTGAACGGTTTCTTCTGCTTCACAGGATGCGCATTTCCGCTGCACCTGTTCTTCCTGCTCACAGGCTGCACATTTACGCTGAACTATCTCCGGCCGGGCAACAGCCGGCTCCGGGAAACGATGCACGGTTTCTTCAGCTTCGCAGGATGCGCATTTCCGTTGCACCTGTTCTTCCTGCCCGCAAGCCGCGCATTTACGTTGAACTATCCCAGGCCGGGCAACAGCCGGCTCCGGGAAACGATGCACGGTTTCTTCCGCTTCGCAGGATGCGCATTTGCGTTGTACCATGGCGGGAACAGGCTCTGCGTAGGGCTGAATCGTATCTCCCCCTTCCGGCATGCGCATCACCGTGTCCGCCACATTATCTGCTTCGCGTTCCTGCGGATCGTCCGGCGGGCTCACTTCCAGCTTTGCCTGAACAGGCGATCCGCCGAAAAAAGGCAATGCCCCTTCCGTTGCAGGCATAACATCCGGCACGGCGTTTTGATGCGACGCCGCGGCCCCGGCATGAACATGCCCGGCAGTACCCGTTTTAGCAGCTGTTTCCAACCTTACGCAATTGTTTTACCCTGTGTGGTCACCGGTTGGTCCAGCATCCAGTTCCCTTTGCTCATCTGGTCCAGGAAAGTTTTGGTACGGTAAACGGTGGGGTGCAATACTTTTTTCTTGTGCGTGGCCAGCCAGTTCTGGCGGGCTTTGGTATAGGCTGTGATCCATGCCTTTTCATCCCCGCCGCGCAAAGGCGTGCGTTCCGGGAACCGGGTGCGGAGAAAACCGGGAATGGAACCGGAATGGATGTAGCTGTCATAGATCACCAGCAGGCTCAACGGCAGCGCAAACTGTTCGGCAGTGAAAAAATGCTGCGCCGGCTGGAAGTACAGTATCTCGAAGGTTTCATCCTGCGCCTGCCGCATCAGCGGGTCTTCCCGCGCGGCAAGCTTCAGCAGGTCCTTGAATGCCTTGTTGTCCACCAGCGGCACAGTGCCTACTTTCGGCAGGAAGGCCGAAAATTCCGCGGCAAATTTCCCGCCGGTCGAAACATACCGTTCCAGCAGGTTGCGCAGGTTGCCCTGCTCGGTGGTCTGGCTGCGGCCGTACGTGATCTGCCGGCTGCCGTTCCTGCCGTCAGGGAATATCGCGATCGCATCGTATCTGCCTTCGGGCGTGCCGGTTTCGAATACGTTCACGATAGACATGATCTTATTTTTAATTTCGGGTGTGATCATAATGCATGTTTATGGTGATGTGAGTAATTTATTTTCCTTCTTTTTCCAGCTCCCGCCTTACGCCGCTGAGAATATCCTGGTGGGAAAGCGCGAGGTTCCCCCGTTCCAGCGCGGTCAGGCAAACGTATTGTACCATGTTCATGATGTGCGAGCCCGTCAGCTCATGGGCCGCTGCGATAGCCGGCAGGTCCACATCCTTTTGCAGCTTCACTTCCCCGGGAAAAGCCTTCTGCAGCAGCTGCAACCGCTCTTCAGGCCTTGGCGGCGGGAAGTAGACGATGGAACTGAAGCGGCGGATAAACGCATCGTCCATATTGTTCTTGAAATTGGAGGCCAGGATGGTAAGACCGGAATGCATTTCGATGCGCTGCAGCAGGTAAGACACTTCCTGGTTGGCATATTTGTCATGCGCATCCCGCACGCCGGTACGTTTCCCGAAAATGGCGTCGGCTTCGTCGAAGAACAGTATCCAGTTCTTATGCTCCGCTTTGTCGAACAGCGAAGCAAGATTCTTTTCCGTTTCGCCGATGTATTTGGAAATGACCATCGACAGGTCTATGCGGAACACTTCGCGGCCGGTGTATTTGCCAAGCAGCGTGGCCGTAAGCGTTTTCCCGGTACCGGGCGGGCCATAGAACAGCACACGATAACCGGGCTTCAGCTTGCGTTTCATGCCCCAGTCCTGCATGAGGGTATCGTGGTGTTTGATCCAGCTTTCCAGTTCGCGTATCTGCCGCCACACGCCTTCGGGCAGCACGAGATCGTCCCAATCCATCATGGTGGAGATATGTTCCGCGGGAAAGTGCATGCTGAGCCGGGGCAGGCCGATCCTGCCGGTGGTGAATACTTCCGAATATTCGGGGTCGGCAATGAGCCGCCCGCTCAGCGAAGGTTCGCCGGGACGCACCGTTTCTATGCTGAGTATCTTGTGTTTGAAGAAATAACTTTCTTCGCCAAACAACGGCAGCATCCTGAGCCTTGCCGCTGCGTCGGTGCCGGCCAGGAGGAACAGTACGGTTTCCCCGGTGGCCAGTGTGCCGCGGTGGCTGGCACCTTTCGCGCCGCCGAATTCGGGGAACTCCCCGCCCTGCGGCAGGAATTGCTGGATGAGATTGTCGAAGAAGCCGGTGACCACGAAGGGCGCGAGGGCGCTCAGCAGCAGCAGCAGTTCTTCCGGCGCGGGTTGTGCGTGCCGTACAAATTTTGCAAAGGAAGTATCATCCGTTTTGGGCGGCTGCGGCGCTTCCGCAACGGTCATGGCCTCTCCCCTGAAATGCGAAGCCAGGCGCGCGTAGGTAAAGGCGCGGAGATATTCAAGGCCGGTAACAAGGTATGGGTCCTGCAAACCATTGGCGGCCGCATGCGGGGGCGTTATGTTGGAAGGTTTAAGCATATGCGGGTCCTGTATCTGTGCCGGGCGCTACGGGAAAATCTCCCGGCTCTCTTTCTGGAACGGGGAAGTCGCCGATGTCTGCCTGGCAATTGGGTATTGCGTCATTATCATAGATCACGCGCACGCGGGAGGTGCTGAGCCCCAGCATGGCGGCCACCTGTTCGCGGAAAAGATTGAAGTGCCGGCGGTGTGCGCGTTCGGCGGGGTTGTTCATGATGCCGCCGCCGGGATCCCTGAACCCGGCATTGCCGCCCGTGGCATAATTGGTGCCGTTGGTGGTGAAATATTCTTCCGCATTGCCGATCATGTGGCCGAATTCATGGGTCACATCCACGGTATCCGCCGTGCCCCAGTCCGTCATGCTGGTAGTGCCGCCCTGCCCGGCAATGCCGCCTGGGGAAACGGTTCCGGGGGCCTGCGGGTTGATGGTATAGTGCGCCCTGGCCGGGTCCGTCACCCACTGTATGTTCACAACGATGGGCAGCTTGCAGGGGCCATCGGCCACGCCGGGCGGCGTGATGCGGAGGAACATGCGGTTGCTCCATTTCCGTTCTATGGCCCGTTCCCAGGCTCTTCTGATAGCGCGCGGGGCGGTGGAGTTCAGGCGCATGATGAGGGATACCCTGCCGAAGATGGCGTCGAGGTCGATGGTGAAACGCGCATCCCAGGTAAAGGTACCGTTCCATGCGGCAAAGGCGGCGGGCGCGTTGGAAATGGTCTCGGTCTGCGATTCGTTCACTTCGCGGCGCATGCGCAGCCGGTAAGGCCATGGATAACGTTGTATCACTTTGCGCTGCAGCGATCCGTTCTGCTGCACTACATGCGTCAGTTCGTGCGCCAGCAGCTGTTTGCCGGATGTGGAACCGGGGGAATACTGGCCTTTGTTGAAATAAATATCGTTGCCGGTTGTGAATGCGCGCGCGCTGAGCGCATTGCTGAGATGCGCGGCATTATTGTCCGAATGTATACGCACATCGCTAAAGTCCCGCCCAAAGCGGGATTCCATGAAATCGCGCGTTTCGCCGGGCATGGTCTGCCCTCCGCCGCGGCTGCTGTTGATGGCGCCTTCGGTATTCGCGCCCACGGCGGGCGCAGGCGTTGCTCCGTCGCGTTGAACGGGCGTAATGCTGTCCGCCAGCGGCTTGCGCTGGGCATGTTCTTTTTCCTCTTTCTCACATTCGGCGCATTTGCGTTGCACGCCCGGCACGCCGTTGCCGAAAAAGGACGGTTGTGCGGCAGGCATCCGCATCACCTGGTCCGCCATTGCATCTGCTTCTTTTTCATGCGTATCGCCCGGCTCATTCACGCTGAGCTTGGGCTGGAAGAAAGGCGATCCTCCCGAAGCGGGAGGATGCCTTTTTGCAGTATTTGGATTTAATTCTCTGTTCATGATCTTCGGTTAAAAGAACTTCAAGGTTTCTTTTTCCTGAACAACAGCCAGAGCAGCAGGATGATCAGCAACAGGATGATCCAGATGCTCCATGCCGGCAGCCCGATGGACTCCAGCCATTTCTTGATCTTGTCTATGAATGAATCGCTCTTGCCTGCGTTCTCGAGCTTGCCTGTATAGATCTCCTGGCCGAGCAATACCAGTTTGGTAGGCTGGTCTATGGCGCCGGTGAAGGTGATGGTATACCTGCCGTCCTGGTGGTCTACCACGCTCGCGATCTTTATATCTGCATTGGAAACGGAAAAAGCGGGGCCCATGGCGGGACCGACATACTTCCCGTAGCTGGTCATCGGCCGGAGGTTCATCACCAGCTGGCCGTTCTGGATGGTGGAGGTCACTTCCGATTTGGTAAGGTCTACGCTGGAGAAGGTCACATACACGCTTTCCATGAAAGTGCGCTGGAACTCGCCGATATCGTCGTTCTTCGCTTTCACGAGGTAAACGAGCTTGTACACGCCCGCAACAGACAAGCCCTCGAAGCTGCCTTCGTATTTACCGTCGGCTGTATGCGTGAGCTGTACTATGTTTTCCACGGGTTTAAAGAGGGCGCGGAAAGCGGAATCCGTTTCCCAGAGTTTATTGTATTTCTGCACGCCTGCCGATGCGGAGTCCGTACCGTCCGGCTTTATATTCTTGTCGCTGCGGGCCAGCACGTCGCCCAGGTCTTCGCCGGGGCGCAGCACTATGCATTTCACGTCGGCGTCTTTCACGGGCAGCTGCAGCTTATCGAGCAAAAATGAAATGGGCAGCTTGTCGTTCACTTTCGGTGTAAGGTTGCCCAGCGTGCGTTTCATGTGCAGCCGGTGATCATCCGCCAGTACGTTCAGGTTTACAAAACGGAGGTTCATACCTGAATCCGCCGCCGCATGTACGCTCCATTTACCGGCAGGGTCCAGCGGGGGATGACTTTCAGGAGGATTGCTGAAATCGATCGTGAGGAGGAGGCTATTGGTATAATTGCCCACCCAGGTCACCTTCGCATAATTTTTCACATCCTTCCCGTCTTTTTCAACGCGGATAAGTTTGTATACCTGCAACAGTTGCGGCACTTCCAGCTTGCGGCCTACGGTAAATTCCAGCAGGAGCTTGTCTACCCTTTTGTTGAGCGGAAATGTTTCTATCGGAACAACACCCGCGCCGGGCAATGGTTTGAAGGCAGTGGTCACGATCTGCGGGCTGAACTGCGACAGCATGGTCACGAACTGGTTCACGAAGCCCATGGACAGGCTGCCGCTTGCCAGGCCGCCCTGGAAGGTGAAGTTGGTGCCGTCGAGCGTGGTGTTGTAGCTGCCGCGGTTGGCGGTGGCCAATGCCAGTAAGGTGGTATGGAAAGTGCCGCTGGGGCTGCCGATGCCGATGGTCGCTACTTTGATGCCACCGGGGCTTGCGCCGCCGGGAATGGTGGTACCGTCGCTGTAGCCGGTGCCGGTCGCGTTGACCATGGGCAGCTGGTTCTGCTCACCGTCTGTGAATATGAGTACGCTGCGTGCTTTCGTAGCGTCGGAAAGCATGGTGGTGCCCGCTTTCAAGCCTGCGCCCAGAGCGGTCATGCCCGGAGGGACTGGCGTTACGGCAACGTTATCGATATCGGCGCCTACGGCTGCAGCCAGCCCGCCATCCACTGCCTTGAGCGTTCCGCAGCAGGTGGAAACCGGTGTGGGCGTGGTAGCGAAGTAGACGATACCAAGCCGGTTGGTGCCGCCAATAGCCTGATAAAGATTAGCGAACCCGCTCACCGCTTCTTTAAGCGCGTTCCAGCGGCTGGGCGCGCCCGGATCGGCTGAAGTGGGCGAAAGCATACTGCCGGAGCGGTCCAGCACCAGCACAAGGTCCAACGACTGGGAGACGCGCACTTCAAAGTTACGCGTGCCATTGGTGGCGGAGGCCTGGTCCGTTACGCGGAGCGAGAAAGACCATGAACCAGCCACCGTGGGATTACCGAATATCTTCACGGTCTCCATGTCGCTGATCGGCGCATTTTCAGCGGCAGGCAGCTGAACGGTGAGGCCGTCTTTGGAAAACCCGTCGCCACCAGGCAAAGCAACAGCCCCGCCGGGGAAAGCCGCGGCAAATTCCCACAACACAGTGCCGCCGGTGCCGCCGGGCTTGATCGTCAATGCAGATCCTATGGGTATCGCTACATTGATAGGAAGGTTATAGATATGATCGGCGTTGGCTACGCCCACGGTGATTATCTCCTGGCCTTTCGCCAGAACGGGGAGGGACACAACAAGGATGTGCAGGAATAGCTGCCTGAACATCTGAAGTAAGTTTTTCACTTTTGGCTTCATGATATTTGGTTTTTTGTTTTAGTTCTACATCCAGTTTACCAGCAGCAACGGCTCAAGCCAGGGCAGCTTCACGGTGGAGCAGCCCCATGGAAGGCGCGCCAGCAGCACGTCCTGTGCAAGGCGCTCCATATCCAGCTTAATGCCTTTGGGCGTTTGTTCGAGCTTGCCGTTGCGTACCAGGAATCCTTCGCGCAGGCCGTCTGCGGTGGTATTGCGCAGGGCCGTCCAGTGACTGAGCACTGCATCCAGCAGTTCCGCGCAGGTGGCGGTCTCTTCGGGCAGCAGCGGCGCTTCGGCAGGCAAAGGCGTGGCTGCGTCCAGCCCTGCTAATATTTTATGGAACAGCAACCGGTATTCCGGCACTTCGCTGTTGCCATATGTCAGGTATGCCATCAGCCTTACCGCGCGGAAAGGCGCTGCTTCGGAGGTCCATTGTTTATCCTTCCACAGGCCGGTGCTGCTGAACAGCTCGGCGAGGAAGGGGTGTAACAATATGAGCCCGGCCGCTTCCACATATAATGCTTCGTCCAGTGCCGGTTTTCGGGGTGCGGGGAATGCAGGCTCTTTTTCCTTCCCGGTTTGAACGGGAGTTAAAGTATTCGCTGTTTCCCCAATATCTTGAGATGTTTGAGTTCGTTGTTTTTCTTCGGCCTCTTCATGGCTGGAAGACTTTCCCGTCACAGTATCCTCCGTATCAGTGCGTTCTTTGTTACTGCGCTGCTTACCTGGTCCGGCCGGTTTCCGGATTGAATTATGTTCACCAGTTCCCTGTCCGCCTGTCAACGGCTCCAGGTAAAGGGTATACTGCCTGAAAGCCTCATGATCCCCGCGTTCGGCGCATGCCGCATATATTTCCGAAATGATTTCTTTAGTAAATGTTGAAAAAAGCAGCAGGATCGTTTCCCCTGAAAGTGCTTCCTGCGCAGCATTCACGCGGGCCGTCCAGAAGCCCTGGCGGAAATATGGGAACGCTGAAGGGCTTTTCTTCGCAATACCCGCAAACACATCCCACTCCTCCTTCGCAGCCGCACCATGCAACCCGGACTGATGCAGGAACTCCAGCATCATTTCATCCGGGAAATGATTAACGGCCCTTACCAGCGCAGCTCTATTACCAAACAATAACTGTTGGAGGCGGGGAATGAATTGCCGGCTGAAGATGTTCGTATTGAAAAGCCTTTCTCCCGCGGTGAACCACCAGGGCAACCGGCCTTCCGATAAAAAATGCAGGAGCGCTTCCGTGTCCGCCATGTCCGCATACAGCACTCTCTCCGGCAGCATAGCATCCGCTGAAGCATTTCCTGATGAATAACCTGCCGGTTGTTGAATAACCGGCGCCGTTTCCGGCAGAGCCGCTTTTTTCCTGCATTCCAGCAGGCGTTCGCCCAGCAGCCGCACCAGCCGCCCACGCGCTTCTTTCACGAAACTTTCCTGCGTGAAAATGCCGAGGTCAATTTCAATGGAATCAATGATCAGGTGCTCATCCGTTGGCGGCAGCGCGTCGAAAAATTCTTCAATGCCCGGCGCAATGACCGTTCTGTGGTGGTTGGCCACAGACTGCTCCCATTCAAAACCGGGGCGTTTGCTGTCGCCCTGCATTTCGAATACCTGCCGTTGAATGATATGTTTATCCGTTTTCAAGGTCTTCGTAAATAAGGTTAAGCATTGCTACCAGCGCGTTCCTCAATGGCCTGATCACTGTTTCATTGGTTTCATCCGCGATCCATGCTTCCTGCCATGCGCGGTACCGGGTTTCAAAATTCCCGAAGCTGGGGGAATTGAGCGGCGCACCTGGCAGCTCACGGTCCACCCACAGCACACGCGGGAGGATATGTGAAGGACAGCTTTTGCGCACCTGCTCCTCTGCATGTTTGCGGAATTCAGCGTCGCGGTATTTTTCAGGGCGGGAAAACACTCTCGGCCCGCCGTTGAAGTCTTGCGCATATCCTGAAGGGAACACAAAGGTCACCTGGAAGGAATACGGGTCTTTCACTTCTTTGATCACCAGCTCCGTAACGGGCGGCTCTTTCGGCGCGAGCAGGATATGCTCGGCCATATAAAAACCTTCCGCGCTCATGAAACGGTGAAGATGCTGCCATATCTGCATCACGGCGGCTTTGGCCTGCGCCAGGCTGGAGAAAACCGCCGGCGCTTCCGCTATCGGCGTACCATTTTGCAGGCGCAGTTGCACACCGAAAAAGTTCGGGCCGGATTGGGTGATGTGGAAATTATCATAACGCAAGCCGCGGCTGATGGTGGTTTGTATCGCCGCTTCAGCTGCTGCAACGGCCAGCGGGTCAGTAGCAGCTGTGTATCCGGCAGTGCTGCGCAGCAGTTCCACGCCGGTAAAGCCCGGCAGCGACCATAACCTGAACATCTTCTGGATAGGCGGCGGCTCGTCGTATATCTCGAAATAAACGCCGGGATCTGACAGCAGCGGCCTGCGCTCTTTCACGACTATTTCCAACAGGTGGTGCAGGCGGCGTTCCAGGGGTGTCAGGGAATGCGTTCTCCAATGCTGCAATACCGCATCCACAGCGGCGTTGATGGCAACAGTGGCGGCCGCGGGATTGGGGAATACGTCCGGGCTCACTGCCACGGCATCTTCATCTGGATGCGGTTTCAGCACCACTCTCAGCGACGCGCCTTCTACCTGTGTGCTGAAATTAACAGCGAATTTGGCAAGCGCCATAGCCGTGGCCGCGTTCATACGCGCAACGGCTTCGGAGGCCACGGGCACGGCATGGCGCAGCACCGGCACGCCGGATACGTCCAGCAGCTGCCAGCCGAAAGCGCCTTGTTCCGGAAATACCCGCAGCAGGTGCGCTGCATTCCATACGGGATTGCCGAACGACTGCGCACGGTGGCGGCTGAGGGAAGGCAGGTCGCGCAGGAAGGCGGACTTCTCGCGGATCAATTGCTGCGAAGCCTGGTCGCGCTGCGCCTGCTGCACCTGCAACAGCTGCGGCAGGGGCAGCAATGCGGCATTCGGCACAATCGATGCTTCGTGGTATGCCAGTGAGGTGGTATCGTACATGTCCTCGCCGAACATGGCGAGCAAATGGTTCAATATGCGGTTGCGGCGTACCAGGAACTGCTCCCTGCTTTCAGAAGCCTGCAGCAGCGCAGTGCGGTAACTGTTATTTTCATTGTTTTTGAACTGTTCGAAATCTGTGCCGCTGAAGCCGCGCAGCAGCTGCGATACCTGCGGCAGGTGGTACAGCGGCTGCTGGAATACGGTCCTTTCCTCATCGGGCGCGGCGGAAAAAAATGAATTAAGGTTGGCCAGCTGGCTGGAAAGGCCCGCCGTCAGCTGTTCGAAAAAGAAAAGATAACCCTGCAGCTGCAATGCCTGCCCGCGGCGGGCTACGGTGGCTGTTTCAGGCAGGCCGGCGTAACCTACGCCATACACTACAGGCAGATCCTGCTGGATCGGGTAATAAGAAGATACGGGGTAATTGTCGCCGGAAGGCAGCGCAATATCGTCGGGCCCTGTAACGGGACTGCTCAATTCCTGCTGCTTCCGTGTTTCAAACAAGGTGATGGCCAGGCTAAGATCGTAGGGAATGGCCAGTCCGTTCCTGTAAAATACGATCTTCGATTTGGTGGGACTGAGATGCGGCACATGCTGCTGGCTGTTGATCAGGCAGAGTGCGTCGCGGGCGTTGGTGGTGATCACCCGGTTGTCCATAAACAACGCCAGGCTGAGGTTGCGCACGGCGCTGATGCGGCGGGTGGTCACATCTTCGCGCTGCTCCACGTCTGTAAGGCGCGAGTCGCGGTGCTGGAGAATGAGGCGCAGGATATCTGAAGTGAATACGTGCTCCGGCAGATTAGTGGCTGTCAGCTCATCGTCCGGCAAAAAGCCGGAGGCCATCTGCGGGCCTTCAAAGATATCGTCTGCCCCCAGCTCCTGCTGCAGGCCGGGCAGGCTGCGGAAGAGGTTCACCGGCGTGATGTACCGGTCGATGCTCAGCAGGATGTCCGCCAGCAGTTCTTCGAGTATCACGCCTGCATTCACGTCTATGTTCGCGGTAACGGCCACCTCTTGCAGCCTTACGGCCTTGAACGCCGTGAAGTCTTCGCAGAGATTGCGATAAGCGGTCATATGCCGCTGGATGGTCTGTACAGCACTGCCGGCGCGGGTTACCCATCGGTTGTATTGTTTCATCACCGATTGGTCTGCCGGGGAATTATCGCCCAGCGTATCAATGAGGGTCAACAGTTCGTTCAGCACCAGCGGTATCTGCGTAAGCGGGTCCGCCAGCGGGGTATTGATCTGCGCTACCACGGTAAGGTCCTGGTTGGCCACGGGCCCCACCGGCGGCTGATATTGCACAGTGATGCGGGCGAACCAGGAAGTGGTGCCTTCGATCGGCGTCCAGAATACGCCGGGGGCAAAAGCCTGGAAGGTTACGTTCTGCAAGGTCACATCCTGGCTGAAAGGGCGGGCCTCTTCTTCGTCCCAGAAAGGCAGGGCCACATCTATTTCCACTTCAAACCCCAGCAGCAGCGGCAGCACGGTGACGGCAAAATTGTTGCTGTTGAGCTGTTTGTCCGCAAATTCCAGCAGCACCTTTATTTTGCCCGCCGGCTCAGACTCCAGCGGGAATACCCATGCATTCTGCACCATCGGGTGGTCGATGAGTATTTTTCGTATATCCCTCTGGGTTATTGGCGCTACAGGCAGGATGTTTGCCGCGGTCACGAAGTCCTGCGGGCGGCCGTTTGCATCGCTTGCCAGCAGGTCGCGCATGGGCATGCCGCTCCTGAGGCCCATTTCGGTGATGGCATAACAGCAGGCTTCCAGCAGGGTTATGCCCGGATCGTGGAGGTTGTGATCCGTCCAGCTGGTGGCTGCCACACTACGCAGGAGCTTCAGGCCTTCTTCACGGAGAAAGGCAAAGTCCTGGCTCTTCATCTCAGGCGGCCCGGCAAAGATGTGGGTTACTTCGTCCATCGGTTATTTTTTTCCTTCCAGTTTTTTGATGCGCGCTTCGAGGCCTGCAACACGCTGTGTCAGCTCCTGTATGGCGTTTACCATTACGAAGATCAGCGGGCTGCTGTTGAACATCACCAGGTCTTCCTCTTTTTTCGAACCATCGTCTGTAATGGCGCCGGTAGATGTCATGTAAGGGAATATCTCGCGGATCTCCTGCCCTATCACGCCAAACTCCTCCAGGTCGGGGTTCGTGTTGTATTTGCCGTTGTAGTTGAAACGTACGGTCCTCACCTTCATCAGTTTTTCCAGGCCGTCCTCGAAGTCGCGCACGTTCTGTTTGGCGCGTTCGTCTGAAACGGCGAACCAGGTGCCGCCGCCTACTGATTTAGCAGCATGGCCCGCAACCTGCAGCAGGTGGGTACCGTCTGTGGTGGGCAGTACTGCATTGGTACCTATGATCACAATGCCGTTCAGGTCTATATGCATACGGGGGGTAAGGCGGCCATGCGTGAAAGCGATGGGCTGGCCTACCGGGGCGTTGATGTTCACATCGCCGCTGGGCCCCTGCCTTAAAGCGAAGGTGTTATTGCCGGTTGCCTGGTTTACGTGGGCAAACTGCGCCATGTTCACCGAGCCGCCCTGGCCGTTGCTGATCACCGCGGTGCCGAAGCGCACGCGTTCGCCGGCCACTTCGTTGCTGGCCAGGTTCACATCCAGCCTGTTCGCCGGCGGCACTCCAAAATTGCCGAGGCCGATGTTGCCGGCGCCGTAAGCGAAGTGCACGCTGTTGGCCACGGAGGCGAACGGGCCGCTGGCGCCGGCTACGGGGCCCCATACCGCGCCGTTAAAAAATTGTACCTGGCCTGCGTTGAAGCGCAGCGTACCGGGTTTGCCCACGGTAGCGTCCGCCAGGTTGAGGCCGGCTGGAATGTTGAGATTCCTGTTCACCGGGTCAACGGTCACTGAATCGTCCAGCTTATTGATGAATGAATCGATGAGGTCTCCAAAATCTGCTCCTGTTGGGCGTTCCCCATCTCTGAATTCCTGTTTTAAATGGGTTTTGCTACGTTCCGCCATGATGAAAGTTTTTAAACAATTATGAAATAATGATGAAATCAAGTCCTATGATCATTTGCCCGATGCCGATCTGCGTGCCCTGGCAAACGGACGCGCCCGCCTGCAATGCCTCGATGCGGTGCGCGGTGTTGGACACCAGGATGGTATCCGGCCTGGTTGCCGCGGCTACATCCACCGGCTCGCCGATCACGAAATCCACGTTGATGGCCTTGCCTCCCAGCCCCGTCACTGAATCGGACACGGAGGGTTCCAGTGAAAAGCCGATGATGAAGTCGGTGCCGATCTGCATCTCCCCGATACCGCCACCGATGTTGCTGTTGTGGCGGTGGTAAAGCTCGAAGTCCACGATAAAATCCACATAATCGCGCCCTTCAATGAATGCCAGTATTTCAGAGGCATGCAGCTTGCCGCCGAACATAATGTCCTGTCCTTCGCGGTAAGCCCAGGGGCTGAGGAATTTTTTGATCTCTTCTTCCAGCACCACTGCGTAATACCCGGGATCGAACTCAGGGTGGAAGCTCACTTTACAATCCACCAGCAGTGTTTCGTACACGGGATTGGTGACATGCAGCTTTACGAAAGGCGAAGTGAATGTTTCGTTCATGAAAGTGCCGATCTCGCGCAGGCGCTGGAGGTTCACCTTGGGTTGAAGCGGGTCTCCGGTGGGCCGTTGCCGCCAGTCGGGCACTACTACCAGGCGCACGTTGCCGGGCCTGAACCAGTCTTCGTTATCGGTATGCGGCAGGCATTTTACTTTGAACAGCTCAGGGAAATATTCGAGGATCAGCCGTTCGTAATCCCAGCCTGTGGATGCGCGGTTCTTATGCCGCAGCCTTTCGCTCACGCGGCGGTAAAAAGCTGGATCCGCTTCGGGATGCTGGCCGCCATATGAAGGGTAAGGTTGTGTTACTTTTTTGAGCGCGGGCACTTTACGCACCAGCTTACTCACGGTATTGGGCGCCAGCGGCTGCGCCAGGTGCGCTTCGTAGCCTGCGGCTCCTGTACCCGGCAATACCAGCGTGGCCGTGCCGGCCTGCGTAAATATCTTGCTGATGGCGGCCGCTCCGCCGGGATTGTCCGCTACGTGCACGCGCAGCCAACGCATGCCGGCGGGCATCAGGCTGTGCTGAAGGGAAGCGTCGCGCCCCATGTTCAGCCTGATGATCCCGGGCTTCTGGAAGCCGCCGGTGCTTTCTTCAAGTATGTCCGCCACTGCAACCGACTGCCAGCGGTGGCCGGCGAGGTAACTCCATTGCAGGTCGTTACTGTCCAGCAAAGCATCGCCCTCCACGCTGCCCTCTTCTACCTGGAACAGCAGCGATACGGATTGCGGCGCGTTCGCATTTTGCAGGCCGATATACAACGCGCCGTCACCGGGCTGCGCGGGGATCAACGGGGTGGTATCGCTCTTCTGCGATTCAGCCGGGCCAAACACGTCCTGCAAAAAGAACTGGTCCATGCCGTTGGGCGCATCCGGGCGGAAGGTGTCTGCCGCGGCGTAGTCCATGGTAACGGACTTGAGTGTAGGCGTGTACGGCGGTTTCGGCAGCTTGGGCGCCGAAGCGCTGCTGCCGGTATGTTTGCTCAGTGCGATTACCTGCCTGGTATACGCGGCTGAAAACGCTTTATGGCCAAAGGCTTCGAAAGGCGCTTCCGATGTGACGTTGCCTAGCTCTTCTTTGGTGGGGCCGGTAAGTACCATGCGCAAAAATCCCTGGTTCACGGCATTGGTGAAACCTGTGCCAAGCTGCAGCGAAGGATCGCGCACAAAAGGCGCATTGGCCGTTTTCAGCGAAAAGGTGAATTCGTTGATGGTAAGGTCTTTGGGATTGGCGGTGTTTCCCGCGTCGAATATCGGGAAGGTATGCAGCAGTTGCGTATTCCAGTTGCGTTTGCTGAGCAGGTCTATCGCCACATGGAAGCTCGTGGCGCTCAGTTCTTCATTGCTGCCGTAGTTGGCGTAATGGGAACCGAAATCCGCCGGCGCGTCCTGCCATTCAAGCTTTATATTCAGCGACTTCAGCGTTTTGCTGAAGATCTCGTAATTGCCGATGTAAAAGTTGGAACCTATCAGCGGTTGCGCGGTGAAGGGAAGCACCGGCTTGTCTGACGGCTGGATGGCCTGGTCGTTCTGCAGCACAAGGTTCTTCATCCCGGTCACCTTCACTTCCACGGTTACGTTTTCCACGGTGAAATTCCTGAAGGTCTCCATCAGGAAACTATCCGGCAGCAGCAACACTCTCATTATAGGCCAGGCGGTACCGAAGGATGCCGCATGCACGGCTTCGTTGTAAGCGGTAACGGCCGGCAGCGATTCGTTCAGGGTAACGGTCACTTCGAGCGTAAAATCATTCTGCAGAGTGTTTGACTGGTTGGGAACGGGCAGGTCGGGTTTCAGTTCCACCTTGGTTTCCATGCCGGTTCTCAGCCATTCTTTTTCGGTGGTCAGCTGCGGTTCGAAGAAAGGCGTGAAGATCTGGAAAGGATGTTTGAAACCGGGAACGGATTTGAGCCGCATTTTCATGAGGATCTCCCTTTTCCCTTCTGAAAGGAAGAGGTTGGGCGAAGCCACGGCCCAGCCAAGGGACGCTGTTTGCATCAGCTGCGATTCCTGCGGTGTGGACAATTGCCGCGATCCGAACGGCCTGAAGGCGGTGGCCGTGTTGTTCAGCACCTGCGTTGCATCGTCCGCTTTAAATATGATGCCTTTGTTGTTGATGGAATATTCGGTGAAGCTGCTGCGCAACATGCCAACGGCAGCCTGCGAGATCACGAGGTCGTTGTTCAGGGCGTAATGCAACGGCAGGCCGGTGGCAGTTTTTCCACCGTCGAGCAGGGTGCCGGCGTTTACCAGCAGCGGCGCTGCGTTCTTCGCCAATTCAAACAGCACGTGTACTTTATCGGGTGTGGCGGGATTTCTTTTGAGTTGAAGAACTTCTTCGTAATAATAGTCCAGTCGTTTTTTGGTGAGCTGGTTCATATCGTCCCGCGCGATGGCGTATACGCGGAGGTAGGCCAACAGCAGGGCCAGGTGCGGACTGAGGTCGCGGGTATTGGTAAGGAAGGCCTGAAGCTCGGCTTCGCCCATGTTCTTCAGCAGGTCGAAAAATGCCTGCCAGTCGCCCTGCGGCATTTTATTTTCGTCATAATACCTGATCTGCCCCGCCATCTGATGTACAAAGCGTACCAGTTCGCTGGTTGTACGGCCGTCTATCTTCACGGTACCGGGGTCCAGCGCGGGCTGCACGCGGGCAGTCTGGTTCACGCCGTCTGTAGACAGCAGGTATTGAAAGATATTTTTACTGGTAATGCTCATGTTACTTTTCAGTTAGGTAGAAAGGAAATACCAGGTTGCTGCGGCTGTTGGTGCTTCTCACGGTATAATCCACGTGTATGCTCACTTTACCGGCGTCCCTGTCTTCGGGCAGCAGCTTCACTTCATTCAGGTCTATCCGGGGTTCATACAGCAGGAGGGCTGTCCTTATCTCATGCTGGATGGCGGTGGCGGTGGTGGTGCCGAGGGATTCGAATATCCAGCGGTCCCGCTTCCAGCCGAATCCGGGTTGCATAACGCGTTCACCCAGTTCCGTGGAAAGGATCAGGGAGATGCTGCTGCGGATATCTTCTTCCGCTTCCAGCATTTTAACTTCTTTGTCGAGTTTGGAAAAGACGGGCGGGAAGCTCCATCCTCTTCCGAGAAAAGCATTTTCCTGGGGCATCGCAAAACAAATTTTAGTTCTTTCGGTCTTCAATATTCAATCGGGGCGCACAACAAACTTTCTTTTCAATTCGGGGAACGCTGAACAGTCTTCAAACATGTAATTTCAAACGGGCTTTCAACATCTTCTATTCATCAATCTGAATCTTTAATCTTCAACCGCCGATCATCACCGTCGGGCAACCCGCCACTATCGTGCCTCCATGGGCGGTACTGTCTCCCAGCCGCGCTGCGGGCATGCCGCCGATCATCACGGTGGCGGAGCCTTTTACCACGGTATCCGGAGGACCGGTGCAGGTGCACATGTCTCCCACTCGCAACGCGGGCACTCCTCCTATCATCACCGTTGCGCCGCCCGGCGGCAATGCGGGGCCTCCCACGTGGGGCACGGTTCCCGTTACCATGGGGCAAACGTGCATATCGCCAACTCTTGCTGCTAATGACATATTGATCAGTTTATCTGTACAATGGCTCCTTTGATCACCGTATTCGCGCTGGAACTGATCTCCATCCCTGCCGACCCTTCCGCCTTGAACTGCGTGCCGGCCTTTACTTCAAAGCCGGTGGAGCTTTCCAGCTTCACGCTGCCGGAGGCTTTCATGACCAGGTCTTTCGCGCTTTCGATGCTGATACCGTCCTGCGACATTACGATCTTGTTGCCGTGCTGGTCTTCCACTTTGATCTCTTTCGCATCTTCGTCCATCACGAGCATGTTGCCGCCGGGGGTATCTATGGTGAGTGTTTTTTTGTCGTCGTTGAAAAGCATGCGCATGCCGCTGCGGGTCACGAAACCTTTTTCGTGGTTATCGTCCGCCGCGGTGAGCGGCGATGCTTTTGCGCTGCTGTGCAGGGCGCCCAGTACCACGGGGTAACGCGGGTCGTCGTCCAGGAAACCTACGATCACCTCATCGTCCACCTCGGGAAGGAAGAAGCTGCCGCGGGAACTGCCTGCATCCAGCGTGGATACGCGCGCCCAGGTGCCTTCGCCTTCCAGGTCCACAGACGGCACTTTTACCCTGATGCGTCCTTCGCCTTCGGGGTCGCCTTCCAGCGCGGTCACGATGCCGATGTGGAGGCCGTTGATGCCCGGCAACAGTGCGCCTGCGGCTTTAACCTGCACTTCAAACTTTTCGGTATGCAGCTCCGGCGTCATGCCCAGCTGCAGGTCGCACAACCAGTTGCCGAAGCTGATCTCGTGCCGTACGCCGCTCACCCAGCCCATGCCGTTGAAGCGCGAGCCCAGGCCTTCGAGCGCTACGGTGATGCCGGGCAGCGCTTTTGAAAAGCCCTGCACCCTGGCCCTCCCGCACATGAATGCCATGCGGCTGCGCAGCGCGCGGGCATCCGCCCAGTTCTGCACTTCTTCTTCGCTCATCCGGCCGGCCTGGCGCACGGTGAAGAGCGGGATGCCGAATTCAGCGGGATCAAGATCACCGGGCGTTGTCCAGCCCGGGTCGTTGCTTTCCGCTTCCAGCAATGCCTGGCCGGCGGGGTCCCAGGCCTGGGCTTTCACGCTGCCATATTGGTTGTTGGCATCTATCTCCGCGTCAAACTCGATGAGGTTCGTGCCGTAACGCAGCGTGGCCAGCGCAGTGGATTCCACCAGTGGTTTTTTGATGTCTATTTTTCCATCGTGCGCAACCGTGATAAAACCAACGGATTCGATGCGGCTTACCAGGAAGTCCCAGTCCGTGCAGTCGAACTGCACCATTTCGGCATGGGTAACGGGCGTGTCTTCCACCTCACCGGTCAGCCCTTCTTTGTCGAGGATGGCGGAGGCGATATCGCTGTCCTTCATTTCTTCGTACAAAGCGCTGTTGCGGCCGATGGTGAGCATCACGGCCTTGTCGCGGCATTCCACCACCAGTTCGGACCGTTGCTGGCGCACGCGGATGGAATGGCGGGTGATGATGCCTTTGAAGATCATTTCATCCACCATGTGGTAACCGGCCAGTATCTCTATTTCGTTACCGGGAAGAAAATGATCCTGGTTACTCACAGGCCAGTCCCCCAGCGCGGCATCGCCGTCTGAGATCACGATGCAGGCGGAAGGGATGCGGTTGGCTTCGTTGTGAACGGAAATGGAATACACGGGAATGTCGCCGGGTATGGGCTGGCCGTTCACATTCACTGTGAAGGTCACCAGGCCCATGTCCTGCTCTACCGGTAATAATCCTGCTCCGTTCATGGTTTAGTTTTTTTAGCGGGAGGAAAGAAGATCTCCTTTCCTTCCCTGAGTTGCCTGAAATTGAAAAGTTTGTTCACCTTCGCCACTTCGATGTAATAGGCCGGCGTGCCGTAGATATTGTTGCTCATCAGCAGGATGTTGTCCCCCGCCACTACTTTGCGCACGTGCGTGAGGTCCGGCGAGTTTTTGTTCTCTTCCAGCTCGCGCAGCATATCGGAAATGGAACCTTCGAAAGTGGCCCGCGCTTCCACGCGGAGCGGCGAACCGTCGGGCCCGAAAAGTTTGTAGTTGAGCGAAAGGCTGCCGAGCACGCCTTCGAACACGAGCTTGCCCCAGGTGAGCTGCACGCGCCGGGGCGAGTGACCGCTGCTGTCGAAGGTGTACACTACCTTGGCGAACTTTTGCAGCTCTTTGGTCACATCGTACGGTTCGTCGCCGCTGAACAGCCCGGCAACGGCGCCTGCAATGGGCACATTGTCCAGCGGGCCTGCGGGCGGCGGTATCACGCCGGTGCCGTCGAACAGGAAAGTGAATTCCAGCGCGGGCGGCGAAGTGCTCACATATTTGGCGTCGCTGCCGGAGTTGCCGGGCGCAGGCGCGCGGTCGTAATTCACCTGGTAGTTGATCGTGTAATTATCCGGGTTCACCTGCACGCTGTATTTGTCCTCGTCGGCTGTGCTCAGCACGGGCGTTTCTCCCGCTTGCTGCGGAGGGTTGAAGGCGACGATGATCATCTTCTCAAGCTTGCCGGTGCCAAATAAGGAGTCCAACATCGGTTATCTTTCTTTTTGTTGTTTAAGCGCTTTCATGACTTCCTCCGCACACCTGGCAACGATCTGCTGCATATCGGCCGGGCTCATGCCCCTTTGGGGCGACGAACCGCCGGAGCTGCCGCCGGACGAGGTCTGCGGGCTGTTCTCCACGCGTGCGCGTATCACCAGTTCTCGGATTTCTATGGGCATGTGTGCATGTTTTTTAGATGCTGATATTGACGTCTACCGAAGCAGTGAGCCCTGCGGCCAGGTCGAGCGCCACGCTTACGGGGTCGTAGTATTTGAAGTACTGGTACGACAGCACCAGCGTTTCCACCACGATCTCGTTGTTGCCGGCGTTGATGCCGCTGACCTCCAGCTTTTTGGGAATGGCGTTGATCAGGTACCAGTTGTACAGCGGCACGTGATCGGCATTCATGAGGGAGATCATGACGTTGCTCGGTTTGAATTTAAATTCGTCTATCGCCTGCCTCGCCCAGTGCAGGATGCCTGAGCCGAGGAACTTGCCTCTTTTCAGCGTTACATCCCCGTACTTGGTGCGCACAGGCAGGTTGTGCACGAACCGGTGCTCGCCGCCTTCCGGCTTCGTTTCCATCTCGATGTCCACGCTTAGCCCGGATACTTCCTGGAAGCGCACATCGTTGGGAAACTGGGGCAGTATTTCGAACAGCACCAGGAAATGGAACCCGACCTGCGGGGTATCGAATGCAGACATACGTTATTCGTTTTGGATCACCAGGCCTTCGTGTACCAGTTCAATGGATTCTATGGCTACTTCGTTGCCGTCGGCCTTCAGGTCCGTGCTCTGCACTTTGATGGGCCAGGCGTTCTTCACCTTCCATACCACCACCGGCTCATGGTTTTCGTTGAGCAGGCTGATGGTAACGTTGCGGCGCTCGATGGTATTGAGGGCTACGGTGTTCCACCAGGAATAGAATTCGTTGTCGCCTTTGAATGTGCCGCGTTTCATGGTGATGTTGCTGAACTTCTGCATGCCGGGCATTTTGGTTTTCACGTATTCAGGGTTCGCGCCGTCCCGGTATTCGATGGGATCGGTCTGCACGTCCAGCCCGGATACTTCTGTGAACCCGATGCTGGCACCACCCCATTCAACCTGGAAGTGGAATTTGGGAAGCGGATAATTCGCCATAACTTATGGTTTTTGGATGTTAGTTATCAATGGTGATTAAGATTCCTGCATTTTGTGGCTGAAGCGCAGCACGATGAACTCTGCGGGGCGTACGGCCGCCATGCCTATTTCCACGATCAGCCTGCCTTCGAGAATGTCTTGCGCGGTCATTGTTTCGTTCAGCCCCACTTTCACGTAAAAAGCCTGTTTGGTGGTGGCTCCGGCCAGGGCGCCCTGCCGCCATTGCAGCGTCAGGAAATTTTCTATCATTGCGCGGATGCGTACCCAGGTATTGGCGTCGTTGCCTTCAAATACGAATGGCTCGGATGCTTTTTTGGTGGATTCTTCCACGTAAATGAAGAAACGCCGCACGTTGATGTAACGCCATTCGTTGTCGTTGCCCGCCAGCGTACGCGCGCCCCAAACGAGGATGCCTTTGCCGGTGAAAGCGCGGATGGCATTGATGGATTTACCGGTTTCATGCACATTAAGCGAACTTTGCTCCTGGTCGTTGAGTTTGTAAGCTGGCGTTACCACCGAGCGGAGGCTCACGTTGGCAGGCGCTTTCCACACGCCTCTCGAACGGTCCGTAGCTGCATAGATACCGGCCACTGCGCCTGAAGGCGGCAGCAGGCTCATTTCCACGCGCACGCGTTCGTACACGGCTTTAAAAAAAGGATGTTTGAGGAATAGTTGCTGTTGCGCCTGATCCGTTCTGAAGATGGCGTCCTGCAGGATAGCGACATACGCGCCGGAGATCGTTTCGAAAGCGGTTTGCAGCAGGGGGGAATTGGCGGCGTTGATCGCCGTGGCCTGTACCGTACCTCCATCGAAGTTGTTGCCGTTCGCGCCGATCGTGTTGATGGCCACGCCGAACACCCAGCCCTGTGTATTGAGCAGTGCGTAGTCTGTGTCTACGTTCGCCTGGGACCGGGCAGCGGCTATAGACGACCTTACAAATTGGTTTTTCTCGAAAGCGATCAGGCTGACGAACTGCGTCCGTAAGGCAAGATTGACTTTAAGCCCCGCGATCACATTGATCATGGAGGGAGAGTTGCCGGCGTCGTCTTCCAGGTCGCGGAGCGAAAGCGCCAGGTCGCGCACGAATTTGATGAGGGCAGCGAAGTTAGTGCGGGCCTGCGCGGCGTTGCCAGCGGTCATTACCTCCTGCCGCAACCTTGTGAAGTGGACGGACATTGGGTTGTAATTGCTTCGGTTCAGCACCGGAGACGGGATCTTGCCAAATACCCGGTTCTCTTCCAGCAACCGCGCCCGCAGATCCGTTACCAGCACATCCAGCGCCGGGTTGCCGGTCATGGTGTTGATAGTAGCGGGAGGAACGGCCACATCTGCATTGTCCACGATATTGAGCTGTGAAAAGCTGACGTCTTTCAGGTAAGATGTTTGCAGCCAGGGATAATATGCTGCGGCATATTTCATTTCCTGGGTGCCCACACCGTTGCGGAAGCGGAGAACGGGATTGTCGGCATGACCGAGCGCAAGCCCTCCGCCCAGCATATCCAGGATGCCGAATCGGTCCTGCAGCCGCGCGCATTGTTCTATCACCGCCTGGTGGAAATTGCCGCCATTGATGTAATCTGGCGACCCGTCCGGCAGGTGAAGGGAAACGCTGTCCGGCGAAACGAGCAACGTGGGCTCGTCCACTTTTTCGAGCGAGCGCAGGCCGCCCAGCAGGCCGGTGGTGGCGGTACCCAGAATAATGTCCGCAGCGTAATCGCCTACGGTCACGATGTAGCAGGGGCCGCCGCCGTTATCGAAGTAATGCTGTATGGCGTCGAAGAGGTGGTAGCGCCTGCCATTCACCGGTGTTACCCTGGTGATATTAAACTGCGCGTCCGTTCTGATCGAATAAGAAGCGGGGGAATAACCGCCTCCGAAAACGGCGGTGTATTCCAGCATCGAGGTGATGCGGACGGGCACGTTCACCAGGGTGGCGCCTTTGGCGTCTGCCGTGATGGCCGTGTGGCCGATGAAGGCCGGTATGGCCGTGGCAACAGAGGCTACTGAAGGCGGAATGAGCTGCAATTCCTCCACAAATACGCCCGGGGTTTTATAATCCATGATCGTTCAGATTAATGATTAAGATTCCTGCATTTTATGACTGAAGCGGAGCACGATGAACTCTGCAGGGCGCACAACCGCCATGCCTATCTCCACGATCATCCTGCCTTCCAGGATGTCCTGCGCGGTCATGGTCTGCCCAAGGCCAACGCTCACGTAGAACGCATGCTCCGGTTTTGCGCCGGCCAGCGCGCCAGCGCGCCATTGCAGGATGAGGAAGTTCTCGATCATCGCGCGCACCTTCACCCAGGTGTTGGCATCGTTCGGCTCAAACACAAAAGGCTCGGTGGCTTTTTTAGTGGATTCTTCCACCATGTTGAAGAAGCGGCGCACGCTCACATAACGCCATTCGTTGTCGTTGCCGGCAAGCGTTCTGGCACCCCATACCAGCACGCCTTTGCCGCTGAAGGTGCGGATGGCGTTCACGGATTTGCCGGTGGTATGCACATTCAGGTTTTCCTGCGAAGCATCGTCTACAGACACCATCGGGCGGCGCACGAAGCGGAGGCTTACGTTGGCCGGTGCTTTCCATACACCGCGCGTACCATCCACCTGGGCATAGATACCAGCTATCGCGCTGCTGGGCGGCAATACCAGGGGCATGGCGGTAATGGTATTTTTGATGTCGTGGTATAGTTTGTTGGATACATGGTACAGCGAACGCGCTTCGTCCGCCGCATTGGCGGGCTCAAAAATGCGCAGCACCGAGTTGGCTACCACCGGCGCGCCGTTGAGCGTTCCGGTGATGGCCACCGCTTCTTCGTTGTAATTGAACGAAAGCGATGTTTCCAGCTGCGGGTAATACGCTGCGCCGTAAGGAAGGTTGCTGGTGCCGATGAGCGTGCGGAAACCGTTGGTGTTGTCGTCTATCACATTGTCCCCGGCGGGAATGGTGTAGTCCAGGTGGCCGTTGAACACGTCGATGATGGCGAAGCGGTCTTTCAGGTCCGCGCACTGTGCCAGGGCAAGGGCGTAGAGGTTATAAAAATCGCCGCGGGGAAGCGACAGCGCATCGGGAAATACCAGCAGCGTAGGCTCATCTTCCTTACCAATGGCGGTAAGCCCGGCGGTGTGATTCAGCAAAGTGGTGGGGGTGGTAGTGTCAGCTCCGATAGAAACGATGTAGCAGGGGCCGCCGCCGTTGGAGAAATACATCTGGAGGGAATAGTACATCCTGTACAGGGCCACTGGCGCAGCGGGCGGGGTAGCCACCACGTTCACGCCGGCAACGGTGTTCGCCGCGGCCGTGAATGTTTCCAGCCGGGCGCCGTAAATGGCTTCATATTCCACGAGCGAGGTGATGCGCACCGGTTTGTTGATGAGGGATTCCCCATTGAGGGTGGTTAAACGGGTGTACCCGATAAATGCGGGAATGGCCGTTTCTACCTGCGCCACGGAGGGCGGAAACTTGGGCACCTCGTCGATATATACGCCGGGTGTTTTGAGGTTAGCTAGATTTAACATTTGTGAAAGGTTTAATCAAGTACTTAAAAAGTTAATCGTGTATTCCCGTGGCTGGGGAGCCATATGCCATGCATTTTTATACAGGTCGATCATACCGCTCACTTCTCCGCCCGCAGCCTGTTGGTCGAACACCACGCGTTCCTCCACAGGGCTTCCCCCTTCCAGCCGCACTACATACGCGCCTTTGGGCAGCAGCCGGAGGTCCAGTCCCACCGTTTCCTGTGTTGCGGCAATCGGATTGTTGAGCGTAAAGCTGACAGGCCCGCCTGCCGCGATCTTCCCGGCTCTTATCTGCGTAAACGCGCCCGGCGTTACATGTTTGGAGAGCAGGAAGCCGCTCAGCGCGCCGCGTTCCGCGTTGCCCGCCGCAGCGGCTGCGGTAAGCACCACCGTGTTGGCGGCCAGGTTCGCATCGATAGCGCCGGCAGCGGAGAGATTGTTTGCATAGAATATTTTTCTTCCCAATTGCTGCGTACCCTGCTCAAAAAAATCTATCGACGGGAAAGGCCTGCCGTTCGCAAGCATAAGCCAGAAAGAAAAAAGTATGGGCTGTGTGATAGGCGCCGCGGGCACCCATGCGATGCCGTTATGGTGTTGTTTCATATACGCCACCAGCCCGCCGGGCACTGCCCTGGTGAGCAGCCCGTAATTACGGATCATTTCGGCGCTGGCCGGGGAAGGGCGCAGGCGGAAGGTTTCTCCCGGATCATTGCCGTTCACACGGATGCTGATCCTGAATTCGGGGGTGTATCTCCAAACAATTTTTTCCATAACGGAATGCTATTCAGTTTGTGTACTCAGTAACTGGGATTGTAAATTGATCTCTGTAATAATGCCGGCGCCGCTCACCGGTGCATCCTGTATCACGGCCATGCGCATTTTGTAGATAACGGAAGGAATGTACTTCCCTCCCATCATACTCCACAACTGGTTCAGCTCCTCAAAGCGCGTGCTGTACAGGTCGAAGATGAGCTTGTTCAGGTTCAGGGCCGTGAGCACGGGCGTATCCGCCGGGGTAAAAACGAATTGCCGCTGGAAGAATGCGATCACTTGTGAAATGCGCTGCAACGCTGTCAGGTAATTGTTTTTATTGGCGCTGAACAGTACATACACGTTCAGGTAAATTTCACCCTGCTGCTCCACTCCCTGGGGTAAGCCGGCTACATGCACAGTGCGGCGGAAAGGGATGTTGCGCAGGCTTTCTTCCTGCTGGATGTTCACAACAGACACCACGATCTTATCGGTCAGGTTTTGCGAAGGCGTATCCTGGAAAGCATCGGCAAAGGAAATGTTCCCGGGCGTTACTTCGGGATCAAGGGTACCGATATACGTGTTCAGCTTACTAATGATTGCGCTCAATACCTGATCAATCATTGATTTAAGATTTATGGGGTCCTGCTATATGTTAATTGAAACCGGGGTTATGCTATTCTTTTTGTCAGAATCTTGTGATGCTCTTTTTTTCTTTGGGGTATATGCTACTATTCTAAATTCTACTGAATGCTCGTTGTAATATTAGGTAATAAAATTCAATCTGCAAAAAATTTCAATGGATGCGTTTGCAAATTTAACCTGCAAATGTTAACCGGCATATCCTTCCACGACGATCACGATCTCTCCTTTCACACCTTTTTCATTAAAGTGGTCGCGCACCTGCTGCAAAGTGCCGCGTTTGTTCTCTTCGAACATTTTGGTGAGCTCGCGCGACACGCAGCATTGCCTTTCAGGGCCGAAGTATTGAATAAAATCTTCGAGCGTTTTCACGAGGCGGTGAGGGGATTCGTAGAACACCATGGCCCGTTCTTCCGTGGAGAGTTGTGTGAGTAAAGTATGGCGGCCTTTTTTGGGAGGAAGGAAACCTTCAAAGGCAAAGCGGTTCATGGGGATGCCGCTGTTCACCAGCGCGGGCACAAAGGCTGTGGCGCCCGGCAGGCATTCCACCGGCACGCCTTCGCGGATGCATTCCCGCACCAGCAGGAAACCCGGGTCGGAAATGCCCGGCGTGCCCGCATCCGTGAGCAGGGCCATTTGTTTGCCGCTTTGCAGCTGCTGCACAAGATGCTGTAACACCTTATGTTCATTATGCTGATGATAAGGTGTTACAGGCTTGTTGATATTGTAGTGCTTCAGCAGAACGCCCGAGGTACGGGTATCTTCCGCCAGCACCAGCTCCACGGTCTCCAATACTTTCACGGCGCGGTAGGTGATATCCGCCAGGTTGCCGATGGGTGAAGGAATGAGGTAGAGCCGCGACAATTTTATTGGATATTAACTTCGTAAAATTCCATTACCTGGTTGGCCAGCAGTTTCTGGCAGGCGTTCTCAGCTATCTGCTGCGCTTCTTCGCGGCTGGAAGCTTCAATTTGCAGGGTAATATGTTTGCCAATGCGTACGTCGTGTACATTTCCGAGGCCCAGGTTCTTCAATCCGCCCAATACGGCCTTACCCTGAGGGTCCAGCAGTTCCTTCAACGGCATCACGTTGATATGCGCAGTAAATGTCATTTTTCTAAAAAATTTAGACGCAAACCTAGCAATTTATTACGAATTCCGGTTTACCAATTTCGAAGATCAGCCATGGCTGGCCTTTGGAGGCACAACCAGGGAGAGCCCCACGTATACGATGAACACAAATGGCACGGCGGCATACTTCAGCACGGGAATGCTGGCAACGGTAAGCAGCGCCAGCAGGAAACGGGGCCAGTTGTCTTTCACCGAAAAGTTCTTGAACTTCAGGCTGATCATGGGATGGGAGCTCACCATCAGGTAACACAGCACAGCGATGATGGCGTACAGTATCCAGACGTTCCCGAACAAAGGCGCGAGATTAAACGGGTTGTAGAGCACGATGAGCGGGAATGAAGCCACCAGGAAGCCTACCGCCGGGGTGGGCACCCCAATGAAATGTTCGCTCTGCCGGGTGTCCAGGTTGAACACGGCAAGGCGGTATGCGGCGAAACAGGGCACCAGCAAGGCCGGGGCCAGGTTGAAGTAAGAAACGTCGAACACGTCGGGGGTTTGCAGGTAGGCGCTGCGCAGCAGCCGGAAAAGGATCATGCCCGGCACTACGCCGAACGTCACCACGTCTGCCAGCGAATCCAGCTCCCGGCCCAGCGGGGAAGCCACTTTCAGCAAACGGGCCACAAATCCGTCAAAAAAATCGATGATGCCGGCCAGCACCACCAGGCCGGAAGCCCAATATATAGGCTCGGGATTGGTGACGGTGTACGTGGAGCCGTTGAACTCCGCGATGTATTCCGGCGCATGCAAAATAAAAATGAGGGCCAGCGCACCGCAAAAAAGATTGGAAAGTGTAAGGATATTGGGAATCTGTTTCATTGATCGGATTTTCTTCAGCGGAGGCAAGTTATACATTTTTCCCGGCGATCTTCCCCCGAAGCGTTGCAAAAAAGGCCGGCCAGGAAGTGTTATACTCTTTGGCCGGCCCGGTATCATTCGTTCAGCGAAAATTATTTCTTCATCAGGGCTTCAATTTCATCTGCCGTGATGGGGATGTTCTTCATCAGGTCCACGTTGCCGCCGGATTTCACCCAAATGTTGTTCTCTATGCGGATGCCCATTTTTTCTTCTTCGATGTAAATGCCCGGCTCCACGGTGAGCACTGCCCCGTCAGGGACAGGCTGAAAGAAAGAAGGGCCGAGGTCGTGCACATCCACGCCCAGGTGATGGGAAATGCCGTGATAGAGATATTTGCGGTAAGCGGGCGACTCAGGGTCCTGGTTCTTAATGTCCGCGTCCGTCAGCAGCCCCAGTTTGACGAATTCTTTCCCCGCTTCAACCCCTACCATTTCATGGTATTTACTGATGGTGATGCCTGGTTTGAGGATGGATCTGGCGTAGTTGTGCAGGTGCAGGCAGGCATTGTACACGTCGCGCTGGCGCGGGGTGAATTTGCCGTTCACCGGCACGGTACGGGTAAGGTCTGCATTGTATCCGCCGTAGGCAGCGCCGAAGTCCATCAGGATCAGCTCGCCGTCTTTACACTCCTGGTTGTTGCTAACATAGTGGAGGGTGCGCGCCCTGTCGCCCGAGGCGATGATGGAGCCGTAAGCCTCTCCGGTAGCGCGGTTGCGAAGGAACTCGTGCAGTATTTCGGCGTGGATCTCATGCTCGAATACGCCGGGTTTGATGAACTGCAGCAGGCGGCGGAAAGTTTTTTCGGTGATGTCGATAGCTGTTTGCATCACTGCTATTTCTTCCTCCGTTTTTACTGCGCGCAGTTCTTTGAGGATGCGGGCGGAGCGGAGGAAGTTGTGAAGCGGGTAACGGCTGCGCAGCTCCTGGGCGTAGCGGTAATCTCGCACGGGCACCAGGTTGGCTTTGCGGTTATTTTCATTGCTGTTCAGGTAAATATTGGCTGCTTCGTGTATCCAGGGCTGAAGGAGCGCATCCAGGCTGTCCAGCCATACGATGGTCTCGATGCCTGAAACTGCCTGTGCTTCTTCGCGGCGGAAGCGGTGGCCGTCCCATTTTTCCTTCAGCTCGTTGGGGCGCACCAGTACGAGCACTTCGCGGTATTTGGGATCCGGGTTGTCCGGATAGAGCACCAGCATGGTATCTTCCTGGTCTATCCCGGTAAGCCAGTACAGGTCGGCATTCTGACGGAAAGGATGAAGTGCGTCGCCATTGGTGGGCAGTTCGTCGTTGGAATTAAAAATGGCAATGGAATCCGGTTGCATTTTCGCGGTAAACCGTGCCCGGTTTTTGATAAAGATCTTCTGATCGAGTGGCAGGTACTTCATTGATGATTTTTTTGTCTTGGAGGATCAAACTTACCGGAAAATCAGGAACCCGCAAAAACAAGCGCTTTGCAGCACAGCAGGGGACAGTAACACAAAAGTTATACTGCATTACCCCAAACCGGTGCTGTATTAACAAATAATTATTCACGAGTTCCTTTGATTTTCCGGCAAATTGGAATCGATGCAATTAAATAATTTCTAAAAATGATAGGGCAAAAATAGAAATTCCTATAAATTTAAAGGTTGTAACACCCATAAAATTTGATAGTATCAAAAAAGTCCTAGTTTTGCCAATACACCAAAACAATCTTTCTTTATGCAAATCAGCAGTGTTAGAGATACACTCAGGGAATTGCGGGAATTGGGCATAGAGAACATAGCCAACCTACATTACCAACTCTCCCCGGATGATCTGGCAGCGCAGACCCTTGTACTGAAGCAGGGCTGCCTGAGCGATACCGGAGCCCTGGTGGTCAACACCGGAGAGTTCACCGGCCGTTCTCCCAAAGACAAATTCATCGTAAAAGACAGTATCACCGCTGATACCGTGAATTGGAACGACTTCAACCTGCCGTTCGCCCCCGAAAATTTTGACAGGCTTTATCGGAAGATCACCCGTTACTTCAGCGGCAAACCCGTTTGGGTAAGGGATTGCCAGGCCTGCGCAGATCCTGAGTACCGCCTGAACATCCGTGTGATCACGGAAACGCCCTGGGCCAGCCTGTTCGCCTACAACATGTTCATCCGCCCCGCGGAAGAAGAACTGGAAAGCTATGAACCCGACTGGACCGTGATACAGGCGCCCGGCCTGCATGCGGACCCTGCGGCGGATGGTACCCGCCAGCACAACTTCGCAGTGGTGAGCTTCACCAGAAAAATGATCATCATCGGCGGCTCAGCCTACACCGGCGAGATCAAAAAAGGCGTGTTCACCATCCTGAACTACCTGCTGCCGCACACCAAAGGCGTACTGAGCATGCACTGCTCCGCCAATGAAGGCAAAAACGGGGACACCGCTGTGTTCTTCGGCCTCAGCGGCACCGGCAAAACCACGCTCAGCGCAGATCCCGACCGCAAGCTCATCGGCGATGACGAGCACGGCTGGACGCCCTCTTCCATCTTCAATTTCGAAGGCGGCTGCTATGCAAAAACCATCGACCTCAGCGAGGAAAAAGAACCGGCCATCTTCCATGCCATCCGCGATGGTGCGCTGCTGGAAAACACCGGCTTCTTCCCCGGCACCAATACGGTGAACTATGCAGATAAAAAGATCACGGAAAACACCCGCGTATCTTATCCCCTGCACTACATCAACAACGCCAAAGAGCCGTCAGTAGGCGTTACGCCGAAAAACCTCTTCTTCCTCACCTGCGATGCCTATGGCGTACTACCGCCTGTTTCAAAGCTTACGCCCGGGCAGGCCATGTACCAGTTCATCTCTGGCTATACCGCAAAAGTAGCCGGAACGGAAGCTGGCGTCACCGAACCGAAATCCACGTTCAGCGCATGTTTCGGCGCCCCTTTCCTTCCCCTGCACCCTGCCCGTTACGCGCAGATGCTCGGTGAAAAAATGCGCAGGCACAACGTGAACGTATGGCTGATCAACACCGGCTGGACGGGCGGGCCTTACGGCACCGGCAACCGCATCAAGCTGAGCTTTACCCGCGCCATGATCTCCGCCGCGCTGAAAGGCGAGCTGGACAAAGTTGCTTATAAGATCCACGAAGTGTTCGGCGTAGCCATCCCTGAAGCAGTGCCCGGCGTACCCGCGGAAATACTGGACCCGCGCAACACCTGGGCAGACGGCGGGGCATACGACAAACAAGCTGCAGACCTCGCGGCACAATTTGTAAAGAATTTCGAAAAATATGCCGGCAAAGCCGATCCGGAGATCCTGGAAGCCGCGCCGAAAGTTTAATTGCCTTTATTAATTCCTTTTTAGATTCCTACGTTCATTTACCAATCAAGTTTAAAGGGACTGCCCGGGCTAGGGCAGTCCCTTTCCATTTGTCCGTCATTTTTCATTACCTTTGCGCATGCAAATTTTAGACGGCAAACTCACTTCACAGGCAATTAAAGATCAATTGGCCGTTAAAACGGCTGAATTGAAAGCCCAGGGCAAAAAAGTGCCCCATCTGGCCGCCATCCTGGTGGGCAACAACGGCGCAAGCGAAACCTATGTTGCGTCTAAGGTGAAATCCTGCGCAGAGATCGGCTACAATTCCACCCTTCTCCGCTTCGAGGATACCATTTCAGAAAAACACCTGCTGGACCATATCAACATGCTCAACGAAAATGTGGATATAGACGGCATCCTGGTGCAGCTTCCCCTGCCGAAGCACATCAACGAAGAGCTGGTGATCAATACCATAGACCCGAGCAAGGACGTGGACGGTTTCCACCCCATGAACGTGGGCAAAATGGTGGCCGGCCTTCCCACATTCATACCTGCCACTCCTTTCGGCATCATGCTGATGCTGGAACATTATAACATCGACACCAAAGGCAAACACGCCGTCGTGATCGGCCGCAGCCACATTGTAGGCACACCCGTGAGCATCCTGCTGAGCCGCAACGCCAATCCCGGCAACTGCACCGTAACCCTCTGCCACAGCCATACGCACAACCTGAAGGAACTTTGCCTGCAGGCGGATATTGTAGTGGCAGCCATCGGCCGCCCCGATTTCGTGACCGGCGATATGGTGAAAGAAGGCGCAGTAGTGATAGACGTGGGTATCAACCGCGTGCCGGATGACAGCAAAAAGAGCGGTTTCCGCCTGGTCGGAGATGTGAACTACGCTGAAGTAGCGCCCAAATGCAGCTTCATCACACCGGTTCCCGGCGGCGTAGGCCCCATGACCATCGCGGCATTGCTGAAGAACACCTATCACGCCGCCATTGGCCAGAAAGGCAACCAGAACTGATTTTAAGCTACCTTTGCATTATGCAGTCCACCATCATACAAACAGCAGCGCTGCCCGTGATGGAATCTTTCTACACCCTCCAGGGTGAAGGATTTCACCAGGGGAAAGCCGCGTATTTCATCCGCCTCGGCGGCTGCGATGTGGGCTGCGTATGGTGCGACGTGAAAGAGAGCTGGGATGCGGACAAACATCCGCAGGTGGAAATTTCGACGCTCGTCCATGAAGCATCCGCCAATCCCGGCCGTATAGCCGTTATCACCGGCGGCGAGCCGCTCATGCATAACCTCGACGCGCTTACCAAAGCCTTGCACAAAGCAGGTTTCCGCAATCATATCGAAACATCCGGCTCTTCGCCGATAAGCGGCAGCTGGGACTGGATCACGCTTTCCCCCAAGAAGTTCAAAGCCCCGCTGGACGAGGTTTGCAGGCAAGCGCATGAACTGAAGATCATTATCTACAATAAGTCCGACTTTGCCTGGGCGGAGAAATACGCTGCCCTTATGAATAAACAATGCAGGCTGTACCTCCAGCCCGAATGGAGCCGCGCCGCGGAAATGACGCCGCTGATCGTTGACTATGTGAAAGATAACCCGCAGTGGCAGATATCGCTGCAGATACACAAGTACATCAACGTTCCCTGATTAAAAGCCCGGAAGATAAGGCAGCCGGCAGCTCTCCCCTTCCCGGCCGCCGTTGCGTCGCACACTTCAACAACCGTAACATGGATGAAGAAGATAAGCTGCTTATCATAAATACCCTCCTTTTTTCGTTATTTAGCAACAACTATGAAGAAACTCCTGTTACTCCTCTGCTGCCTGGCCAGCCTGCCGCTGATGGCGCAAAAGACCGGCAAGGCCGAAAAAAAAGCAATGGCCCTGTTCGAGCAAAGCATGGACGCCATGCGGATCTACCAATACAACGACGCTGTCAGGCTCCTCAAAGAAGCGATCAAAGAAAGTCCCACCTTTCCTGATGCTTACGGTCAGCTGGGCCTTACCTATATTGCCATGAAACAATATCCCGCCGCGCTGGAAGCCTTTGCGCAGCTGGAAAAGCTGGATTCCAACGGGTTTCGTTCCATACGCCCCTCCTACGCCCGCGCGCTGGCAGGCAACGGCCAGTTCAAAGAAGCGCTGGCCACGCTCACGGATTATATGCAGACCGCGAAGAATCCCTCTCCCAAAGCCCAGCAGCTGAAGAAGAATATGGAATTCGCCGTCACCACCCAGCCCGTGCCTTTCCAGCCGCAGAACCTCGGGGACCGGATCAATTCCCCCGACCCTGAATATTTCCCCTCGCCCACCATAGATGGTAAAACCCTCGTATATACCCGACGTGTACGCGGCCGCAACGAGGATTTTTTTATTTCGGACCGCGACAGCCTGCAATGGCAGGCCAGCCGCGATATGGGCGAACCTGTGAACACCGCTTTCAACGAAGGCGCACAGAATATTTCGCAGGATGGGGAAATGCTCGTGTTCACCGGTTGCGACTTCCCGAACGGCCGCGGCAGCTGCGACATCTATTATTCCATTAAAACGCCCGAAGGCTGGCAGCCGCCGAAGAATATCGGCCCCGCCATCAATACAGAGTCCTGGGAATCCCAGCCATGCCTCTCGCCCGATAAACAAACGCTTTATTTCACCCGGGAAACGCATGATGCGGGAGCGGACATTTTTGTGAGCGTGCGCAATGCCGCAGGGCAATGGAGCCCGGCCGAAAGGCTCGGCCCGCAGATCAATACCCGCGGGCGCGAAACAACGCCTTTCCTGCATGCGGACGGGCAGACGCTGTTCTTCGCGTCAGACGGGCATCCCGGGTTTGGCGGGCTGGATATATTCTACTCGCGCAAACAGGCTGACGGCGGCTGGGGCCCCGCGGTAAACCTGGGTTACCCTATCAATACCATCGAAGAGGAAGGCAGCCTGACCGTTGCGGCCGACGGCAAAACGGCGTATTATGCTTCAGACCGTTCGGATTCCAAAGGCTCGCTGGATATTTACAGCTTTGAGCTCTACGAAAGCGCGCGGCCCATGCCCACACTTTACCTCAAAGGTTATGTGTACGACGCCAAAACCAATGCCCGCCTCAAAGCCAGCCTCGACCTCATCGATCTTGCCACCAAGCTCACCGTTGCCACCATCCGCAGCAACGACAACGGCGATTACCTCGTGCCGCTGCCTACCGGTAAAGACTATGCATTTTCAGTGAACCGCAAGGGGTATCTTTTTTATTCCGACAATTTCTCGCTGAAAGAAGCAAACACAGGCCAGCCCTTCGAGAAAAACATCCCGCTGACACCGCTGGAGCCTAATGCAGTGGCCGTGTTGCGGAATATTTTCTTCCCTTCCAACCAATTCACGCTGGACCCTGCTTCGGCCACCGAGCTGGATAAACTGGTGGCCCTGCTGAAAGAAAACCCGACGATGGTTGCGGAGATCAGCGGCCATACGGATAACGTGGGCAGCGACGCAGCCAACCAGCAGCTGTCTGAGAACCGCGCCAAGTCTGTAGTGGAATACCTTGTTCAGCATGGCATTCAGCCCGAACGCCTGAAAGCAAAAGGATATGGCGAAAGCAAGACGATAGACAGCAACGATACCGAAACAGGCCGCGCGCAAAACAGGCGCACCGAGCTGAAAGTGATCAGTTTGTAATAAATTGCCGGCATGATCGCGTTATTCCCTTTGTCTCAACCCGCCACACTGGCCGCCATCCTCGAAGAATTGCAGCCCGGTACGCCGCCGAAATGGGGCAGCATGCATGCACAGCAGATGGTCGAACACCTGGACGGTATCGTGCGCCACTCCGCAGGTGATCATGAACTGGCGGTGGTCTCGCCGGAAGAAATGCTTCCAAAGCTGCTCCGCTGGCTGGAAACAGACAAGCCGCTGCAAAAAATGATCGAAAACCCGGCATTCAGGAATACAACCCTTACGCATCCTGATCTCGATAGCGCGATACGGTCGCTGCATGAGGGCCTGGCGCATTTCCACCACGTGTACACCACTTCTCCCGGCCGTACTTCCACGCACCCGGTATTCGGGCCGCTGGATTACGAAGGCTGGTTGCGGTTCCATCAAAAACATTTCCGGCATCACCTCACACAGTTCGGGTTGCTGGAAGAATAACCTATAAATGAAAAGCGCCCCGGAAGCGGGCGCTTTTTTTATTCCGTTCTTATTGCGCTTCGCAAAGCACTATCCGCATTCGCGCCTTTGGGCACCAGCGCGCTGAGCCAGTCACCGTACATCGCGTTGGGCAACATGATGAAACGCGCGCCGAACTGGTCGTACAGCCGTTCTACGGCGGCATTCCGCTCTGCCGGTGTTTTTTTATAGAAGTCTTCCGCGAAGTCGCCAAGGTTATCGCCCACCAGCATAGCGATCTCATATTTCCTTGCGATCGCGTCGCGGCGTTCTTCCTTATTTGAATTGCCGGACGAGAGTATGAGGTGCTCGTTGTCTGCAAAAGGAAAATTATAGCGCTGCAAATTTTTCAGCGTGGCTGCTCGTTCGCTTTCCAGGCGGTTGGTGACGTAATAGATGGTGAAACCTTTTTCCGCGGCATATTTAAAGAAAGAAGGCGCGCCGGGCACTGTGTCGCAGGCGGCTTTGGCGGTCCATTCTTCCCAGGTGCTCTGGCTCCAGGTTTTTCCTTCAAGGGTTGTTTTGGCGGTGTATGGACTGTTGTCCAGCACCGTTTCATCGATGTCCGTCACAATGGCGCGGGGCCGCAGTGTTTGCTGGTGGCTCATTACTTCCACCCGTTCGCCTGCCATCCGGTAGGCTTGCAGGCATAAGGCCTTATACTCCGCCGCACGCTGCTGCCAGAGGGCGGCCCAGGCGGGGCCTCCGATCGCGGGCTGTGCAATGGCCAGCGGTTGCGGGGTTTTGCAGGCGAAAAATGCCGATACGATAAGCAGGTAACTATAACGCATATACGATGTTTTCTGTGTGGATAAAATGAATGGGTGGATTTGAAAAAAGACCGGGTAATTTGGTGTAAATTAGAGAAAATTGTTAACCCATGCGCGAAGAGCTTCACTACCGTATTGCGCTTACATTTTTGCCTCTTGTGGGAGATGTGGCGGCGAAAAAACTACTGGAAATTTTTGGTTCAGCTACCGCGATCTTCCAGGCGCGCAGGCGCGAGCTGGAAAGCGTTGCCGGCATCGGCGCCGTTAAAGCGGCAGCGATTAAAAATTTCCGTGATTTTTACCGTGTGGAGGCGGAAGCGCGTTTTTTGCAGCGGCATCACATCAGGCCTGTATTTTTTACGGATGAAGATTATCCGGCCAGGTTGAAACATTGTTATGACAGCCCGGTGCTGTTGTATTATAAAGGCAAGGGCAGCCTTCAGCCCGAAAAAGTGCTTGGTATTGTAGGCACGCGGCGGCCAACAGCATACGGTAGCGATATTTGCCGGGAGTTCATACAGGCGTTTGCGCCGCATGGCATTACCATTGTGAGCGGCATGGCCTACGGCATTGACATTACCGCGCACCAGGCCGCGATCGGGAACGGGCTGCCTACCATCGGCGTACTGGCGCACGGGCTGAACCGGCTGTACCCTGCGGCACATGCCCGGATTGCGGCACAGATGCTGGAAACGGGCGGATTGCTGTCCGACTTCAGCAGCGGTGCCGAGCTGAACCGGCAAAACTTTCCCCGGCGCAACCGCATCGTGGCGGGGCTTTGCGACGCGCTGCTGGTAGTGGAAAGCGGCAGCACCGGCGGCTCGCTCATCACAGCTGATATAGCGGGCAGCTACAACCGCGATGTGCTGGCCATTCCCGGCCGTGTTGGCGATAGCTGCTCGGCCGGCTGCCTCGACCTGGTGAAACAAAACAAAGCGGCCCTGGTGACCAGTCCGGAAGATGTGCTGCGCATGCTGGACTGGCGGCCCGCCGCTCCTGCCGCAAAACCTGTGGTGCAAAGCAGGTTGTTCCATTCCCTGGCGCCTTCCCAGCAGGGCATCCTGGATATATTATCCGCGCATCCCCAGCTGGATATAGACGAATTGCAGTACCACAGCGGTATTGCACGAAGCGCCATGGCAGCGGAACTGATGCAGCTGGAAATGCTCGGGCTGGTGCGGGCATTGCCGGGGCATACATATCAATTAATCAGTACATGAATAAGGCCTGATTGGAATACGGGGAAAAGTCGTACATTTGCGTGCAATTATTTAAGAAACTACCAAAATAATTGCAATATGCCTGCGGGAAAATCCAAACAGAAATTTGTAGCTGACGGTCTCACCTTCGACGATGTTTTACTCGTGCCAGCTTATTCAGAAGTACTGCCCAGAGAAGTAAACATCTCCACCCAACTCACCAGGAACATACGGATCAACATTCCCATGGTATCTGCCGCGATGGACACTGTTACCGAAGCCACGCTTGCCATTGCCCTGGCGCGTGAAGGCGGTATCGGCATCCTGCATAAGAACATGAGCGTAGAGAAACAGGCTGAACTGGTGAGAAAAGTGAAACGCAGCGAAAGCGGCATGATCCTCGACCCGCTTACTCTCAGCGCAGACTCCACCGTGGGCCAGGCCCTCCGCATGATGAAGGAAAACGGCATCGGCGGTATCCCCATCGTAGACGGCGATAAAAAACTCATCGGCATCCTCACCAACCGCGACCTCCGCTTCGAAAAAGCCAATACCAAAAGGCTGATCAGCGAAGTGATGACCAAAGACAACCTGGTGACCGCCCCCGAGAACACCGACCTGAAAAAAGCAGAGAAGATCCTCCAGCAGCACCGCATCGAGAAGCTGCCGGTGGTAAATAAACAAGGCAAGCTCGTAGGGCTTATCACCTACCGCGATATCATCCAGCTCACCAGCTTCCCCAACGCCGCCAAAGACAATTACGGCAGGCTGCTGGTTGGCGCCGCCCTCGGTATTACGCCGGACCTGCAGGACCGTGCAGCCGCATTGCTGCACGTGGGCGTAGACGTTGTAACGCTTGACAGTGCGCATGGCCATTCCATCTACGTACTGGAAGCGCTCAAAAAACTGAAAAAATCATTCCCGAAACTCCAGGTGATTGGCGGCAACGTAGCCACGGCAGAAGGCGCGCTGGCGCTCGCAGCCGCAGGCGCAGACGCGGTGAAAATAGGCGTGGGCCCAGGCTCCATCTGTACCACCCGTGTGGTGACCGGCGCAGGTTTCCCGCAGTTATCCGCCATCCTCGACGCGGCCCAGGCCCTGAAAAAATCAGGCATCCCGGTGATCGCCGACGGCGGTATCCGTTACACCGGCGATATGGTGAAAGCCCTCGCAGCCGGCGCATCCACCATCATGGCCGGTTCCATCTTTGCCGGTGTCGAAGAAAGCCCCGGGGAGACCATCATTTACGAAGGCCGTAAATTCAAATCATACCGCGGCATGGGCTCCATCGAAGCGATGGCCGAAGGCAGCAAAGACCGCTATTTCCAGGACGTTGAAGCTGATATCAAAAAGCTGGTTCCGGAAGGCATCGTAGGCCGCGTGCCTTACAAAGGCACGCTGGCAGAAGTGGTGCAGCAGTTTGTAGGCGGCCTCCGCGCAGGTATGGGTTATGTGGGCGCCAAAGACATCAAGGCCCTGCAGGATGCGCAGTTCGTGAAGATCACTTCCGCTACCGTGAAAGAGAACCACCCGCATGACGTGGTGATCACCAAGGAAGCGCCGAACTACAGCAGATAAACTGAAAAAAATAACTGGCATATAAGGGCGTTACGGGAAACCGTGCGCCCTTTTTTCATACATCCACCCCGTGTTTACATTTCCGTTAGGTTTGCCGCAGCTGCCGGTATTTACATTTTTCCTTTTTACATTTGAAAGATGAATGCATTCCTGCGAAAACGCTTTCCCCTGCTGCTCAGTATTTTAGCAGGGCTACTCATGTGGGCCGGCTGGCCTACCTCGCCGCTGACCTTTCTTGTTTTTATCGGCCTTGTGCCGCTGCTGGCTATTACGGACCGGGTAAAAGACGGACGCGCGTATTTCGGGCTGGTATTCCTCGCATTCTGGATATGGAACACCGGCAGCACCTGGTGGGTAGGCAACACCACTGTTCCTGCCAGCGGCATCTTCGCCAATGCATTCAACGCCCTGCTGATGAGCATCCCCTGGCTGGCTTATAAGAGCACCCTTGCAAGAACAGGCCGCATCACCGGGTATTTCGCGCTGATCGTTTACTGGCTCACGTTTGAATACATCCACCAGCAATGGGAACTGAGCTGGCCCTGGCTCACGCTGGGCAATGCTTTCGCCATGCGGCCGGGATGGGTGCAGTGGTACGAATACACCGGCACCGCGGGCGGTTCCCTGTGGGTGTTGCTGATGAACATCCTTGTTTACCAGGCCTGGCGCCGCGGCCAGCATGAGCCGGGATGGTTCTTTCTCTGGAAAGAAGGCTGGAAACCTTTGCTGTTGCTCATTTTGCCCCTGGCCGCCTCCTTTTTCACGGGCATGTACAAGCCAGGCGTGACGGAGAATACCAGGAAGGTGGTGATCGTACAGCCGAACATAGACCCTTACGACGAGAAATTCAGCGAAGGCGCCGCCATGGATCAGCTGCACAAACTTCTGGCCCTCACCCAACAAAAAATAGACAGCACTACCAGCTTCGTGATATGGCCCGAAACAGCGCTGTTTCCCTCAGGTGCATGGGAGCATCTGCTGAACGACCAGCCGGAGATCGTGGCCATCCGCCAGTTCCTCGCCCAGTACCCCCGCGCAAAGATCGTGACGGGCGCTTCCACGTTCAGGCGCTACCCGGATGCAGACGAGGCGCCTTCCACCGCGCGTATCATGAACGGGGAAATTTATTATGATGCGTTCAATTCTTCCATACAGATAGATACTTCCCTGAACATACAGGTATACCATAAAGCCAAGCTGGTGCCCGGCGTGGAACTCACGCCCTACATGCGGTACCTGCCCTTCATGAAAAAACTGGCGCTCGATATGGGCGGTATCTCAGGCAGTTATGGCCTTACGCCCGGAGTACCGCTGTTCTTCAACCCCGGTGAGCAATGCAATATTTTCACCGCCATCTGCTATGAATCCGTTTATGGCGATTTTGTAGCCGAAAAAGTGCGGCAGGGCGCCAACCTGCTGGTAATCTGCACCAACGACGGCTGGTGGGGCAATACTGAAGGGCACCGCCAGCATCTGCAATACGCCCGCCTCCGCGCTATAGAAACCCGCCGCTGGGTGGCCCGCAGCGCCAATACCGGCATATCCGCCTTCATTACGCCCAGGGGCGAAGTGATAGACCCTCAGCCATATTGGGAACCGGCGGTTATTGCGCATGCTGTAACACCTTACTACCATCAGACGTTCTATGTAAAATATAGCGGCTACATCGCCAGGGCTCCCGTTATCTTTTGTATATTGCTGGTAGCATACACCATTGTATTACGGGTAATTCGCAGGCAACATGTGGAAAACATTTAACAACGGAGGCCAGGAAGGCACTTACTGGGCAGAGGGTGAAGGCAAAGCAGTCATCCTCATTCACGGTTACGGAGAAGATCAATCGGTTTGGGAACACCAGACCGCTTTCCTGAGGGTGCACTACCGCGTACTGGTGCCGGACCTTCCGGGCACCGGCAAGTCTGCCATCACCCATCCCCTTTCCATGGACAGCATGGGAGAATTCATTTACGGGATGATGACCGCCGAAGGCATCAGCCAGGCTACTGTGATCGGGCATAGCATGGGAGGATACGTGGCGCTGGCCTTTGCCGAAAAATACCCGCACCTGCTGGAAGGCCTGGGCCTGTTCAGCTCCACCGCCAGGCCGGACAGTGAAGAGAAAAAAGAAGCCCGCAGGAAATCCATCCGCATGCTCAACCAGTACGGCGCAGAACAATTCCTGCGGCAGCTGCTGCCCAATATGTTCGCCGCCAGCTTCAGGATCAACCAGGGCGCGAGGGTGGACAATTTCATCCAACAGGCCATTAAAATACCAGAAGAAACACTGATCGCCTATTACGAGGCGATGATGGAAAGACCGGACCGTACGGCTGTGCTGAAAGAGATCAAAGTGCCGGTGCTGTTCTTCATCGGGAAAGAAGACCAGGCTGTGCCCCTGGACAACATTATGCCGCAGGTAACCATGCCGGCCATTGCCAGCATTCATATCATAGACCAGGTTGGACACACAGGGCACCTCGAGGTATACGAGGAAAGTAACCTGATACTTTACCAGTTTGTCGAATTCTGCCAACGGACTGTTTAAAAAACAAGTAGATTCAAGCCATTTGCGGAAAGTTTTGCTTATAACCTTCCTGGGCCTGGTATCCCTGGCTGCTAGGGCTGATCATATCATCGGCGGAGAGATGTATTACAACTGGCTTAGCGCCACCGGCAGCGGCAATACCTACCGGATCACGCTGAAACTTTTTGTACGCTGCGACGCTACCACCGCGCAGATCGATCCTGATGTGAACATCGCCGTGTACGACGGGAACGGTAATTATTTCGATGTGCTGGAGCGCATCCCACGCGATGACCTGGAAAAATATACCGCCACAGATGTAGACCCCTGCATCGTGAACCCGCCGTACGTTTGTTACCAGATCGCTTATTACACCACCCAGGTCACCCTTCCATTCAATACCACCGGCTATTACGCCACTTTCCAGCGCTGCTGCCGCCGCACCCAGCTCACCAATATCTTTTCGGACGACAATAATGTAGGAGGCAGCTATTTCACCAAAATTCCCGGCGCGCAGAATAATTTCGACAACAACAGCGGCCCCCGTTTCAGTTCCGAAAAAGGCACCATCGTTTGCGCCAATAGCAAGTTCAGGTACGATTACGCCGCCACCGATCCGAACGGCGACTCGCTCGTATATTCCTTTTCCACCGCCTACACCGGCGGCGACCGCAATTCTCCCAAGCCAGAAGTGTCCGCGGCACCGCCTTTCGACCCGGTTTCCTATAAAGACCCTTTCACCGCGGCGCAACCGTTGGGAGACAAAGCGACCATCGACCCGAAGACCGGCGTCATTTCCGGTACCGCGCCCAGAAGCGGGCTTTACATCGTTACGGTATCCGTTCATGAATATCGCAAAGGAGTGTTCATCGGCGAGCACAAAAAAGAATTCCAGTTCACTGTGGAAAACTGCGTGCGGCAGGTAGTGGCGGCGCTGCCGGATAAGTTCGCGGATTGCGACGGCTACGTGATCAACTTCGTGAATAACAGTACGCCTAACAAAACATACGTGTGGGATTTCGGTGACGGGAACACCCATACCACCAACAGCCTCGCTACATTCCCGCATACCTATGCAGATACCGGCACCTACGTTGTAAAGCTCACCGTGGACCCTGCCAGCAATTGCGGCGACAGCGCGTTTTCCACTGTAAAAGTATATCCCGTACTGGCGCCGTCCTTCGATTTTAACGGGCTTTGCACCACCAAGCCCACGCAATTCGCCAATACCTCCACCACGGACGTCGGCGTTTTCGATTATTTCAAATGGGACTTCGGCGACGCCGCGCTCACCAACGACACGTCCAACCATCAGTCGCCCGCCTGGCAATACACCACGCCCGGGAACTACACCGTCAAATTTTACATGAGCACCTCCAAGGGCTGCGAAAAAGAAGTAACAAGAACCATCAACATATACGACAAACCGCCGTTCACCGCCACGGGCGATACGCTGCTCTGCATAAAAGACCCGCTGCAGCTTCATGCGGAAAGCTCCATGGCAGGCAGTTACAGCTGGGCGCCCCTCTACAACATCACCGGCGCGAACACTGCCGACCCCGTTGTTTCACCTAAAAAAGACACGGCTTACAACGTTACCTTCACCGATCTCACCGGCTGCGTGAACACCAAACGTGTAGCCATCGACGTGCGCGATACGATCTATGTAAAAACTTCAGCGGACAGCGTGCTCTGCACCGGCGACCCGGTGGACCTTGTAGCGGAAGCCGACGGCGATTACAGTTTCACCTGGACGAATATAGACACGCGGCAGATCATCAGCCGGACCAACACCGTTACCGTAACACCTGTGAGAACAGGCGCTTATTTTGTGCAGGTGGACCTTGGCAGCTGCAATTCCCGCGATTCCGTTTTCTTCCGAACGGTGGACCCGCCAGCCGCCTTCGCCGGTATAGACAGTACCATCTGTTATGGCGACAAGGTGCTGCTGCAAGCCAGCGGCGGCGCATTCTACAGCTGGTCCCCTCCCGGAACGCTCACGAGCCCCAATAAACCGGCTACCATTGCATGGCCCAAAGAGACCACCACTTACGTTGTAACGGTAACGGATACACTGGGCTGTCCCAAACCGGTAACTGCTGAGAGGACCATCACCGTAGTGCCGCCCGTGCCGGCTTTTGCAGGCAACGATACCATCGTGCTGAAAGGACAACCTTTCCGCCTCAACGCCAGCGGCGGCGTGCAATACCGCTGGTCGCCGGCAGACGGCCTCAGCAGCACCACAGTGCCCGACCCCGTTACCAACTATAACCGCGACATCACCTATCGCGTGAAAGTATATACCGCTGAAGGCTGCGTAGGCGAAGACGATATCAGCATCCGCTTCATGACCGGCCCCGAGATCTATATCCCCAATGCCTTTACGCCCAATGGCGACGGGGTGAATGACGTGTTCCGGCCAATGCCGGTAGGTTTCACCAAGATGGAGTACTTCAGGATATATAACCGCTGGGGCGAAGAGGTTTACAACTCCGTTCAATATCTCAAAGGCTGGGACGGCAGGAAAAAGGGCGACCCCGCCGCCGCCGACACCTATGTGTGGATCGTGGGAGGCACTAATATTGAAGGACAGCTGGTGGAAAAACGCGGAACGGTGACGCTTATCCGGTAAGATCCCCTTCCTCCGGAACGTAAAAGCCTGTACGAATACCCGTTTCCCCGCCGCTGGAGCGGCATAAAAGGCCCGGTTCCAGCACCCGTCCGACAAATATTTTCAGCCCCAAAAAACGATTATTCTAACAACTAAAGCATTACACTTTATTATCTTTTTCATATTCATTTCCACCCTTTTTATATTTCAGCAGGCCCTTTATTTTCCGTAAATTCAGAGTAACAAGAAAGCCTTTACCCCATGGGCAAATCTGTTATCCTCCTTATCATTCTGGCCTGCTCGCTCTACGGGACAGTGAACGCATACCACATTATCGGCGGGGAGATCTATTACCGGACCGTGGGGTATAATACGGCTACCGGGAATTACAGGTACCTCATCATTCTCAAATTATACCGCGACGGTGATTTTGTTTGCGGCAGCCGCCAGGGTTGCCTTGATTATTTCGAGAACCCGGTTCCCATCAATATCTTCAACTCGGCCGGCAACCGCGTGGGCCCTTCCCGCCTGATGGAGATACAATTCACACGGCCCATCCGCGATACGTTGAAGAACCCCTGTCTTGCCCCGCAAACCATTTACCTGGAAGTGGCCTTTTACGGAAGCGACACCATAGAACTGCCGCCGATACAGGGCGGCTATTATGTTTCTTACCAGCGCTGCTGCCGCGGAGAAGCTATTACCAACATCTACAATTCCGAAAGGGAAGGCTCTACTTTTTACACCTGGATACCCGGCGCTGAAAGCCGCCCTGGCAATAACAGCGCTTATTTCGGGATAGACGAGGCGCCGGTGATCTGCTCCGGCCTTCCGTTGCGGTATAATTACCGCGCCACAGATCCCGATGGCGACAGCCTCACATACTCCCTTTGCAGCGCGCTTGCAGGCGGCAACAGCCGGACGAATGAAGCTGTGAGCCCGCCGCCATACACCACCACCGTCAGCTACATACCGCCATACCACGGCGGCTCGCCAATGGGCGGCAGTCCTGTCATGAGCATAGACAACAACGGCCTCATCACCGGCGTGCCCAACCGTTCGGGGAAGTTCGTGGTATCCGTTTGCGTTTCGGAATACGACAGGTCTACCAGGCGATTGCTGGGCGTGCACCATAAAGACCTGCTTATTACCGTGTACAATTGTGAAACACGCATCACCGCATCCACGCCTGTGCTGCTGAACCATTGCAACGACAGCCTGGGGCTCAGCGTGCCTATCACCAACAACAGCGTGGCGGGCTTCACCTCGTCCTACCGCTGGACCTTCAGCGACGGCACCGATACGACCACCTTTACCCGCGATGTATTCTTCCACCAGTTTCCGGATACCGGCATATACACCGTTAAGCTCGTTGTAAATCCCGGGCTGCCGTGTACAGACAGCATGACGGGGCGTATCAATAACTATCCCGGCCTGCGGTCCGGCTTTACGCTGAGCGGGCTTTGCAGGGAAAACCCGGTATTCTTCACCGACACCTCCAGTTACCGTTATGGCAGCATTGTGTACAGGAAGTGGGATTTTGGCGTAGAGGATATTTCGCAGGACACCAGTAATGCCGTCAGCACCAGTTACCGTTTCCCAACGGGAGGCGTATATTCCGTCAACCTGTTCCTGCGCACCAACCGGGGCTGCGAAGCCACCATCACGCAAAACATGCGGCTGTATGAAGTGAACCCCTTCGCCGGGAACGATACCATATTGGCGCGCGGGCAAACGCTCCGCCTGCAGGGTGCGGGCGGGGAAACCTATGCCTGGAGCCCGGGTACCGGGCTGAACGATCCCAACATCCGCGACCCGCTGCTCACCTGGAACAACGAGATCACCTTCCGGCTGCGTGTCAGCAACCAGCAGGGCTGCTTCGGCTTCGATTCCATCAATGTAAAATATTACACCGGCCCTGAGTTCTACATCCCCAATGCATTCTCTCCCAACGGGGATGGCACGAACGATTTCTTCCGGTTCATCCCGGTGGGGATCAAAGAATATTTTTACTTCAGGATATTCAACCGCTGGGGCGAGCTGGTGTACAATTCGCTGGATTTCCGCCATGGCTGGGACGGATCCTACAAAGGCCGGCCGGCCTCCATCGACACATACCTGTGGATACTCGAAGGGGTCGACCTCCACGGCCAGCGGATTTCCAAAAAAGGAACGGTAACTTTACTGCGATAAACAGCACATATGAAGACTGGAAAAACAGCCCTTATCACCGGCGCCACTGCCGGTTTCGGAGAAGCCTGCGCAAGAAGGTTCGCATCAGAAGGTTACCGCCTGGTTATTACCGGCCGCAGGGCGGAAAGGCTCGAAGCGTTCAGATCGCAGCTGGAAAAAGAATTCGGCATACAGGTGAAGGCGCTGGCCTTTGACGTGCGGAGCAACGACGATGTAAAAGCTTCGCTCAACTCCCTGGAAGACAGCTGGAAAACGATCGACGTGCTGGTGAACAATGCCGGCCTCGCGTTGGACCTTTCCACGATAGACGAAGGGAATACCGATGACTGGGACACCATGATCGATACGAATGTGAAGGGCCTGCTGTACGTTTCCCGGGTGGTGATTCCCTGGATGAAGGAACGGCAACAGGGCCAGATCGTGAATATCGGCTCCACTGCGGCCAAAACCGTGTATGCCAAAGGCAATGTGTACTGTGCCAGCAAAGCCGCGGTAGACGCGCTTTCACAAGGCATGCGCATAGACCTGCTGCCCTACAACATCAAGGTGACGGCGGTGCATCCCGGCGCGGCCGAAACCGAATTTTCGCTGGTGCGCTTTAAAGGCGACGAAAGCAGGGCAAAAGACGTGTACAAGGGCTTCACCCCGCTAAGCGCGGCAGACGTGGCGGATGTGGTATATTATTGCTGCTCGCTGCCTCCGCATGTATGTATCAACGACCTGGTGCTGACCCCAACGGCTCAGGCGAACGCTTATTACATCCACCGTTGAAAATTACACATAAGTGTTACGATACAAGTTATAATAATTATCTATATTTGAAATCCTATGTAAAAATAAGCGCGGATCAGTCGCGGAGCATGTTGCGGCCCACAGGGGCCGGTGCCTTATAAATACCACCAGAAGTAGAAGAAGTGATAGGAGATAGTTGCGCCAAAAGGGCGTAAAACGAAATGACGACCTTATTGATAATCCTATAACCATATCCCTATGCTAACATTTGTTACTATGTACGTCCTGAGACTGTACTATCCTAGAATGAAAGAATTCTTAAGTTTCTACTTCGACAGTTCACGTCGGAACAATTATGGCCGCTGGGCCATGCGTCAAACCTGGAAGGGTAAAGAACAGTACTCTTTCGGTTATAACTGAAAATCAAGCTTTTCATAAAAAAGGCCTTCGTTATCCGAAGGCCTTTTTTATGCCGGAAACGATCTGTTCCCCAATTGGATCTATACTATTTGAACGCTTTTACCTTATGATGGGAACGCTTTTACCCTATGGCAGGTATACGGCTGAGATACCGGATCTCTGCCGTTGGCTTGCATTCATGCAACAGTCTGAGCAGCATTTGAACGCCTATGCTTCCTATAGCTCCAGCCTTCTGTAATAGATCCCCTCTTTCCCGTTCCTCCTTTTCTTATAGGCTACCAATATGCCTTCCCCGGTCTGCTCCACAACAGGAAATCCAGCAAACTCGTTGGCGGCGGTGAGAAAATCGCGTTCCAGCGTGCGGCCGTCCGCCGATTTGTGCAGGATGCCGATGCGGTTGCCACTGGTATCCGCCGCTTCGTCCCACACCAGGGCGAGGTCTCCCCTTTCCATGACCGCCAGCTGGGGATGTTTGGCGGTTGGTAATGCGCTGATACTTTCTTTTTTCGTATAGCTGATGCCGTTATCCGGGCTTTGGCAATAAAATACGCCTTCGCCGCTTCCCATGGTGAACCATGCGAAGTGCAGGCCGTTGGCGTTGCGTACCATGGCGGGCCCCGTATGAGGGCAGCCGTTGATCGCCCAGTTGTCTGCACTGATGCGCACGGGCTGGGTGAAGGTCTCCCCGCCGTCTTTCGAAAAAATGTGGACCATATCGCGGATGGTGTCCTGGATAATATCGCGGAAAGCCGCGTGCAGGCCGCCCTGCGCATCTACATAAAGCGCCGTGCGGCAGCACTGGCAAACGGTTTGCACAACGGGCCTTTCACGGTGAAAACCCGGCGCGGCGCCTGTGGTGGCAATGTAGAGGGTGGAACCTTCCTTTTGATGGAACTTCCGGTTGTCCAGCCAGATGGCCACGGCTTCGCCGGAAGGTAATACGGCCATATCGAAGTAACGCTGGTCGTAGCCGGCGGTGTCCGTCACGAGGGGAACGGCCGGCTGCCAGGTGTTGCCGCCGTCAGCGGAAAGCGTGTAGAACACTTTGCCGGCGTATTTGTTCCGGGGATCATTGCTTTGTACGCCGTACATGGCAATCACTTCGCCGTTGGGCCTGAAGATCATCTTCGGCATGTTCTCTCCGTGCGGCAGGATGCCCTTTGCAGTGGGGATGGGCTTTCCGGCGGGAAATGTTTTTCCGCCGTCCGGCGAAACAGCGTAATACAGCATGCCGGTTTCTTCGCCCGCCTGCTGCTCCACCCAACTCAGCACCAGCCTGCCCGATGCGTCGCGGGCAAGGTGGGTGCAGGATGCATTGCGGGTAGTGTCGGACACGGGGCGTTCTTCGCTGGCGGCCAACTGCCCGCCCCGGCAGGCAGCCAGGAATATTATGAATACGATAACAAGGTTTTTCATCAGTTCTTTTGCTTGCAGGTGAATGTATATGCCACACCAAAATTGAAGGTCCTGGCCGGGCCGGGGCGGTAGCTTTTGCCGAATGCATTCTTGTCCACCGTGGTAGCGTACATCACATCCGTAATATTCCGGCAGTTCACCCAGCATTCAAACTCCCCCAGCGCATACCCGATGCGGGCATTGAGCAACTCATAGCCGCTGTACTCTTCGGTGTTGGCAGGGTCCATAAAATATTTACCTACATGCTGCCATTCCACGCCTGCACGGAAACCTTTGAAAAACGGAGGCTTGTAGGTGATCTCCGTATTGGTGATCACTTCAGGGGCGCCGTTCATGCGGTTACCACCGTATTGTTTCCCTTTGTCTTCATACTCGATGAACGAGTGTTTGGCAAAAGTGCCGCCGGTGCGGAAAAGCAATGAAGGAACAGGCGCGTAACGAAGGTTCCACTCCACGCCGCTGTGGCGTGTTTTACCGGCATTGCGGTTCTCCGACGAATTGTCCGCCAGCCTTACGCTCACGATCTCGTTGGTGCCATCCATCCGGTAAACGCTCACATCCAGGTAACCCTTGTCCGCCGCAAAAGCAAACCAGCCGCCGGCTTCGTAGTTGTTGTATGTGGCGGGCTTCAGCACGGGCACTTTCACGCCGCGGTACAGCTCTGAAATATTGGGCGGGGCAAACCCCACGCTGTAATTGGCGTACAGCCCGCGGTCGCGGCCGAAATCGTAAGTGAGCCCCAGCTTGGGAGACCATGCCTTGAAATGATTGCGTTCGTCCGGCGATCCTGTAAAGGCGGAAGGAGGAAGGTGATTGTCGAAATTGTAATCCATCCGGTCGAAACGCAAAGCGCCAACGAGTTTCAGGCGCTCCAGCGGGTTCATTTGCGCCTGTATGTAAGCGGCCGTGTTCAGCAGACCCGCGCGGTAATCCGTTAGTACTGAATCGGTGGGTGTGTAACCGGTGAAGTAACCTCCGGCATCACGGTCCACATCTATGTATTCGGCAAAATAAGCAGCAGGGCTGTAATCCACGCTCACACCAGCAATGAGGGAGGCCTGCTTCCATTCGAATTCTTTTTTGTGCTGTACCAGCACGCCGTAACTCTTGAACTGATCGCTGTTGATCTCGCCTCTCGCTTTCAGGGGATCGGCCGTGGTCTTGATGGCGTAGAAGGGGTTCTGGCCTATTTCGTTGTTACGGTAAAAAGCGGTGAAGCTCGTGTTGTTACTACTGTTCCAGCTATGTTCCAGCGTGCTTCTTACACGGAATGTTTTCACCAGCCGGTACGAAAAGGTGTGAAAACTTTTGTAGTTGCGGGAGAAAAAATTAGCGCTGTCCACCCCGCCGGTCTGATCGGTTTTATAGTCAACATACGAAACGGCGTTCGTCCAGGTATTGCGGTCGTTGATCTTGTACACTCCTTTCAGCGTGAGCGCCAGCTTTCGGAAGTCGCTGTGATCGATGTAACCGTTGCGCTGGTCTGCATAATAGCCGCCCACAAGCAGGCCCAGCTTGCCATTGGTGGAGGACAGCGTGAAGTCAGTCCGCTTGTAGCCCTGGTCGCTCATTTCCGCCTGGATGCGCGCGGTGGGCAGCAACGTGGGTGAAGCGGTGATAAAGTTTACGGCGCCGCCCACAGCCTCGCTGCCGTAAAGGGAAGATGCGGGGCCGCGGATCACTTCTATCGTTTTCAACGCAGCCATATTGATCTCGATGAGCGCGTTGTGATTGAAGTCGCCGGTGGTGCGGATGGGAATGCCATCTTCCAGGTAAAGAAAAAGGCTGCGGTAACCGATGGGCTGGCGGATGGCCATGGTATGCTGCTCGTTGCCGAGGTCTACCATATACACGCCGCTTACTTTGTTCAGCACCTGTTCCAGCGAGGTGGCCTTCGTTTCGCGGATCATCTGCGTGGAAATACTGCTGATGGCTACCGGAGCGTCTGTACGGTATTGTTTGTCGCGCCCGGCAGACACGATCACTTCGTTCAGGCGGGTGGTGAGCGGTTCGAGGTAAATGGTCATGTTCCGTTCCCGGCTCACGGCCAGCTGAACGGGTGTGTAACCAATGATGGATATGCGGATGGAATCTTTCGCTTTTACGGCTGCCAGGGAAAATTGTCCCTGCCGGCCGGACAGGCAGCCGCCGCTGGCAGCCTGGATACTTGCGCCGGGAATGGCTTCGCGGGTCTGGGCGTCAATTACCCTGCCCTGCAAAGCTTCCTGCGCAAATGTTGAAAAGCTGCAAAGCGTCAGGCATATAAGGATGGATATGCGATGCATGAATTTGCTTTAAACGTTTACGTATGGGGGCACCATTACGTTGCCGGGCTTCCATTCGAAAGCCGGTTATGCTCCATGCGGAACTGTTACCGGGTGCCTGCGCCTGAAGAAGAGCATGCATCCGCCATTTCCCCATTTATACGGGAACACAATTTCCGTGCAACGTTGTGCATAGTTGAGCTTTACCCATTCAGGGGTAAGCATGGCATGTTTGAATTGATGGGGATCAGGCCCGGGGCGGGTGAAACACCGCGTAAAGCGGGCGGGCGGGGATGTAGCCGGTACCGGCTGAATAGAGTTTCACTGCTGTAACGGCAGGCTTAAAAGTGAAGATGGCCGCGGCTTCGGAGAAAATAACCTCGTATTTGTCCTTAACCGCGTTGCCGCTCTGCTCCTTTTTGGTTTCCTGCTCCATCTTTTTCATGAGCTGGCATTGGCCGTTACAGGCGAGTTTCGGTTTGGCCTTGTTGATACAAAGCACTCTTGCAATGTAGTCCTGGTTGAGCATGAATTCAGCCAATACCAGGCCCTTGCCGAATGTTTGCAACATCAGCCCTGCAAGAACGGTTATGACGAACAGATACCTCATAAGATGGCTCAAAAGTACAGTTTAACGCGAACCGTCAAAATGATTTCCATCATTTTGATCAAAAACAAGCGGGGAACCCGTAAACCGGGTTCCCCGCTGCCGCATTTGCTGCTATAAAGGTTTATTGCGCCAGCATGAACCGGAGCGTAATACCGCCGCGCGTATTGGTAACCGGGTACGCGGTGGATATCACCGGTATGGTCTGGCGGCGGTCGTAGAAGAATTTAATGTTGAGGCGGTTGTTCACCACATAGTCGATGGAAGGCGCGATGCTCACCACTTTCTGGCCGCTGGTGGGTATCACAAGGTCCGCATCCAGCCTGTTGTTCACGGTCTTATCGTCGCGGAAGCTGAGGTCCAGCCTGAAGTTCAGATCATTCTCCAGCTTTTTGCCGCCGTCTTTCCCGATCTTGATCGGCATGGGCAGGCCCCGCACGCGGTAGCCGCCGCCGACTGTGATCTCGCTGGAGCGCATTTCGCTCAGCTGGTAATCGATCAGGCTGAGGCTGAGGGTACGGCTCCTGCGGAAGCCCACACGCAGGTTCAGTGAGTTGGTAAAGGTCATGTCCGCTTCCAGCAGGGGTACGAACGATTCGGTGATCGTAAGGTTCGGCACCAGGAAGTAAGGCACGTAGTTGCCGCTCACCGTGTCCCTGAATGCGGGATAACCCAGGATCATCGGATCGTAGAACACCAGCGCCGTATTGTAGGAGTTCATGCTCAGCAGGCCGGTGTACTGGTGTGTGAGCGTAAAGTTCGTCAGGAAATCCGTGAAAGGCCTGATGCGGCTGAGACCGTTGTAGCTGATGCGCCAGTTGGGCCGCGGGAGAATGTCTTTGAACGGATTGGAACGTACATTTTTTGCATAGTTCTTCAACAGCGGTGCTTCTTCGGGCGTAGTACCGGTGTAAGCAGCGAGGAATGCGGGAATCAGCACATCCTGCGCGTAACGGCCGTAACCATAACGGTACGTCGGATCCTTGGGATCATATTTCGGAAGGTTCGGGTTCTGACTGTACGGGTTTTGGTCGCCGAGACGTTCAGACACGCGCTGGCGGAAGCTCTCGAAATTCTTGAAGGTCTGCGAAACGCCGTCCTCTGTGTTGATCTTCCCCCACATGGTTTTGATCGCGATGAAGGTGATCTCGAAACCGCCCGCGTCGTAAGGGCTCAGGTGATTGAACGCGCCGTTGCCGAGGGTATCCTTGAAAAGTTCTGTATGCGTTTTGGAGAAGGATTTCGTCAGGTTCAGGTCTATACGCAGGTCGCGCACGGGCTCCAGCTGCGCCTGTATATCCAGTTTCTGGGTGAATTGTTGCTGGAACTGGATGTTGAAAAGCGTGTCGGGGCTCAGCAGGCCGCGCCTGGCGAAGTCGTCCATAAACGCTTTGTCCGGCTGCTTACCGAACGTGAAAGCAAGGCCCGGCGCCATAGACTGCCAGTTCATACCCACCAGCTTGGTGCTGTCCAGGTAACCCGGCATGCGGGTGCCCGCGTTTTCGGAATAGTTGATGTTCACGCGCTTCAACGCCATCACAACACGCATCAGCCCTTTCACTACGGGCGATATGCCGTCGTCTTCCTCAGTCTTGGCCTTTTGCTGGTTCTGCGCCGCGGGCGTGTTGTTCATCATCGGCGGCACGTATTCTCCTCCTGATGCAGCGTTGGCGTTGATCTTCCGCAGCCATTTGCTGCGGTTGTACAGCTCGTTGAATTTAAGCTCGGCGGTCACCGTTTTCTGGTTGGAGTTCTCAATGGCGTTTCCCAGGTAGGTCGCCAGCCTGGAAGCACCTATCCAGCGGTACTCCGTGGCATAGCTCAGCGCCACGTTCGTCCAGCTCAGGGCCGGCACTTTGGAAGTAGGCAATGTATAGGTCACGTTCGCATTCTGGAAATAATTGGTGGTGCGGCCGCCTTTCCAGAAATTGGAGCTTACGCTGTCTTTCTTGGCACCGGTGTTGATCCTTCCCGCAGGTTCGTCTATGCGCGAGTTGTTCACGGCGTTGAAGTCGAAAGACAGGTTGCGGGATAGATCCCATTTCAGGGAATAATACCGGTCGAAGCGGAAGTACTTGTCATAGGTTTCCTGCAGCAGGAACCCGCCGCCGCCGATATTGCGCATGCGCGTGGCGCCGAACTGCCGCGTAACGTCTGCCCTGAAGCTGATAAGCGTGGGCACGTAGTTGAAGTTGAAATCGCGCAGCAGCGCCAGCCACGGGCTCTTGCTCTTTATCAGGCCCTTGAGCGGTTCTATGAATTTCTGCGTACCTGCAAAGTTGTAGCCCAGGCCGCCGCGGTGGCGGGTGAGCACGTCGCTCTGGATCTGCGGGTTATGGCGGTTGATCTGTGAATAAGAATAACTCACATCGAAGTTCTCAATATCCCAGAGGCGGCTCTTCTTTTTATCCAGCGCCATTTTACGCACGTTGGTAAAGTTCAGGCTGGTGATGGACGTAAAGTCCTGCGCATCTCTTTTGATGGAGTCGCGCATTTCACGGTCGCGGGCCATGGCGAGTTTGTCCTTCAGGGTAATGTCCTGGTCGTAAGGGTCGTACTCGGGATTGCTCGTGGTCTGTGAATAACCGGCGTATACGGGCACTGTAACGCCTACGCTCTTCGGCAGCAATTTGCCGAGGTCGAGGTTGGTGGCGATGTCGTATTGCAGGAAGTTATCCCTGAAGCGGTCGTTCACGCGTTGGTCTATATTCCCGAAACCCGCGGTGTGCATGTTGCCGCTAACGGTCAGGGTACCGAGGTCGGACAAACCGATGTCCGCCCTTGCCAGCGCGGCGTAGCCGCCTTTTTCGTCGAGGCCGGTGAGGCGGAGCTCATTGAACCATACTTCGGTGCACTTGGGCAGGCCGTCGTCTTTCGGGTTCAGCACGCCGATCATGATGTTGCGTACATCTCCCAGGCTGGGGTTACCTACTACAGAGAGCACATTTGCGCCTTCGCGTATTTCGTAAGGCACCAGCGGGCTGGCCCCGTTCAGGTTACGGGTCTGTTTCAGGCGCGCGAATTTATCCAGGTCCAGGTCCACATCATTTTCAGCGGGCCATATTTCGGTATCGCGGGCGGAGTTCCAGGGCGTTACTTTCAGCGGAATCCGGTATTCGTAATAGTTTTCGGTGAAGTCGCTCCCCACGCGGATGATGGCTTCCAGCTGCCCGTCCTTCAGGGACAGCGGGTCGCTTACTGCTTCCGCGTGCAGGAACATCTGCAGGCGTTTATATTGACGGAGGTCCAGCGGCACGTTTTTATACATGGCCCTTACCTCGCCGTCTTTCAGGTTACAGATCTGTGCTGAAAGCGCCTGCTCGTTCAGCAAAATGTTGGTGCTGTTGGTGCTGAGCGTATTCTGCCGCAGGATGCCGGGAGGCAGCACGTACGGGATAGGCTGGCGCTTGGAGTTCTCTTCGATGTTCACGGCGGAAGCATTGAAGACGGTGCTTTGGTCCACGGGGATCGGATCGCCGGGCTTCAGCTCATATAAATAACGGCGCCATTGGTTACGCACGAGGTCGAGCTTGGCGAAACGCAATACCACGGAGTCTTCGAAGCCGGTGAGGAACATGCGCATGAAACGGATGCTCTTGAAGTCGGGGATATTGCCCACTTTCCGGTCGTATTGTGTTACGGGCACTTTGAACTGGTACCAGGTCTGGTCCGCCTGCTGGCCGTTGGGAAGCGTTACGCGCGTCACGAAGCGGTCCACCACGTAATTGCTGCCCACCTGCATATCCGGCTTCAGCTCCACGCGGTACTGGAAGTATTCTTCCGTTTCGTTCATGGTGTTGTCGCGGTTCAGGTCTTCAGACTCTGGATAGTTGGTAGCCGCGTTGGAGAACTGCGAGTTGTCGTTGGAAACAGGCGAGTTGCCGTCGGGACCGTTGATCTTTTTATAACGGCCGAGGATATCTGTCCTGCTCGCATCGTAAGAGGCGTCGCGGTACCATCTGTAGTCGTCGTTGGACGGGTCGGGCGCCGCATTCCTGTAAGCGCCGGACGAAGGGCCGAACACGGCTGCAAGGTCCGACAGGTACTGGGCGCGGAAATTCCTCTCATCGTTGTTTTCAAGGCCGTCGAAACCAACGTCCTGGTAGCGGCGGATGGCGGGATCGTTGTCGAACGCCTGGGTGATCTGCTGCTGGAACTTCGGCACGCGGCCCCATTTGGAGGAATCCACTTTGTTGAGGCCGGTGTTGGGATCGGGCAGGCCGTTCTCGAAAGACTTGCGGGAATCTTTCAGCACGTCTTCCGAAACGTTGCCCAGGTTAAAATAAAGCGAACCGCCGGCGCTGCCGGGGTTATTAAAGAAAGGATCCGGCATCCAGAATTCGATGAATTCGATATTCGCGGTTTCGAAGTCGCTGTTGTCTATGGCGCGCATGATGCCGCCCCAGCGGGAAGCCGGGTTCCGGAGCCGGCCCTCGGGCGTAATGGCGGCGGAAGTGCTTTCAAAGTTATATGGCCCTTTTTCTTCAGGGTAATAAGCAAGGTCGAGGGTGCTTAGCTGGCTCTGGCCGAAGTCGGTGGAGCGGTTGGGGAACACGTCCCTTTGATAGATCAGCCTGGTGCGCGGGTCGCTTTGTGAAGCGTCTGTAACACCGGGCGGCAGGTTGGGCGATTTCGGGATCTGCAGCGTGGGTTCGATGATGTACCATGCCAGCAGCGCCCTGTTCTTGCCGTAAGCCAGCGTATCGTTGAAGGCGGCTTCGGGGAAGAGAATGCTGCCGTTTGCGTCGGTCGCGTCGCGGGGCGTGGATGCCAGGCTCCAGGCGGTGGCCGGGAACTTCAGGTCGTAGCCGTTGCGGGCGCCTTCGAAGTCGTCTATCATTACCTGGCCCTGTTTGCTGCCTGGCTCGTTCACCAGCTTGCTGTGCCCGGGGAACAGCCGCGCCACCTCGCCGGTAAAGTTGATGGTGGCTGGTTGCTGGGTCTGGTAGTTAGGCAGCTTGTCCAGCAGGCGGGAAAGGCCGCGCCATTCGGAAATGTAGTTCGCATCCAGGCCTACCACGGTATTTTTGATCGGGTCGTCCCCGTAATTCACTTTCTGGTAATAGGGCCTTTCGCTCATTCTCACGATGGTACCGCCCAGGTTCAGCTTGTCGTTCACATAATAATCGAGGCGGGTGCCCATGTAGTTGCGCACCTGCTGGCCAAACAGCGCGTTGTTCTCGAACTGTACGTTGATGGGCACGCCGGAGCTGAGCACGCCGCCGTTGATGATCTTGATGCGGCCGAGGTTATAATCGATGATGAAGTCCACATCTTCGCGAAGCTGCTGCCCGCCTGCCGTAACCGTCACGGACCCCCGCGGGATGTTCAGTGCGTTCAGGGATATCTCGGAAGAGTTGGCCGATTTATAGGAGCCGCGCAGCACGTACCGGTTCAGGTTGGGGAACTGCTGGGCGATCACTTTAATGGAATCGTAGAGGGTGGTGTACATGTACTGCTTCTCCAGCACGGGATTGCCGCCGAACACCGGCCGCAATGCCTGGCCGAAGGGCTCCAGCACGGGGAACATGATCTTGCCGTTCTGCGGGAAGATGGTGTACCCTTCCACATAGTCGAACACGCCATCCGGCTGCGGGTCGTTCTGGTTGTTGAGACGGTCCAGGTTCAGCAGGGTAATGATGGGCGCGCCGGCATACTGGCCCTGCGCATCGGGCAGGTACCGTTTTTCGCTGGGGGCGCGGGTATCGGTACCCGGGTCTTTATACAACACATCCAGCTTGAAATCCGCCCGGTTGATCTGGAAGGCGTCTGTGGAATAAATATTTTTCATCATCAGGTCCCAGATAGGCAGGGCCGGCCTCGCGGAGGTGGCTTTCAGCATTTTCAGGAACAGGATGCGCTGGTTGGCGGAATTGTTCTGGTCGGGTGGTATATCCTGGGAAAATTCCCCCACCTTGAATACTTTACCATTATAGGTATACTCGTAAGCCACGGCCAGCACCTCATCGGGCTGCAGCTGCTGCACGAGGGAGATAAAACCGATCTGGCGGTTGAGGATGTAGTCTGTTGAATCCAGCTTCCGCGCGAAGGTCTTTTCGAAGTCCTGCACAGGCTGAAGGCCCAGCGCCAGCAGGCGGCTCACCACGGTGCCGGTGTTACGGGCGCCGGGGTCGCTCACGAGGTTCTGGTAGAGGTCGTTCGCCCCGTTGTTGGGCAGGCGCGAAGTGGTGAAGCTGGTGATATTGGGATTAAAAGGCCTGTTCTCGCCGATGTCCATCAAACCCACGATGTCGCGCGTGTCTGTTGTGGCGCCGGATTTGTTGGTCACCCACACCTCGATGCGGTTGATGTACGCCTGGGTGCGGATCACGGGCAGGGTGGCCATGGCGTAGTTGAAAGTATCGCGGAAGTACTGGCTGAGCAGGAAGTGCCGGTTGTCCTCATATTCATCGGCCCGGCGCACGAAGTCCGTCACGCTGTTGCCGCCGCGCAGCACCATGTTCTGCTTCTGCGATTTCTGGTTGCTGAGCACGCTGGTCATGGTAAGACGGCCGAACTGCAGCTGGGTTTTGATACCGAACAGGGATTGCACCCCGGGAATGAGGGAACTGCTGAGCGGGAAGCTCACGTTGCCCGCTTCTATTTTTTTGATGATCTCGTCCTGGTAGCCGGTGTATTCCAGCTTCACCTGGTTTTCGAAATCGAATGTGGACTGGGTGTTGTAATTGGTGATCAGCTTGAGCTTCTCCCCGATCTTGCCCGTTACGTTCATGTTGATGTCTATATCGAAGTCGAAGCCGCCGTTCTTGCGGGCTCTTTCCACGAGCACGGGGTTTTTCACGTTCTGGCCCTGGTAGCCGAACGTAAGCCCGAGGCTGCCCTGGGGCTTGATGTCTACCTTGGTGCCGCCGAATACTCGGTCGAACAGCTTATCGCCATAATAGAGCTGTGGGGCGCCGGCGCGCTGGTTGAGGTTGCCGATGGTGCCGGCCCTTTTCTGCCAGTAATCCTTTTCGCTCTGGGCGGCCTGCATGCGGTAGAACTCGCCGAAGCTCATCACGGTGGGCTGGCGGTAGAACTGGTTGCCTATTTTTTCGGTAACGATGTATTGTTTGGTGACGGGGTCGTATTCAACATCTTTTTTAATACTGGAGGGGTCTTTCAGGTCGATGGCATTACGCACGGGGTCCGTTACCGAAGTGCCCCTCCGGTCGCGGATGGGATACTTCAGTGTATCCGGTTTAGCAGTAGTATCTGGAACATTAGTGATATCAGTTTCCCCCTTCTCCACGGCTCCGCTTATATTTCTATAGGTATATCCCGAACTGTTCCTGTTTCTGGCGGCCGATTCAACAATGATAAAAGATACAACACCTATTACTGCAAGTGCACCATAATATTTCTTTCTTGCCAAGCGTTCTTAGGTTTTATAGAGGTCAAGGACTTAAATTTATAGATTTTTAAGGGATTTTTTGATAAGTGCCTCCAATTCATTTAATTGTGGCTCGGCTTTCAGCACCCTTTGTATTGCCTGTTCAGCCATGTTGCGGGCTATACCCAGGGTTACCAAAGCATTTAACGCATCATCCTGTATAGTATTGTGGGTATTTACTGATAAATGTAATATATCTTCCCGGTGTTTTTTCATTTTGTCTTTCAGCTCCAAAATGATGCGCTTAGCGGTTTTAGCCCCGATTCCCTTCACTCCTTCCAGCATTTTTTCGTTCTCCATCAGGATGGCCCTTTGCACGTCGTCCGGCTGCAGGGAACTGAGCATCATCCGCGCGGTAGTGGCGCCTACCCCGGAAACGCTGATCAGTTGGAGGAACATGGCCCTTTCCGCGTCGGAAAAGAAGCCGAACATGGTGTGCGCGTCTTCCTTGATATGTACGTAAGTAAGGAGCTTACAGGTTTCCAGTTGCTGGATCTGGCTCCAGGTATGGAGGCTGATATGCACCTCGTACCCTACCCCGTTTACGTCAAGGTGCACGAGGGTAGGCGTTTTGTGGGCTAATTTGCCGTTCAGGTATGCTATCATATGGGAATTATCTGCCGGCGAAATTAACTTATAAATAGAATTATTCGTTTAAGTCGTATTTTTACGCCCATTTAAATAACTTATCCGAACAATATGAGTAAAATAACAGCCGCCATTACGGCGGTGGGTGGGTATGTTCCCGACTATGTACTGACTAACCAGGAATTGGAGAAACTCGTAGAAACGACAGATGAATGGATCACCACCAGGACCGGCATCAAGGAGAGGAGGATACTGAAGGGAGAAGGTAAGGGCACTTCCGAGCTTTGTGTACCCGTTGCGCTGGACATCTGCCGGAAAAGAGGCATTACACCCCAAGAAATAGACCTGCTGATCGTGGCCACCGTTACGCCGGACATGGTCTTTCCCGCCACCGCCAATGTTGTTACGGATAAGATCGGGGCAAAGAACGCCTTCGGGTTCGATATCAGCGCGGCCTGCTCCGGCTTCCTCTACGCGCTGGATACCGGCGCCAAATTCATCGAAAGCGGCCGTTACAAAAAAGTAATGATCATCGGGGCCGACAAAATGAGCTCCATCATCGACTATACAGACCGTGCCACCTGCATCATCTTCGGCGACGGCGCCGGCGGCGTGCTGCTGGAACCGAACACGGAAGGCCTCGGCGTGCTGGACAGCGTGCTGAAAAGCGACGGCCACGGCAGGGAATTCCTTAACATGAAAGCCGGCGGCTCTGCAAAGCCCGCCACTGCCGAAACTGTTGCCGCCCGCGAGCACTTCGTGTTCCAGGAAGGCAAAACGGTATTCAAATACGCCGTAGCCAACATGGCGGACGCCGCCCGCAGCATCATGGACCGCAACCAGCTTACGGCAGACGATATCACCTGGCTGGTACCCCACCAGGCCAACCTGCGCATCATCAGCGCCACGGCAGACCATATGGGCGTGCCTTCCGAAAAAGTGATGGTCAATATCCAGCGCTATGGCAATACCACGGCCGGCACCATTCCCTTATGCCTGTGGGATTGGGAAAACCAGCTGAAAAAAGGAGATAACCTGGTACTGGCGGCCTTCGGCGGCGGGTTCACCTGGGGCGCATGTTATGTGAAGTGGGCCTACAACGGCAACGGCTCCGGCAACTGATCTGAACTTACTGCAACTTATATAAAAGTGTAGGCCTCTTACGGCTTACACTTTTTTTTGTTCAAACAATACAGCACCGTTCCACGGAACAGGAAAGCAAGGGGGCACAAACTCATAAGTGTAACGGAACAGCGGAGAATTCCCTCATCATATCTCAAACACCAGCCCATGCTGGGTCAGGGCATCGTACTTCGGCCGGTCGAACCGGTAAAGGTGCGCGCCTTTTTTGGAGGTGCTTTTGTCTTTTTCTTCCAGTTTTTCCAGGATGTCCATCGCCAGTATCTTTTTCCTGAAATTGCGCTTATCCAGCGGGCGCTGGTAGATCTCTTCATATAGGTTCCTCAGCTGCGGCAGGGTGAATTTCTCCGGCAGCAGCTCGAACCCTATGGGATGGAAATGCGCTTTATCCCTCAGCCGCGTGAGCGCATCGTTCAGCATTTTGTTATGGTCAAATATCAGCTCTGGGATCTGGTGCAGGCTCAGCCAGTGGGCGCCGTGGGCATTGGCCAGCAGGCGGTCGTGCTCGCTGATGCGGATGAGGGCGTAATACGCGATGGATATTACCCGCGCGCCGGTATCCCGGCCGGTATCGCCGTAGCTTTGCAGCTGGTCCATGTAAATATCCTGTATGCCGGTGGTTTGCCGCAGTACCCTGATCGCCGCACTGTCCGTACTTTCACCTTCCTGCACAAAGCCGCCCACGAGGCTCCAGGCGCCTTCCATCGGGTCTACCTTGCGCTTGATGATGAGCAGCTTCAGCTTGCCGTCCTCAAAGCCGAAGATGATGCAGTCTACCGCTACCAGGTGCCGGGGTACGTTTCCATAAAAAGGGTCAGGGCTCATAATAAGCGTAAAATACAGGTATTTTATTTTTTCCAGCCGGTGTATTCTATAAAATCCGTTCCGGGGATCCTGGTGTGCCCCAGCTGCCGCAGCATGGTAACAAGCTGCCCGCGGTGGTAGGTGGAATGGTTGAAGGCCATGAGGAGGACGTTTTCCACGGCGGATTTGCAGATGCCTTTCACCTGGCTGTTGTATTCGATGGTATGAGCCAGCTTGGCATCGGAAGCCGTTTTGACGAAGTCCCTCAACTGCTCGCTCTGCCGGCTGAAGCGCAGGGCAAACTCCGGCCAGGGGCCCTCAAAGCCTTTGGATGGCGGAATTACCGGGCTGGCCAGCTGCAGGCGCTGGCACCAGATGCCCTCCGCATCCCACATATGATAAGCTGTACGGCGGAGCGTGGGGAAGCTGCTTGCCAGTTCCCGGTCCAGCTGCTCTTCGGGCAGGCCGTTCAGCACCGTCAGCAACCGTTGATTCGCCCAGACATTATACATCGCGAGCCGCAGTAGGAGTTCCTTCATCTAATGCTTATTTTTACAAGGTAAATTCATTAACAAGATACTCATAAGAGGAAAACAATCAAATAGCCCGATAATGAAACAATCACCGCTCTCCGGTTTCAGCTCTGTTTGCGTACATGCAGGCCATGAGCAGGATCCAAGATACGCCCACCTCACGCCTATATACGCTTCCTCCACATACGTATACGACTCAGCCGAACAAGGCATGCGCCGCTTTGCGGGGGAAGAGGACGGGTATATCTACACCCGCTGGGACAGTCCTAATTTCCGCGAAGCGGAAGAGAAGATCGCCGCGCTGGAAGCATTCGGTCTTACCGGGCCGGACGGTAACCCGCTGCAGGTAAAGGCCAAGCTGCACGCCTCCGGCATGGGCGCCCTGTCTACCCTCTTCCTGTCGCACCTCAAGTCGGGCGACAAAGTGATCTCTCATTATTCGCTCTACGGCGGAACGGAGGAACTGTTCCGGAAAATACTGCCCCCGCTGGGCATAGAAGCGGTGATCGTGGACATGCGCGACCTGGAAAAGACCGCCGCCGCCATCAAGGCCGATCCCACCATCCGCATGATGTACCTCGAAACGCCCGCCAATCCTACGCTCCGCTGTGTGGACCTGGAAGCGCTCCTCGGCATGGCGCAGGAGAACAAGCTGGTATCCGCTGTGGACAATACTTTCGCCACACCTTACCTGCAGCAGCCTTTTGCTTACGGGGCAGACTACGTGTTCCACAGCACCACCAAATTCCTGAACGGCCACGGCACCGCCATCGGCGGCGTGCTGGTGGGCAGGGACATAGAGCTGATGAAAGGCCCCGTAGAAAAAGTACACCGCCTGCTTGGCGCCAACAGCAACCCCTTCGACGCGTTCATGCTCACACAGGGCATCAAAACGCTGGAAGTAAGGATGGAACGGCATTGCCACAACGCCATGGAAGTAGCCGGTTTTCTTGACGGGCATCCTGCCGTGGCGAGGGTGAACTACCTGGGGCTTACGGATCATCCAGACTTCGCGATTGCCAGCCGGCAAATGAAACATGCGGGCGCCATGCTGAGCTTTGAGTTGAAAGGCGGGCTGGAAGCAGGTAAACGTTTCATAGACCGCTTGCAGATGTGCCTGCGGGCCGTATCGCTCGGCACCTGCGACACGCTCATCTGCCACCCCGCTTCCATGACGCATTACAGCGTTCCGAAAGAGCTGCGGGAGAAATATGATATTACAGACGGGCTGATCCGCGTGAGCGTAGGCATCGAGTCCGTAACGGATATTCTCAACGACCTGGACCAGGCATTGCAATAAACATTGAACAACGACACATGATCACGATCAGGAAAGCAGAAAGGAAAGATTGCCCGCGCATGATGGAGCTGGTGCGCGAGCTGGCATTGTACGAAAAAGCGCCGGAGCAGGTAACCGTTACCATGGAACATTTCGAAGAAAGCGGCTTCGGCCCGAACCCGGTGTGGTGGGCGTTTGTAGCGGAGTCAGACGGGGTGATCGTAGGCATCGCGCTGTATTACATCCGTTATTCCACCTGGAAAGGCAGCCGCATGTTCCTGGAAGATATCGTGGTAACGGAGAGCTTCCGCGGCAAAGGCATCGGCAAGCTGCTGTTCGACCGGCTGGTGGAAGAAGCGAAAGAAAAAGGCTTCTCAGGTATGGTTTGGCAGGTATTGGAATGGAATGAACCCGCTATCAATTTCTACAAAAAATACAATGCGAAGTTCGACCCGGAGTGGTGGAATGCGAGCATTGAATTGTAGTATACCCGGAACAAAAAACGGGGCTCACATTTGGCGAGCCCCGTTTTTTTATTGTCTTTCAAACTCCAGTTTTGCCGGCAACCCGCCCGGGTCATGGAAAAACCGGCCTATGATAAACGACTTGCCGTCGCCCGCCATTTTGAAATAATATTTTTGGTCGCGGGAGCGCAGGATGAGGCTGTCTCCCTCCAGCCTGTAAAAGTAAATGCCTGATTCGTTTACCTGGCCGGAGTTCACCGGCAGCTTGCGGGTTTGAAAGTAAAAGCTTCTTTCATCCACGGCATTTTTTTCGGGCAGGAGGTCGTTGAACACGATCACTTCCTGCCGCTGGCTTGTTTCCAGCCATCGTTCTTCCGGTTCACTATCGGCTTTGCTGCAAGCCGCCAGGGCCAGCAGCCCTGCAAATGCCAGGGATAAGGATATACAGCGCATCGCGATTCTTTTATACCAGTGAAACGGTTTCCCGCCGGAATAGTTACATGATAAATTATTTGACTGCTTCTTCCGTGCCTGTGCTGATGCCGTCTGTAACCGCCGTTTTGTCGATCTTGGCAATGAGACCCTGCAATACTTTACCGGGCCCTACTTCCGTGAAGCGGGAAGCGCCGTCTGCGATCATGGCCTGCACGCACTGCGTCCAGCGAACGGCGCCGGTGAGCTGGGTGATGAGGTTCTGTTTGATCGTTGCGGGATCGGTTACCGCTTTGGCCGCTACGTTCTGGTAAACGGGGCAGTTGGGTGTATTGAAGGTGGTTGCTTCGATGGCGGCCTTCAGCTCTTCCTGGGCGGGCGCCATCAGCGGGGAGTGGAAAGCGCCGCCCACAGCCAGTTCCATCACCCTTTTAGCGCCGGCTGCCTTCAGCAGTTCCATGGCGCGGGCAATGCCGGTTTTGGTGCCGGAGATCACCAGTTGGCCCGGACAGTTATAATTGGCGGGCACCACTACATCATCGGTAATGGCAGCGCAGGCTTCTTCTACTTTGGCATCGTCCAGCCCGAGCACTACGGCCATGGTGGAAGGCACCAGCTCGCAGGCTTTCTGCATGGCGTTGGCACGGATGCTCACCAGGCGCAGCGCGTCCTCAAACGCCATGGCGCCGTTGGCCACGAGGGCAGAGAATTCACCGAGCGAGTGGCCGGCGGTCATATCGGGCTTCGGGTTGTTCAGGCACAGGAAGCCGATCACCGAATGCAGGAACACAGCGGGCTGCGTTACTTTGGTCTGTTTCAGGTCTTCGTCCGACCCGGTAAACATCACATCCGAAATACGAAATCCCAGTATCTCGTTGGCTTTTTCGAAAAGCTCCTTTGCGCGGGGATCGTTGTCGTAAAAACTTTTACCCATTCCGGTAAACTGTGCTCCCTGACCGGGAAAAACGTAAGCGTGCTTCATTGATATGATTAATTATCAGGTGGCAAATATATATAAAAAATTATGGTTTAACCCGGCATGTAAAGTTTGGCCGGGTTAAACCATCGAAAAAAATCCTGTATAAAAAGCCATTAACGGCGGTACATGAGGTCTGAGCTGATCAGTTTCATGAATTCCGCGCGGGTGGCGCCATGTTCAAACTGCCCGCTGAAAGCGGAAGTGGTGGTAACGGAATTCTGTTTCTGCACGCCGCGCATCATCATGCAAAGGTGCTGCGCTTCTATCACCACGGCCACGCCCTGCGGCTCCAGCGTTTCCTGGATGGCGTCCAGTATCTGGTGCGTGAGGCGCTCCTGCACCTGCAGGCGGCGGGAAAAAATATCCACCACGCGCGCGATCTTGCTGAGACCGGTGATATAACCGTTGGGGATATACGCCACATGCGCTTTTCCGAAGAACGGCAGCATATGGTGCTCGCACATGGAATACAGCTCAATATCTTTCACGATCACCATTTCGCTGTACGCTTCGGTGAATTTGGCACTGTTCAATATTTCCTTCGCGTCCTGCTGGTAGCCCTGGGTAAGGAATTGCATCGCTTTGGCCACCCTTTCAGGGGTTTTCAGCAATCCTTCCCGCCCCGGATCTTCCCCCAACAACCTGATGGCGTCCTTGTAATGTTCGGTCAATCCGGTTGTAACCTTATCGTCGTACGATTCTTCCTTGTTGTAAGCCATGTCTTTGCGTTATGATTATTTGCCGCCGTAGTACTCCACGTATATCTTGGGAGTTTCGTGCAGCTTGATGCAATGCAGCTGAACGGTGCCCGGCAGGTGTTGTTCCAGTTGTTCCCAGATGGCAATCGCAACATTTTCGGCAGAAGTGAATTTGTCTTTCATAAAATCCACGTCCATATTGAGGTTCTTGTGGTCAAGCTTCTCCACGATCACGTCTTTGATAAGCACGCCAAGGGTTTTGGCATTGAATACGAACCCGGTTTCAGGATCGGGCTCGCCTTTAATGGTTACGTGCAGCTCATAATTATGGCCATGCCAGTTATCATTGGCGCATTTCCCGAACACTTCCAGGTTCTGCTCCTTGCTCCACTGCGGGTTGAATAACTTGTGTGCCGCATTAAAATGCTCCACGCGCGTCAGATAGATCATCTTAGTCTGATAAATTTCTGCAAAAATAAAGCAATTCAATGAGAACCGTACTTTTGCAGGATGAAAGTACTCGTTGCCGCTGCCACGGAAGCGGAAATAAAGCCGTTGCTCAACTGGCTGGCGGATACCCAGGTTCCCGGTGTGGAAGTGCTCATCACCGGTATCGGCATGGCCGCCACCGCTTATTCCCTGGGCAGGCGTTTTGCTGATAACCGCCCGGAAATAGCCATCCAGGTGGGCATCGCAGGCAGCTTCAGGCACGAAAGGCCGCTGGGCGAAGTGGCCCTTGTTGCCCGGGAAGTGTTTGGCGACCTGGGCGCGGAAGATCACGGCCGGTTTACGGACCTGTTCGGGATCGGCCTCTGGCAGCATGACATGCACCCGTTTACACATCACCATTTAATAAATCCATTGACGCTCTTCCCCGAAAGCCTGCAACAGCTGCCGCAGGTGACGGGCGTGACCGTCAATACCGTTAGCGGGGAAACGGCCACCATCGCGCAGCTGGAACAACTGTACCAGCCAGACCTGGAGAGCATGGAAGGCGCGGCCTTCCACTACGCCTGCCTGATGGACGACATCCCTTTCCTGCAGCTGCGCGCCGTATCCAATTACGTGGAGGTAAGGGACAAGCGTAAATGGAATATCCCCCTGGCAGTGAAGGAGTTAAATGAAAAACTCCGGGAACTGATCATTGAATTGACTGCCTGAGGAACCAGGGATATCCCGCCATTGCGTACTTTTATACCGTCAAAAAATACAACAGATGAACCTGAGCCTTGGATTTTCACCCTGCCCGAACGATACATTTATTTTTGACGCCCTGGTAAACGGCGCCATCGATGCCGCCGGCCTCCGGTTCGACACGCAGCTGGAAGATGTAGAAACCCTCAACCAGTGGGCCGTTCAGGGCAAGCTGGATATCACCAAGCTCAGCTTTGCCGCCGGCCTGAAAGTGGCCGATAAATATGAGCTGCTCAACAGCGGCAGCGCCCTCGGCCGTGGCTGCGGGCCCTTGCTGATCGCGAAGGAGGCCGTGCCGCTGGAGCGCGTCAAGGATATGAAGATCGCGATACCCGGCGCTTTTACCACTGCCAACCTGTTATTTTCCATTGCTTTCCCGGAAGCGGCCAATAAACGGGTAATGCTGTTTTCGGATATCGAACAGGCGGTACTGTCCGGGGAAGCAGATGCCGGGGTGATCATCCACGAGAACCGGTTCACCTACCAGCAGAAAGGGCTGGTAAAGCTGATCGACCTCGGTGAATTCTGGGAAACCAAAACCGGCCAGCCTATCCCGCTTGGCGGCATTTTTATCCGGAAAGATATTCCCGCGGAGGTCCGCGCTAAAGTGGACCAGCTGATCCATCAGAGCTTACAGCACGCCTATACGAAATACCCCGCCCTCTCCCCTTATGTAAAAGCGCATGCGCAGGAAATGGACGAGAACGTTATGCGTCAGCATATTGATCTTTATGTAAATGAGTACAGTCTTGACCTGGGAACGAAAGGAAAAGAAGCGGTGGAGAAGCTGAAGGAAATGGCGGCGCTGCAACAGGACTGATCTATTTCTTCAACGCCTTCGCATACGTTTCCAGCGCGCGTTTCCGCGCAGCTTCGTGCGAGACCATTGGCAAAGGATAAGTTAATTCATCTATTTCCGGCACCCACCGGCGGATATATGCGCCGTCTTTATCGAACCGCTGCGCCTGCAGCATGGGGTTGAACACCCTGAAGTAAGGCGCTGCATCGCAGCCGCTGCCCGCAGCCCATTGCCAGCCGCCGTTGTTGGCGGCAAGGTCGTAGTCCAGGAGTTTTTTGGCGAAATAAGCCTCGCCCCAACGCCAGTCCACCAGCAAATGTTTGGTCAAAAAACTGGCGGTGATCATCCGCACGCGGTTGTGCATGAACCCTGTCGCATTCAATTCCCTCATGCCCGCATCTACAATAGGGTAGCCGGTTTGGCCCTCACACCACAGCTCAAATTCTTTTTCGTTGTTGCGCCATTGGATGTTGTCGTATTCCCTCCTGAACGAGCCGCTTACCACATGCGGGAAATGCCAGAGGATCATCTGATAGAACTCGCGCCAGATCAACTCATTCAGGAAAATTTCATTCAACCCCTTTGCCCTTGCGGCCAACCGGCGGATGCTCACCGTACCGAAACGCAGGTGCACGCTGAGCCGGCTGGTGCCGTGCTGCGCTGGGAAATCACGCGTCTGGTCGTAATGCCGGATGAGCGCATCTTCTGCGTCGCCCGGCGGAAAGTTGCGCGCTGTGGGTATGAAGCCTAGGTTTTCCAGTGCGGGAACAGGTATGGCGGGCTGGCGGTGGAAATGCTGTTTATATACTTCAACGGGGTACGGCTTCAGCTGGAACGCATCCAGCTTCGATTTCCATTTACGGCTGTAAGGAGTGAACATAGTGTAGGGCTCACCGTTATCTTTCAGCACTTCCTTCCTGTCGAAAATAACCTGGTCTTTATAAGTGTGGAATCCGATGTTCAGCGCCCGGAGCTGCTCTGCCACCGCGGTATCGCGCTGGCGGGCATAAGGTTCATAGTCGTGGTTCGTGTATACGGCCGCAATATCATAATGGCCGGCCCAGTACCGGAAAGCTTCCTGCGGACTGCCGTGAAACACATGCAGGGTGCTGCCTGCTGCTTCCAGCGTTGCCTGCATGCGGGCAAGCGCGTCATGAATGAACTGCACACGGCGGTCCGCCTTGTCTTCCAGGTCATGGAGGATATTGGTATCGAAAACAAAGACCGGTACCACCGGCCTGCCACTGCGCAGCGCGTGGTAAAGCGCGGCATGATCGTGCAGGCGGAGGTCTCTGCGCAGCCAGCATAATACTACTTTCATGAACAACCTTTAAAGCATGGATTCGTACAGCATTTCATGCAGGATGGCGGACGTGGCGTTGCCATAACTGCTGTTGCGGAAGCGGCCTACCCAGCGGATACCGTAAATGGCATTGGTCAGGAAAATCTCGTCCGCATATTGCAGGTCCTTCAGGCTAAGCGGCTGTTCCGTTATACTGAAGGGCAATTCCTTTTGCAGCAGGTATTTCCGCATCACTCCGCATACGCAGCCTTCGGTGAGCGGCGGGGTGTACACCTTGTTGTCGCGTACGATGAAAATATTGGCGATCGTGGTATCCGCCACACGGCCGTTCTGATTGAGCAGCACGGTTTCGTTTACATGGTGCTCTTTGGCGTACAGCGCGGCCAGCACATATGGCAGGCAGTTATTGGATTTGACGCTGGAAATCTTGTCGCAGCTTTTCACTGCGTCAGGGAACACGTCCAGCAGCAGGCCGGTGGAGTTCAGCTCGAATATATGCTCGGGCAGTTCCCAGCTTTGAATGATGAAGTGAGGGGTATGGTCCACAGGATCGTACAGCCCGGTGCCCGCCCTCCAAACGGTAAGGCGCACACGCGCAAGTTCGCTGACGCTGTTGAGGCGGCATAGCTCCCTGATAAGGCCTGTAAAATAATCTTTCGTAAAGTGCGCGGGTATGTGAAAATGCAGAAGATGCAAACTGGCGATCAGTCTCTCGAAATGTAGATCTGCCAACAACAGTTGCCCCTGATACACTTTCATGGTTTCAAAACATCCGTCGCCGTACCTGAAACTGCGGTTATCCACGGTCAGCAACGGTTTATCTCCCGCCATGAATTTTCCGTTATAACACAATTGCATACTGAAAGTTACGATTATAAAATCATTTCAGGAACATCTCCCTCAACTATCAGCCGGCCCGCGGTTTTAGCTTTTATTTCTTCAACAGTTACGCCAGGAGCCCGTTCCAGCAATTTAAAGCCATGGTCCGTTACGTCCAGCACCGCCAGTTCGGTCACTATTTTTTTAACGCAGCGCACGCCGGTAAGGGGCAGCGTGCATTGGGGCAGCAGCTTGCTTTCGCCTTTGGGATTGGTATGCATCATGGCCACGATAATGTTCTTCGCCGAAGCCACCAGGTCCATGGCGCCGCCCATGCCTTTCACCATTTTGCCGGGTATTTTCCAGTTGGCAATGTCGCCGTTGTCTGCCACTTCCATGGCACCCAGCACGGTAAGGTCCACCTTGCCTGCGCGTATCATGCCAAAGCTTTCCGCCGAATCGAAGAACGCGCCGCCGGGCAGCACGGTCACGGTTTCTTTACCGGCATTGATCAGGTCCGCATCCATCTCCTCCTCCGTCGGGTAAGGCCCCATGCCCAGCATGCCGTTTTCGCTTTGCAGCATAATGGAAATGCCCGCGGGCACGAAGTTGGACACTAATGTCGGTATGCCTATGCCGAGGTTCACATACATCCCGTCGCGCAATTCCTGTGCTATACGTTTGGCAATGCCATATTTGTCGAGCGCCATGTGTCAGATTTTTACGGTTTTACGTTCAATGCGTTTCTCATAATTGCCGCCCTGGAAAATGCGGTGCACATAAATGCCGGGCACATGTATGGCGTCGGGGTCCAGCTCGCCGGGCTGCACGAGCTGCTCCACTTCGGCGATCGTGATGCGTCCCGCTTTGGCCATGGAAGTGCTGAAGTTGCGGGTGGTTTTCCGGAACACGAGGTTGCCCATGGTATCGCCTTTCCAGGCTTTTACGATGGAAAAATCCGCATGCAGCGCCAGTTCCATCAGGTAATCCTTCCCATTGAAGTTGCGCGTTTCTTTGCCTTCCGCTATTTCGGTCCCGAAACCTGCGGGGGTAAAAAATGCGGGTATGCCCATGCCCGCCATCGCGATACGCGTGGCCAGCGTGCCTTGGGGAATGAGGTCCACTTCCAGCTCGCCGGAAAGCAGCTGCCTTTCGAACTCGGCGTTTTCGCCTACGTACGAAGACATCATCTTTTTGATCTGCCTTGTTTTGAGCAGGAGGCCCAGGCCGAAGTCATCTACCCCTGCATTGTTGGAGATGCAGGTCAGCTCTTTGGCGCCGCTGCGGACGAGCGCCGCAATGCAGTTTTCAGGAATGCCGCAAAGACCAAAACCGCCCAGCATCAGGGTCGCGCCGTCGGTTATCCCGGCGATGGCTTCATCGGCGTTAGCAACTAATTTCTTCATGTTTTGGTGTTATATCAGGATCAGGGTAATATCAGTTTCAGACTGTCTGAGCTGGGCCAGAACAGCGAATCGCGGCGGGTGCGGCCGCCTGCGGCCCTGGCTTCGCGCTCGCGCTGCTCGCGTTCGGTGGAGTCCATCACTTCGCGCTTGCGCTTCACGATCTCGCCCATTTCTTTGTAGATGATCTCCAGCCGGTCCGGGTGCGCTTCATAGAACTTGTAGCTGCGGGAGAACTCCTCGCGGGTAATGCCGTGCAGCTGAAGCACCTGGCTGTAGTAGGTCTTCACCCGCTGCTCCTTCACGGAATCAGGCACCAGCAAGGTGTCCATCTGCTGGTCGCGACCCCATACCTCGGCGTAATTCATATCCAGCAAAACATCCCGCATCTTATCTCTCGGCAGCACGTCCGAAGGCGTGCGGTCTGCATTGCCGCAAGCCAGCATCAGGCCTGTCAGTAATATCACGGCCGTTTTTCGCATGTTCTTCATTTATCTTAATTGCTGATATTTATTGGCGTTCGGCACGTCCAGCGTGGAAAGCAGCTGCCCTGCCCTCACTTTTTCCTGCGGCGGCGCTTTGGAAAAGACTTTCATCAGTTCGTCGCTTTTGGCAAGGAAAAATGCCTGCACGATCATGGAATTGGGCAGCTCCTCATGAATGCCCATGAGCATGTTCAGGCAGTTCATGATCGCGGCGCGGCCCTTGTTCACGTCCTCGTACATCATATCCAGGCCAAGGCGGTGATACTGGTACATCACGTCATGAAAGCGGCTGAACTTCACGTTCAGCAGGTTGTCCTGTATCCAGTAGCGGTTCCTGTTGCCTTCAAATGCTTTCCAGCCGGAAATATCTTTCCCGTCGGGCGCATTATTCACAATATTAAGGGCTTTTTTAAAGAAAACGTCACCGCCGCGGGGTGAAAAAGAATCGGCGTCGAGGCCGATGATGACGTAGTTGTAGAACGCGAGGATGGCGGTGAGATTGGATGCGAGCGGGTTGTTGCCCACGATGCGCTGCTCGTTGAATTCCAGTGGCTGGAACTCTACGTACTGGAACACGACGTTGGGGTCCTGTATGTTGAGGATGCTGGAATTGTAGGAGGAATTGAAGACCGGGCGTGCGGCCTGTATGGTAAGCGATGCTTTATAGGTATTGTTGCCCAGCGCCTGGGTCACGTTCAGCATGAAGTTGCATTCTATCCTTTCGCCGGGGGCGTATGCATCGTCGGACCAGCGGCGGTTGTTGATGAACTCCGCCATGGCCGTCTGCAGCGTGGAAAACACTCTCCGGTCCGTACTGTTCCCCAATTGCGGGCCAGGCTGAACGGTCACATTGGCGCGAAGTTCCTGGGCCTCTGCTGATACGAAGCAGGTTAACAGGCATAGGCAGGAAAACAGAATCTTTCTAAGCATGTTGCAATTCGATTATAGCCTTTACGATGGTATGCGCCACGTCCTGCTTGGATTGCAGGGGCAACGCCTGCTCCTGGCCGTCGCGGCGGAGCAGTGTCACTTTATTGGTGTCGAAATTAAAACCTGCGCCGGGATCGTTGAGGGAGTTGAGCACTACCATATCCATGTTCTTGTCGTTCAGCTTCTTCAGCGCATACTCCTTTTCGTTGTTGGTTTCCAGTGAAAACCCTACCAGCAGCTGGCCGTTCTTTTTGCTGCCGCCGATGGTGCGGGCGATGTCCGCCGTTTTTTCCAGCTCCAGGTTCATATCATCATCCTTCTTCTTGATCTTTTTATCCGCCACATTGCGCGGCCTGTAATCGGCCACGGCGGCGGCCATCACGATAATGTCCGATTGCGGGGCCAGTGCCGTGCAACGGTCGAACATATCGGCGGCGGTCACCACGCGGGAAACGGTGATGCCGGGGTGAAGGGTGGAAAGCGGCGTGGGGCCCAGCACCAGCTGTACTGCGGCGCCTGCGGCGGCCAGGGCTTCCGCGAGCGCGATGCCCATTTTACCGCTGGAATGGTTGCTGATAAAACGCACCGGGTCTATCGGTTCCTGGGTGGGCCCGGCAGACACCAGGGCGGTCTTGCCTTTGAGCGGCATTTCCTTTACCGGTTCCTGGAAAAAGGAATACAGGAAAGACACAATGGCTTCCGGCTCTGCCATGCGGCCTTCGCCGAACAGGCCGCTGGCCAGCTCTCCGCGGTGAACGGGCAGCTGGCGGTTGCCATAACTGAGCAGTTTGGCCACATTGCCTTTGGTGGCAGGGTGCAGCCACATATCCTCGTCCATGGCGGGGGCGAACAATACCGGGCAGGTGGCGGAAAGGTATACCGCCAGCAGCAGGTTGTCGCAGATGCCGCCGGCCATTTTGGCGATGGTATTGGCGGAAGCGGGGGCGATGAGCATTACGTCCGCCCAGCGGCCGAGCATTACGTGGTTGCTCCAGCTGCCGTTTTCGCTGACGTGCACGCCTACTTCGTTCTTAGAGAGGGTGGAAAGGGTGAGCGGGGTGATGAAATCGCAGGCGGAGGGGGTCATGATCACCTTCACCTGGGCGCCTTCCTTTACGAGCAGGCGCACGAGCAGGGCTGCTTTATAAGCCGCGATGCTGCCGGATACGCCCAATAGAATTTTTTTCCCTTGTAACATGGTGGCAAAACAAAAGCGGCAGAACGATACATTCTGCCGCTATGAAGGTAATATTTTTTCGATAACCGATGAGGATCAGCTGTACAGATCGTCGTCGTTCTTACGGAAGTAAATTTTGTTGTCCAGGAACTCGTTGGTAGCCTGGATGGCTGAATTGGCCAGTCTTTCGTAAAAACGTGAGATCTCGATCTGCTCCTTGTTCTCATGCACTTCTTCCAGGTTGTCCGTATGGCTGGCGAACTCTTCCAGTTTGGAATGCAGCTCTTCCTTTACGGTAATATTGATCTGGTTTGCCCTTTTGGCAATAATGGCAATCGACTCGTACAGGTTACCGGTCCTGTTCTTGATATCGGTGGTGTTCCTGGTTTCTACCCAGGGGTTTATGCTACTGGTTAGACTTCTCTTTAGTTTGCTCATTTTCCAGGGATTTGATGTTATTTTTTGCTAAGGTAAAGTATTTTTCGGCATCTGGCTTCAGTTTGCTGGTCGGGTAGCGGTCTGAGAACTCCAGGTACTCGGTTAAAACGGTTTCGTAGCGTTCTTTCTGTTTGTAATAAACGCTGTTTTTGGCGTACAGGTAATAGCTTTTGATGGCCATGTACTTGTAGCTGTCGCTTTTTTCTGAATCGGGGTAGGCCCTCATCAGGCTTTTGAAGCTCACGCCGGCGGCTTTGTAATGGCCGAGATTATAGTACAGTTCGGCGGCGTTAAACTCTTTCTGTTCCAGCTTCCTTCTCAGCAGGTCTATCACCACATTGGCTTCCGCGGCTTTCTCGGAATTGGGATAGGTGTTGATGAAGGTCTGCATGGCAGCGATGGCTTTCATGCTGCTGGTCTGGTCCAGCGGCACTTTAGGTGAGAGCTTGTAATAACAATAAGCCTGCTGGTAGTCGATCTCCATGGCCCGGGGGCTGCTGGGCAGCGCTTCCAGGTAGTTTTTGAAATGGAAAGCGGCCTGGGTATAGTCTTTCAGGTAGAAAGAGCAGTAGGCATATTTGTAATACAGGCCTTCGAACTTGTCGGTGCCTTTGAAAATGGGGATCATCTCCTCGTATAAAGTCTGCGCCATCTGGTATTTTTTCTTTTCGTACATCTTGTCGGCGTACGCAAGTTTCTTTTCCAGGTCGTTGCTTTTTTCGATCCTCCGCAATTCCCTGTTACAGGAGACGGAGCCGATGATAAGGGCCAGCAGGCCGGTATATAAGAGAATTTTCCTCATAAAAAAGAATCGCAAAGGTACGAATTAAAAGCAAATAACGGTAGTAAAGAAGAAAGCGGCAGTTAAAATTTTGCAAAAATGGTGAAAATGAGCCTTTCCGGGGTTGTCAACATTTTTATTCACATTGTCCACATTTTATCCACACACAACTCACATCTATTCACATCCCGCCTGAATCCATACCCTTCAAAGCCGGTCTTGCAGGCATTATGCTCCTGTGGAAAAAATATATAATACATTTTTTCGGTTAAAAGTGGGAAAAAGTGTTATTTTGTGTTAGAAAATGGAAATCAGGTACTAAAACTCAGCATGACAGGATTTTTAGGTGAATATGAAGCAACGCTGGACGCGAAAGGGCGCTTCCTGCTCCCTGCCGGTTTTAAACGGCAGATCGCAGAAAGTGCGGGTAACCAGTTCGTGCTGAACCGTGGGTTTGAGAAATGTCTGACGTTGTACCCGATGAACGAGTGGCAACCTATCCAGGAGAAGATCGGCAAGCTGAATGATTTTGACCCGAAAGTTAGGGAATTCCGCCGCTATTTTCTGAACGGGGCCACCATCCTGGAGCTGGACAGTGCAGGCAGGCTGAACATCCCCAAGAACCTGATGGCGCATGCCGGGCTGGACAAGGACATTGTGCTCACGGCGGCCAACAACAAAATTGAGATCTGGGACAAACAGAAATACCAGGAGTTCTTTGATAATTTTTCACCGGAATCCTTTAGCAGCCTGGCACAACAGGTAATGACGGGGGGCGACGGGCCAAACCTTGGATTGTAAAACGGCGCATATGGAACCTTCTCAGTATCATCTGCCCGTTCTCCTTCACGAAGTGGTGGCCAATATGGATATCCGTGCAGACGGGACCTATGTGGACGCGACGTTCGGCGGGGGCGGTCATTCCAGGGCCATCCTGGAAAAGCTGGGCCCGCAGGGCAGGCTGATAGTGTTCGACCAGGATGAGGACGCCTACCGCAACCGGATCGTGGATGAGCGGGTGACCTTCGTGCGGGAGAATTTCCGGCACCTGCACCGCTTCCTGAAGCTGCATAAGGCGCTGGAAGCAGACGGGCTGCTGGCGGACCTCGGGGTTTCCTCCCACCAGTTCGACACAGGGGCCAGGGGGTTTTCCACCCGGTTCGACGGGAACCTGGACATGCGGATGGACACGCGCAACAGCCTGACCGCCGCGGATGTGCTCCAGACGTACTCCGAGCAACACCTGCACCAGATCTTCCAGGACTACGGCGAAGTGACCAACTCCCGTACCCTGGCTAAAACGATCGTACAGCTGCGGAAAGCGCATCCTTTACGGACCATCGGCGAATTCAAATCACTCATACAGCCTATCGTGAAAGGCAACCCCGCAAAATACCTCGCACAGGTCTTCCAGGCCCTGCGGATAGCGGTAAACGATGAACTGGGCGCCCTCAAAGACCTGCTCACACAATCGTCGCAGGTATTGAAGCCGGGCGGCAAACTGGCCATCATCACCTTCCATTCGCTGGAAGACAGGCTGGTGAAGAACTACATGAAGGCAGGCGCCTTCGAAGCAGCGGATGAGAACCCGTACAGCTTTGAAACCCCGCCCAAACTGTTCAAGCTGATCACTAAAAAGCCCGTAACGGCTGGTGAAACGGAATTGCGGGCCAACCCGCGAAGCAGGAGCGCCAAATTAAGGGTCGCCGAAAAGATATAGCCGTTACTGTTACTTCCATCCTATCCCCTGATCACCGAGAAAAAATTATTGCGGATAAACTGTCGTTAAACTTGTAAGCGTTGCAGCAAGAAGAAAAGCATATACAGGAAGACTTGATCCCGGAGGATCTTCCCCGGGAGCCCAGGAAAGAATGGCGCCTGCGGATCAACTACCAGCTGATCACCAGGAACCTTCCGTTCCTGCTGTTCCTCGCCGTGATTGCGCTGGTGTACATCGCCAACAGTCACCTCGCGGAAAAGAAAGTACGCCGCATCAACAAGCTGAGCCGCGAGATCAAGGAACTGAAATGGGAATACCTCAGCGTGAAAAGCGAACTGATGTTCCGCAGCAAACTGAGCGAAGTGAGCAAAGCCGTGGAGCCGCTGGGCCTGAAAGAACTGAGCACCCCGCCGCAGCGCATTGAAGTGAAAGAAGCGAAAACCGAGGAATAACAAATTAAACGATACTGACTAACCCGGCATGGAGATCAAGAAGGACATACTATGGCGAGCATATCTTTGCCTCATTGGCATGGGCGTTTTTGCTGTGGCTATCCTCGGCAGGGTCTTCTTTATCCAGCACATCCAGGGCGATTACTGGCGCAGCATGTCAGACAGCCTGCACACCGAGTTCATGGACCTGGATGCCGACCGCGGCACCATCTATTCCGAAGAAGGCCGCATGCTTTCCACATCCATCCCCTATTTCGATATCAGGATAGACTTCGGGGCAGACGGGCTGCGCGACCAGAAGAAGCCCGCCTTCACCGAAGAAAACGTAGATTCCCTCTCCACCCGCCTGGCGGAACTTTTCATGGACAAATCTGCGGCAGCCTACAAAAAACTGCTGAAAGAAGGGTTCAAGGAAAAGGACCGCTATTTTTTACTGAAACGCAACATCCGCTTCGACGAATACCAGCAGCTCCGCACCTTCCCCATTTTCCGCCTCGGGCGCAACAAGGGCGGCCTGATCGTTGAAACGAAAAATAAACGCATCAACCCCTTCAAGCTCCTCGCCAACCGCACCATCGGCCTTTCCCGCGAAAACGCGCAGAACGTGGGCCTGGAAAGGACCTACGACGAAAACCTCAGCGGCGTGACCGGCAAACGCCTCATGCGCCGCATCGCCGGCGGCACCTACATGCCCGTGGAAGGCTACGATATTGAACCGGAAAACGGCAAAGACATCATCACCACCCTGGACGTGAATATGCAGGACATCGCAGAGAACGCCCTCATGAAAATGATGATCTCCAACGAAGCGGAACACGGTACCTGCATCCTCATGGAAGTGAAGACAGGCAAGGTTAAAGCCATTGCCAACCTTGGCCGCCAGAAAGACGGCAGCTACTGGGAAGACCAGAACTATGCCCTCCACGTAGGCGAGCCCGGATCCACCTTCAAGCTGGCTACCATGATCGCGCTGCTGGAAGACGGTTTTGTAACCCCCAATTCCATGGTGGACCTGAACTATGGCCGCTGGCCCATCAACCGCCGCGTGGTGTATGATTCCGAACCTCACCACTTCACCACCGTGACCGTTAAAAAGGCGTTCGAACGCAGTTCCAACGTGGGTATGGCAAAGCTCGCCTACCAATATTATTATAAGAAACCGAACGATTTCTCCGCCCACCTGAAAAGGCTGCACCTGGACAAACCGACCGGCATCGATCTCGTAGGCGAAGGCACGCCGCGCATCAAAACCACGGAGAACAAGAGCTGGAGCGCCGTTACCCTGCCCTGGATGGCCTTCGGGTACGAAGTGCTGCAAAGCCCGCTGCAAACGGCCATGCTGTACAACGCCGTGGCCAACAACGGCAAAATGATGAAGCCTTACCTGGTGAACAGCGTCATGGAATACGGCCAGCCGGTGAAACAGTTTGAGCCGGTAGTGCTGCTGGACAGCGTTTGCTCCGCCCGTACGCTCAAGCACCTGAAAGATATGCTCGAAGGCGTGGTGCTGAACGGCACAGCCGCCAAACTGCAAACGCCTTATTACCGCTTTGCCGGCAAAACAGGCACCGCGCTGGTAGCCAACGGCAACCGCGGTTATGTGGACAAGATCTACCAGTCCTCTTTCGCCGGTTATTTCCCGGCAGATGATCCGCAGTACACCTGCGTGGTAGTGATCAAGAACAAACCGCATGCGGCCAAGTTCTATGGCGGTACTGTTGCAGGCCCCGTGTTCAGGGAAGTGGCGGATAAATTATATGCGTTGGCCGTGCAGAAGCCGATGCCCGTGCAGCAGGCCGGCGGCCTGGATACGCTGATGGCTATCAAGAACGGCAAAGGCAGCGAATGGCGCAGCGTGGCCCGCGCGCTCAACCTGCCCTGGCAGGGAAGCCTCACGGCATCCAACTGGGTAAGCGCAGCTATTGAAGGCAACAAGCTCAGCTTCGAACCGATCAAAGCCGCATCAGGCACTGTGCCGGATGTGAAGGGCATGGGATTGAAAGACGCGCTTTACCTCCTGGAAAATGCGGGACTGCGCGTAGTGATCAAAGGAGCTGGCAATGTGACCAGCCAGTCACTGCCCGGAGGTACCAGCATTGGAAAGGAACAGACGATTATTATAGAGTTAAGCTAATAGAGATGAGGTCGCAAGACCCCATCAGGCAAATAAAAAGACGAATAAGAACTGATGAAAACGCTGCGGGAAATATTATACAATGTAAACATCGTGCAGGTGCTCGGCAATAACGACATTGCCATTCACGCCCTGCATATAGATTCCCGCCAGATCAGGCCGGGCGATGCTTTCATTGCCATCCGCGGCCTGGCGGCAGACGGGCACGACTTCATCTCCAGGGCCATTGGCCAGGGAGCTGCCGCCGTTATCTGCGAAACCGTGCCTGACACTATTTCGCCGGATGTTTGTTATGTACAGGTCGCCAACAGCCACCAGGCCGCCGGCGTAATGGCAGGCAACTTCTACGACAACCCTTCCCATCAGCTGAAGCTGGTAGGCGTAACCGGCACCAACGGCAAAACAACCATCGCCACCATGCTGTTCAGGCTGTTCACCCGCCTGGGCCACACCTGCGGCCTGCTGAGCACCGTGCAGAACCAGATCGGGGACAATATCATTCCCGCCACGCATACCACGCCCGACCCCGTGAGCCTGAATGCCCTGCTGGCCGACATGGTAGCGCAGGGCTGCGATTACGCCTTCATGGAAGTAAGCTCCCACGCCGTACACCAGCAGAGGATCGCGGGACTGAAGTTCGCCGGGGGCATATTTTCCAATATCACGCACGATCACCTGGACTATCATAAAACATTCGACGAATACATCCGGGTCAAAAAAGCTTTCTTCGACAGTCTTCCCGCCACCGCGTTCGCCCTCACCAACCTGGACGACAAACGCGGCACCGTGATGCTGCAGAACACCAAAGCGCACAAGGCCACTTACAGCCTTCGCACCATGGCGGATTTCAAAGGTAAGATCCTGGAAAACAACCTTACCGGCCTCGTTATGCTGGCAGGCGAAAGGGAAGTGCACTTCCGGCTTATCGGCGAGTTCAACGCATACAACCTGATGGCAGTTTACGGCTCGGCCGTGCTGCTGGGTAAAGATAAAGACGAAGTGCTGGCCGCCCTCAGCGATATACAGGGCGCCGAAGGCCGCTTCGATTACATCGTTTCCAAAAACCTCCGCGTGATCGGCATCGTGGATTATGCACATACGCCGGACGCCCTGCTGAATGTGCTCGCCACCATCAAGAACCTCCGCGAAGGCCATGAGCAGATCATTACCGTGGTAGGCTGCGGCGGCGACAGGGACACGGCCAAACGTCCCGTGATGGGCCAGGTGGCGGCGGAACACAGCGACCGGGTGATATTCACCTCGGACAATCCCCGCTCGGAAGACCCGCAGGAGATCATCCGGCAGATGGAAACAGGCGTAGCTGTGCATCAGCGCCGCAAAACCATTTCCATTGCCGACCGCAAAGAAGCCATCAAAACAGCGGTGAGCTTCGCGCAGCAGGAAGATATCATTCTCGTGGCCGGGAAAGGCCATGAAAAATACCAGGAGATCAAAGGAGTAAAACACCCGTTCGACGATAAACAGGTATTGATAGAGATATTCAACCTTTTAGAAAAATAATCAGATCACGACCGTTATATATGTTATACTATCTTTTCAACTATCTCAAAACAGAATTCAACTACACCGGCACCGGAATGTGGCAGTACATCACGTTCCGCGTTACGATGGCGTTATTGCTGTCTCTCGTGATCTCATTACTGCTCGGTAAAAGGATCGTGCATTACCTGCAGCGCAAGCAGATCGGCGAAACCATCCGCGACCTGGGCCTGGCGGGCGAACAAACCAAAAAAGGCACTCCCACCATGGGCGGCCTCATCATCCTTTCCGCCATCGTGATCCCCACCCTGCTGTTTGCCCGGGTGATGAACGTGTATATCCTCCTGATACTGCTCTCCACCATCTGGCTGGGCCTCATCGGGTTTATCGACGACTACATCAAGGTATTCAAGAAAAATAAAGAAGGCCTCGCGGGCAAGTTCAAGATCCTCGGCCAGGTAGGCCTGGGGCTGATCATCGGCACTACGCTGTATTTCAACGACAACGTGGTGATGTCGCGCGAGGTGATGACCGGCAAAAAGCTGGCGCCTTACGAAAGGGTGATCAGCAGCACTGAAAGGATCACCGAAGACGGGCATAAGTTCGTGGACGTGAAAACGCCCATCACCACCATCCCTTTCGTAAAAAATCATGAGTTCAACTACGCGAAGCTGATCTCCTGGATACCCGGTGCGGAGAAATACACTTACCTGCTGTACATCCTCATCGTGATCGTGATCATCGTGGCCGTTTCCAACGGCGCAAACCTGACGGACGGGCTGGACGGGCTGGCAACGGGCGTTTCGGCCGTGATCGGCATCGGGCTGGGCATATTTGCGTATGTGAGCGGCAACATCCTGCTGGCGGAGTACCTGAACATCATGTACATCCCGAACCTCGGCGAGCTGTCCATCTTCATCGCCGCGTTCGTGGGCGCCTGCGTTGGTTTCCTCTGGTACAACGCTTACCCGGCGCAGGTCTTCATGGGCGATACCGGCAGTCTTGCCCTGGGCGGCATCATCGCTTCCCTGGCGATCATTGTGCGGAAAGAGCTGCTGCTGCCCCTCATCTGCGGCGTATTCTTCGTGGAAAGCCTCAGCGTGATGATACAGGTCACTTATTTCAAATACACGAAAAGGAAGTATGGAGAAGGCCGCCGCGTGTTCCTCATGAGCCCGCTGCACCACCATTACCAGAAGCTCGGCTACCATGAAAGCAAGATAGCTGTGCGTTTCTGGATCGTGACCGTGATGTGCGTGGTATTTGCAATCGCCACTTTAAAAATGAGATAATGCGACTCGTTATACTTGGTGCCGGAGAAAGCGGAATAGGTGCGGCCCTGCTGGGGAAAAAACAAGGGTTCGACGTTTTTGTGTCGGACGGCGGGCAGGTAAAGGACATTTATAAACAGGAACTGGCGGTGAACCATATTCCTTTCGAGGAAGGCCATCATTCCTGGGACATTATACTCGGTGCGGATGAAATAGTGAAGAGCCCGGGCATACCGGAAAAAAGCGAGCTGATGAAGAAAGTGCGGGAGCGCGGGGTGCCGGTGATATCGGAGATAGAGCTGGCCTGGCGCTTCAGTAAGGATAAAAAGATCATTGCCATCACGGGAAGTAACGGGAAAAGCACCACCACGGCGCTCACCCACCACATTTTCCGCACCGCCGGGCTGAACGCCGCGCTGGTAGGAAACATTGGAGTGAGTTATGCCAGGCAGGTGGCCACGGAGCCCGCGGATTATTACATCATCGAGATCAGCAGCTTCCAGCTGGACGATATCGTGGAATTCAAGCCGGATGTGGCGATCCTGCTGAACATCACGCCCGATCACCTGGACCGCTACGATTATAAAATGGAGAACTATGTGGCGTCGAAATTCCGCATAGCCATGAATCAAACGAAGGAAGATTATTTTATTTATTGTAAAGACGATCCTGAGATCAGGAAACATTTAGCATCGAAACCCATTTTTTCAGAACCAATACCTTTTAGCATTATGGAACCATTGAACGAAGGAGGATTTATAGCAAACGACCAGCTGAACATTCAGGTGAAGGATGAACCGGTAATTATGTCTATGTACGACCTGGCTTTAAAAGGTAAGCATAACTTATATAACTCAATGGCAGCAGGCATAGCAGGCCGCACAATGGATATACGGAAAGAAAAGATCCGCGAAAGCCTCAGCACTTTCTCAAGCCTGGAGCACCGGATGGAATACGTAGCTACTGTGCGCGGTGTGGACTTTATCAACGACAGCAAAGCTACCAACGTCAATTCCGTATGGTTTGCGCTGGAAAGCATGGAACGCCCCGTGATACTGATCATGGGCGGTGTGGACAAAGGCAATGACTACAGCGCCATCCGCGACCTGGTGAGGGAAAAAGTAAAAGCGATCGTTTGCCTGGGCGTAGATAACCGCCCGATCCACGAAGCCCTGTCGAAAGACATGGAAGTAATGGTGAACACAGACAACATGAAAGACGCTGTAGCAGCGGCCTTCAGGCTGTCCAGCAAAGGCGACGTGGTATTGCTTTCCCCCGCCTGCGCCAGCTTCGACCTCTTCAAGAATTATGAAGAGAGAGGCCGCCAGTTCAAGGAGGCAGTGAGAGAACTTTAATCATTTTAAACGAACAACGTGAACAACTTACTTCAAAGGACGAAAGGCGACAAGGTGATCTGGACGATCGTGTTCTTCCTGTCTGCAGTAAGCTTGTTGGCAGTATACAGTTCAACCGGCTCTTTGGCATACCGCGTTTACAGCGGGCATACGGAATATTACCTGTTCAAGCAGCTGTCTGTGCTCGTACTGGGCATCCTGATCATCTATTTCGCGCACCGGGTGAATTACACCATCTATTCACGCGTGGCGCAGATCGGGTTCCTCGTGTCGATCCCGCTGCTGATCTATACCCTGGCGTTCGGTTCCAACCTGAACGACGCCAGCCGCTGGATCAGGCTGCCGGTGATCAACCTCACGTTCCAGACTTCCGATATCGCGAAGCTGGCGCTGTTCATGTACGTGTCCCGGCAGCTGAGCCGCAAGCAGGCGGTGATCACGGATTTCAGGAAAGGGTTCCTCCCGATCATCGTTCCCGTAGGCATCATCTGTGCGCTGATCATGCCTGCGAACATGAGTACAGCTTTATTGCTGGGTGCCAGCTGCATGCTGCTTTGCTTTATCGGCCGCGTGCCGCTGAAGTTCCTGCTCGGCATGGCAGGCGGCGCGATGGTACTGGTATTGCTCATGTTCCTGGTGGCGAATGTGACCGGGATGGAAGGGCGTACCAAAACCTGGGAGAAACGCGTTGAAAGTTTTTTCAGTAACGAAGACAGCGACGTGCCCTACCAGGTGCAGCAATCCATGATCGCCATTGCCGGCGGCGGAACGCTGGGAAAAGGCCCGGGCAACAGTACGGCGAGAAATTTTTTGCCGCACCCTTATTCGGACTTTATTTATGCAATTATTCTTGAAGAGTATGGTATCTTTGGCGCCTTTTTAGTGTTGGGCGCGTACCTGATCCTGCTCTTGCGAAGTATAAGGATTTTTAAGAACTGTCCGTATGCCTTCGGCGCATTCCTGGCCCTGGGCCTGAGTGTGACGCTGGTGATACAGGCGCTGATGCACATGGCGGTGAACGTTCACCTGCTGCCGGTAACAGGGCTCACCCTGCCGCTGGTAAGTATGGGCGGATCATCGGTGATATTCACCAGTCTTGCCATCGGCATCATTCTGAGCGTATCAAGGAATGTTGAAGAAATAGGCGCGAAGCAGGAGGTTACCAATCCTGCGGTTGCCGCATAAAGGAATAATATTTTTGAATTTGGCACATAAAGTAATCATAGCAGGCGGCGGAACAGGAGGTCATATCTTCCCGGCCATTGCCATTGCCAATGCCCTCCGCAAGCTGGAGCCGGATATCGACATCCTGTTCGTGGGCGCTAAGGGCAAAATGGAAATGGAAAAGGTGCCGCAGGCGGGTTACCCGATAGAAGGCCTGGAGATAGCAGGTTTCAACCGCAGCAACATGCTGAAGAACCTGCTGCTGCCGTTCAAGCTGCTGAAAAGCCTGAACCAGGCAAAAGGCGTGCTGAACCGCTTCCAGCCGGATGTGGCCGTGGGCGTTGGCGGATATGCCAGCTTCCCCGTTCTGCGCCAGGCGCAGCGCAGGGGCATTCCCACGCTGATACAGGAACAAAATTCCTGGGCCGGCAAAAGCAACAAGATACTCGGCCGCAAGGCACAAAAAATATGCACAGGGTACGAAGGGATGGAGAAGTTCTTCCCCGCTGAAAAACTCCTCTACACCGGCAACCCCGTTCGCGGCGCCATCACGCAGAGCGCCGTTACGAAAGACGAAGCGCTTCGCCACTTCGGGCTGATGATGGGAAAACCCACCATACTGGCCGTTGGCGGCAGCCTGGGCGCAAAGTCCATCAACGAAGCGCTGCTCCCCCACCTGGCGGAGTTTGTGAACAAGGATGTGCAGCTGATCTGGCAAACCGGCAAACTGTACTACGAACAGGCCAAAGCCGCCGCGGGGCCGTTCAACACGCATGTGAAAGTGTACGACTTCATCAACGTGATGGACTTTGCCTACAAAGCCGCCGATGCGGTGATCTCCCGCGCGGGAGCCCTGGCCATTGCCGAGCTTTGCGTGGTGAAAAAACCGTCCATCTTCGTGCCGTACCCGTTCGCAGCCGAAGATCACCAGACGCAGAACGCGCTCAGCCTAGTACATAAACAGGCAGCGCTGATGATCAAAGACGATGAAGCGTTCACCCGGCTGGCCAATGAAGCGCTCAGCCTGGTGCAGAACAAGGCGCTGATGGAAAAATTAGAAACGAACATTGCCCCGATGGGCAATGCAAACGCAGATATGACGATCGCCCGGGCCGTGCTCGGACTGATCAAATAATATTTATCCCCGGATGGAGCTAAAGAAGATACATAGGATCTATTTTATAGGCATCGGCGGCATCGGTATGAGCGCCATTGCACGGTTCTTCAACGAGAAGGGCGTGGCAGTGAGCGGTTACGACCGTACCTCCACCCTGCTCACGCAACAGCTTGAAGCCGAAGGCATCCGCATTCATTATTCGGAAGACCTGGAGCAGATAGACCGCGCGGCGGACCTGGTGGTGTATACACCTGCCATCCCGGCTTCACAGAAAGAACTTGTGTTCTACCGGGAAAACGGTTACGAAGTAGTGAAACGCAGCGACGTTCTCCAGGAGATCACCCGCGAGCTGTTCGCCATCACCGTGGCCGGCACTCATGGAAAAACCACCGTAAGCACCATGATCGCGCAGCTGCTGCGCCATTCTGGCTACGGCTGCAACGCTTTCCTGGGCGGTATCAGCTCCAACTACGGCAAAAATTTCTGGAGCAGCGAAAAACCGGTGGCAGTTATTGAAGCCGATGAATACGACCGCTCCTTCCTGAAGCTGAGCCCGGATATTGCCGTGCTCACCGCCATGGACCCGGACCACCTGGACATCTACGGCACCGAACAGGCCGTGGAAGAGGCGTTCATCCAGTACAGCGGCAACATCAAGCCGAACGGCACCCTGCTCGCCAGGCACGGCCTGCCCCGCGGCGCCGAGCTGAAAGGCGATCACCGGATCACCTACAGCCTGCAGAATGATGCGGCAGACATCTACGCCACCAATATCCGCATGGAAAACGGCGGCTATGAGTTCGACGTGGTGCGGCAGGACTGGCTCATAGACAACGTAAAGCTGCACCTGGGCGGCATGCACAACGTGGAGAACGCGGTAGCGGCCATCGGCGTAGCGCACCTGCTGGGCATCAGCAACGAAAAGATCCGCGCGGCAGTGGGCGACTTCAAAGGCATCCGCCGCCGCTTCGATTACCTGGTGAAAAACGACCGCATCGTATACATCGACGATTACGCGCATCACCCGGAAGAGCTGCGGGCGTTGATCACCAGCGCCAAAACCCTTTTCAGGGGAAAGAAGTGCACGGTCATTTTCCAGCCGCATCTCTTCACCCGCACCCGCGACTTTGCCGAAGGCTTCGGGGAAACGCTTTCGCTGGCGGACGAAGTGATACTGCTGCCCATATACCCGGCGCGCGAACTGCCGATAGCTGGCGTGACCAGCGAAATGATCGCGGGAAAGATCAAAGGGCCGGAAGTGATCATCCTGGAAAGGAACGCCGTGCCGGACTGGATCCGCAGCCACCGGCCGGAATTGCTGATCACCGCGGGCGCGGGAGACATAGACCTGCTGCGCGAACCATTGACTGAAATATTGAACTGACAAAAAAACTGATATCAAACATGCAACCTAAAACCAAGACAGCCTTCAAACGCATCGGCATCGTGCTCCTCTGGAGCGGCGTGCTGGTTGGCTTTGCCGTGCTGCTGGCGGCCGCGGTGCATGACAAGGAAAGCGAAAAGTGCAAAGGCATTCACGTTACCCTGCAGGGCGACGACCGGAATGCTTTCATCGATGAAAAAGATATCAAACAGCTGGTCATTACCGACAAAAGTCAGAACCCGGTAGGCATGCCCATCAGCCAGATCAACCTGGCCAACCTGGAGCGCGTGGTGGAGAGCGATCCCTGGGTACGTTCCGCAGAGCTGTACCTGGACAACCAGGACATCCTCAACGTGAACGTGGTGCAACGCGATCCCGTAGCGCGGGTGTTCACCTTCTCCGGCAACAGCTTTTACCTGGACGAACAAAGCGAGCGCATCCCGGTATCAGACCGGTTCTCAGCCAGGGTGCCCGTGTTCACCGGCTTCCCCACTGATGCGGTGCAGCTCAGGAAAGAAGACAGCCCGCTGTACAGGCAGATCGGCGACATGGCGCGTTACATCGCGGCAGACACCTTCTGGAACGCGCAGGTGGAGCAGGTGATGATCACCGGCGACAGGAAATTCGAGATCATTCCCAAGCTCGGCGATCATGTGATCGTATTCGGGGATGGTTCGGATATAGACACTAAATTTTCCAAGCTGCTGATCTTCTACCGTGAAGGTTTAAGCAAAGCAGGCTGGAATACTTATTCACGGATAAACATAGCGTATCATGAAGAAGTGATCGGAACACGCAGAGATGGAAAGAGCGCTCCCCCGCCGCCGATGTACAGGGATTCGTCCATTGCAGACGTAACCATGGATGCAGACCTCGCGCCACCGGCGGCCGTAACGAACCCCAAGCCAGCGGATAAACCGGCTGCTGTAAAACCAGCAACAAAGCCAGCTGCAAAGCCGGCCAAACCGGCAAAACCCGCTTCCAGACCCGCTGCCAGGCCAGCCAGCCGGAATTCCGGCGCAACGCCCAAGGCAGTGTATAACAGACCTAATAATAATCGTAATCGCAACTAAAAACAATAAAGAACCATGAATCAGGAAGCTCCCATCATTGTAGGTCTCGACATTGGCACCACGAAGATAGCAGCCATCGCAGGAAGGAAGAATGAATACGGGAAATTGGAAATCCTCGGATTCGGGAAAGCCCCATCATTTGGTGTGCAGCACGGCATGGTGCTCAACATCGACCAAACTATCAAGGCCATCCGCCAGGCGCTTGAGAACTGCTATGCATCCAATCCAAACCTTGAGATCAACGAAGTATACGTAGGCATCGCCGGTCACCATATCAAAAGCCTTCAAACCCGCGGAGACATCGTGCGCAACGATACCGATGCGGAAATTTCACAGAAGGACATCGATCAGCTGATCAACGACCAGTATAAGACCGTGATCCCTGCCAGCGACCAGATCATTGACGTGATCCCGCAGCAGTATATCGTGGACAGCCTGCAGAACATCACCTATCCCATCGGGATGAGCGGTGTGAAAGTGGGTGCGAATTTCCACATCATTACCGGCGACAAGAACGCCATCCGCAACATCAACCGCAGCGTGGAGAAATCCGGCCTGCGCATCAAGGACCTCGTGCTGCAACCGCTGGCATCCGCCGCGGCTGTTATGTGCGATATGGACTTTGAAGCCGGCGTTGCGATCGTGGATATCGGTGGCGGTACTACGGACCTGGCCGTGTTCTACGAAGGCGTACTGAAACATACCGCTGTGATCCCCTATGGTGGCGAAAACATCACCAACGATATTAAGAACGGCCTGGGTGTGCTTAAAACACAGGCTGAACAAATGAAGGTACAGTTCGGTTACGCACTTGCAGACGAGGCCAAGAACAACGCATACATCACCATTCCCGGCCTGCGCGGCCAGAGCCCGAAAGAAATTTCGGTGAAGAACCTGGCGCACATCATCCAGGCAAGAATGAGCGAGATACTTGATTTCGTGGTGTACCACCTCAAGCAGATCGGGATGGACAATAAGATGCTGAACGGCGGTATCATCCTCACCGGCGGCGGCTCACAGCTGAAACACCTGATCCAGCTCACAGAGTACACCACCGGCGTAAGCGCCCGCATCGGCTACCCGAACGAGCACCTGGCAAGCGGCCATACAGACGAGCTTACCAAGCCGATGTACGCCACCTGCGTGGGCCTCATCCTGAAAGGATACAACGATTACGAAAACGATAAACGCGCGCTGGAAGAAAACTACGTGAAGATCAACACCAGTTACTTCGCGAAAGAAAAAGCTTCCCGCCTGGCGGACGATGCAGAAGACTGGACGGAAGACGAACAACCGGAAGAAACGGCAGACGCACGCCAGCACAGGAAAGCAGTTGAAAGGAACGCTTCTCTCAAAGGTTTCCTGGACAGGATGAAAACAAAGATCATCGACATGTTCACCGAAGAGGAAGACGCAAAGCTGTAACAGTAGCAGCGTGGCGTGATTGTTGCATGAATAGTCAATTTTTTAAAACACGATCAAAAATAGTAGCGTAGGAAAACGGTACACCAAATACTAACCCATTTAAAGAGAAAGAGTCATGATACATTTTGATCTTCCAAAGGAAAAATCCTCCATCATCAAAGTGATAGGCATTGGTGGCGGTGGTAGCAATGCGGTGAACCACATGTTCAGTCAGAACATCGAGGGGGTGAACTTCATTATCTGCAATACCGATGCACAGGCTATTGCAAACAGTCCCGTACCCAACAAGGTACAGCTGGGGCCACACCTTACACAGGGTTTGGGAGCCGGCGCCAATCCACGGATCGGCGAGCAGGCAACGGAAGAATCCTTTGAAGAAATCAAAAAGATACTGGAGGTGAATACCAAGATGGCATTCATTACCGCAGGCATGGGCGGCGGCACCGGCACCGGCGGCGCACCCATCATCGCCAAAATATGCAAGGAGCTGGGCATTCTCACCGTCGGCATCGTTACTACTCCCTTTTCTTACGAAGGGAAAAAAAGGATGCAGCAGGCGGAAGAAGGCATCAACCGCCTGAAAGATTATGTGGACACACTGCTGATCATCTCCAACGATAAGCTCCGCCAGAAGTTCGGCGATCTGAAATTCAAGGCCGCATTCGAGAAAGCAGACAACGTGCTGGCCACCGCTGCGAAATGTATCACCGATGTGATCAACAGCACCGGGCAGATCAACGTGGACTTTGCGGACGTTTGCACCGTGATGCGCAACGGCGGCGTGGCCATCCTTGGCGCGGCAGTGGCCGAAGGCGAATACCGCGCGCAGAAAGCCATCGAGGAAGCGCTTACTTCCCCGCTGCTGAACGACAACGATATCAAGGGAGCCAAATGGATCCTTATCAATATCTCTTCCGCCGAAGGCGAGTTCGAGCATACGCTGGACGAGATGGACACCATCCAGGCCTATGTACAAAGCATGGCCGGCGAGGATTGCGATGTGATCCTTGGTGTAGGCTACGACCAGTCGCTGGAACGTAACCTGGGCGTTACCATCATTGCCACCGGCTTTGAGCAGAACCCCATCCAGCAGCAGAAACCTTCCGGCAGCACGGCCGCCCAGCCCGTGAAAGAAGAGCCGAAGATCGTAATGACCCTCGGCCAGGAAGGCGACGAAAAGAAAATGAACAGCCAGGCCATGCTTTTCTCCGACGAACCGGACGAAGAGATCAGGGATGTGATGGCGCCGAAGCTTGTAGAGCCGCAGGTTGCCCACCCCGCCCCTACAGCAGCCTTTGTACCGCCTGCTCCGCCGCGCGAAACCTATACGCTCAACATCGAGCCGGTAGAACCCGCGCAGCCGCAACAGCAGGCAGCACCAGAGCCCGTGCAGCAGGCGCCGCAGCCGCAACCTGTTCAGCAGGCACCGCAGCAGCCGCCCGCACCGGCAACCGGCTCCTCATCAGGAGGTTACCTGAGCCGCCCTTCCAACATTTACGTGGAACCAGTGAACAACAGCCAGCAGGATGAAATGAAAATGGTGTACAAAGAAGAGCCCGCCCCCGAACCGGAACCCGTGCAGCCTCAACCGCAGCAGCAGGCGCAACCGCAGCCGCAGCAGCTGCTGGACGAACAGCAGGAAGAGCAGAAACGCAAACAGATGGAAAGGGTGGCGAAATTACGCAGTATCAGCTTCAACGTGAAGAATATGGAGAACAACCAGGAGATCGAAAATGTGCCGGCATATCTTCGCCGGAATGTGAACCTGGATAGCGGTGCCGGCTCCGCCGAACACTTCTATTCCGGCTATACCGTTGGCAACGGGCAGAACGACCAGGCGGAGATCAATACGATCAACACCTTCCTGGACGGCAAAAAACCCGACTGATGCGATAAAAAAGAAATTAGTTTGATTGTTTTTTAGTTGTGTTAAAAAAAATCCTCCGACTCTTCGGAGGATTTTTTTTATTTCTCTTAAAGCGAATTCAGCACTGCATTTCCGGCATCCACCATATCTTCAGCCTTCTTCGCTTTCAACGCATTGATCTCGAAAGTGGACAGTATCTTTTCCAGCTGCGGCCCCTTCCCTTCTGCTTTCAGTATGCGGATCTTCTCATACGTCTGGATGCCTTCTATCATCCTTTCGAAACGCATGGAAGAACGCGGGCCGGGATATACGAGGTACGTATCGCCCGCTGCCCAGGTGCGGAAACGTGAGTCCTGCAAGGGCTCTTTCACCCAGCAGTTGAAAGCCCAGCGCAGATAGCCGGTGTAATTTTTGGCCGCTGCATGCCAGCCCAGCCATGCGGATTCCGCCAGCGGGGAAAACGTAAAGGTGTTCGGGAAACCTTCGGAACAGCAGGTGTAATAGGTAGTGGGCCAGCCCTTCTCCAGGCGCCATTTTCTTTCTTCTTTGGTGAAATCCTGGCCGGAGGCCACGCAATAATCAAAGATGTCGTTCACCAGCTCTTTGTGGTAGTTACCGGCGAGCGAAACCTTGAAGTCCTTATCCACACTACGTATCAGCTTAATGGCGCTTTGCATGGCCTCCATCGGCCGTTCGTCCATAGCGATGCAGGTGATGTTGAACCAGCCTTTGGATTTGAGGTGTTTGGCAAAGTCCGTCAACATAGGGCGCCAGTGATTATCGTATTCGGCGGTGCCGGGTTTGGCTACCAGCACTTCGTTCTTACCGGTGCTTTCGTCGAAGTAATAAAATTTCAGGTTCCAGGGGATCATGCTGAAGCAGGCGATCTCTTTTTTGATGCCCATTTCCTGCATGAAGCTCACCCATTGGTCGAACACGGTGTAGTCGAAATTCCAGGAGCCGTCCTTCTTTTTGGTCCATTTCACCATGTCGCCGTAAATATCTTCAGTCTGGCTGTTCCAGGGATCGTAAATGATGCTGGTGGTGATCACTTTTTGCCCGGCATTGGCCAGCATTTTCATGTACGGTTTCATGGCCTCGAAATGTGCTTTGCTCCACAGCGGGGTGTTGTGGACGCGGGCCACAGCATAGGGGCTCTGCCAAAGGTCCAGGTGAAAGGCCCAGTCCTGCGGCTTGGGCAGCGTGCGCTCCCCTACAGTTATTTCATATTGCAACGCTTCAAGGGCGGCGCCTTTCCCTACTGCCACCTGTACGGAGCCTTTGTAAGTGCCGGCGGGCGTTTGCGGCGGTACAGCTATGCTCAGCCACACGGGCTGCGTGTTATTAGCCGCTATATTTGTTTTCCCAATAAAATCAATGCCATCTGCCACCAGTGAAGAATCAAATTGGCCAGGCTTGCGGTGCCCGCAGCCGCCACCTTCGCTGTTCAGCTCATCGGTCATCACATACCGCACAAAACCGGTTGTAATGGCCTCCGATGGTATTTTATTTCCCTTCCCATCGCTGAGAGCGCCAATAATAACGCGCAGGTCGGATGCGGGCACGGTGGACCAGATCACGAACTGGGTGTGCACTTTCTCTCCTTTCCAGGCTTTGGTGTTCCAGGTGGTACGCAGGGAACCGGATGCCGGGGCGTATATCTTGTCATAACGCACATCCGCGCTGCCGAAAGCAACGTTGATACCTGGCTTCACCGCGCTCCAGGCTGCAGGGTCAACTGTACGCGGGTCTTTTAATTCTTTGTAATCGGCGGAAGGGCCGCTCTGGGCGTATAATGCCAGGGTGAGTGCCAGGGACAGGCCCGTGGCAAAGACGTGTTTAAGCATAACGAGTAGCATGTTTGGAAGCTCACAATATAATATCTATTGCGCTTTCATGCAAACCCATTCTATTCGATATCGTAACGGTACCGGTCCTGTACCCGCTTGAGCTGCAGGTTGGTTACAGGAGCCACTACCAGGGGAAATTTCTCGATAGTAACATAGCTGGAATCGAGCCCGAAGCCCCGTTCTTCAGAAAGCCCGATCTTTTTGAGCATAAAATAAATACGCATGATGATCCGCTCGTGCAGGGGCAGGTCGTTGTCGTGCGAGAGGAATTTTTCCATCACGATGAACTGGAAATCGCCCACCACATTGTTTTTGCTGAGGGATTCGTAACGGCTGGTGATATTCACTTCCTTATTCCGGACCATATCTTCCACCACCATCCTGAACATAAGGTTGATCCTTTGCTCCACCCTGAAGCCCAGCCTGAACTCCACCCTGATCACTTCGTTGGGGATGATGGTCTGTACCGTGTATTCGCTCATATACGGTTCGTCTACCACATCTACGTGCACAAACCAGTAAATATCAGCGCGTTTGGGCTTTTTGTTGAGCACGGAATAAATGATCTTATGCTCTATTTCCTTCGGGTTATCCGCACTGCTCATGTATACGAGGTGCGTGGCGTATTTCGGAATGGATGTGTCGTTACTGAGCTCCTGCAGGATGGGCAGGTAATCTTCCAGCCGCACAAATTCCACGTAACGGTTCTTGATCTTGCGGCTCCTGAACCAGGCATACATCACGAGGAAGAGCGCGCCGGCCACGATCACGGTCACGTAACCGCCGTGGGTGAACTTTACGAGGTTGGCCAGCAGGAAGGAAAATTCGATGGTCAGGTATACGACCAGGTACACGGCGATCCATGCGAGCTTTACGCGGCGGGTATATAAGTAGAAGGCGAACAGGCAGGAGGTCATCAGCATACAAATGGTGATGGACAGCCCGTAAGCCGCTTCCATGGCGGATGATTCTTTAAACAGCAGTACGATGGATACACAGCCGACAAACAGCATCAGGTTGATGCCGGGGATATATAATTGCCCGCGCAGTTCCGTCGGGTAGTTGATCTTGAGTTTGGGCCAGAGGTTGAGGCGCATGGCCTCTGAAATAAGGGTGAACGACCCGGAAATGAGGGCCTGGCTGGCGATAACGGATGCGATGGTGGCGATCAATACCCCGAAGATCACGAACCATTCGGGCATGATGAGGAAGAAGGGGTTTTCCCCGTTCAGGGTTTTGCCCTGCTGCGTGAGCAGCCAGGCGCCCTGGCCCAGGTAATTGAGTATCAGCGCTATTTTGACGTAGATCCAGGAAACGCGGATGTTGCCGCGGCCAACGTGCCCAAGGTCCGAATAGAGGGCCTCCGCCCCCGTGGTACATAGGAAGACGGCCCCGAGCAGCAGGAAACCATGCGGGTAGAGTACCAGTAATTTTACGCCGTAATAAGGGTTAAAGGCTTTCAGAACGCTGAGGTCGTCCGCAATATGAGCCACTCCCAGTATGGCGAGCATACTGAACCAGATGACCATGATAGGGCCGAACATTTTACCGATGGACATGGTGCCGAACTGCTGCATAAAAAACAGCAGTGTGATGATCACCAATACGATCTTAACGATGGTCCAGGTACCGAGGTCCTTGAATACGGGCAGGGTGCGCAAGCCTTCCACGGCCGAGGTGACCGTGATGGGGGGCGTAATGATCCCGTCTGCCAGCAGCGCGGCCCCGCCGATCATACCGAAAACGACCGTCCATTTGCCATGCCGCCTTACGAGGGCGTACAGTGAAAAAATACCGCCTTCACCTTTATTGTCTGCTTTAAGCGTGAGGATCACATATTTGACGGTGGTCTGAAGGGTGAGTGTCCAGATAATGCAGGAAATACCGCCGATCACCAGCAGCTCGCTGATCTCGTTGGTTCCAACAATGGCTTTGAACACGTAAAGCGGAGAGGTACCGATATCGCCGTAGATGATACCCAACGCCACAATCAGACCGGCCAGGGTAGCTTTATTGAAGTCTTTTACCACGCTAAAAACAGTATAAATTTAAGGCTGGTCAAATTTAGTGATAATTAATCAGGATTTGCAAGTGTAAAAAACGCGTTATTGTATAACGGGTAAGTGGGGTCAGGGGTTCAATCAGCAGGGTATTTATTTTCAGGGGCCTGTTAAAAAGCGAACAGGCTGCTCAAATGAGCAGCCTGTTCTGAATTATTTACCGTGGTTGTCCGGTCTGTATTAGTTAGCAGGAGCTAAGTCAACAGTGCTGGATTCGCCAGGAGTGTTTTGTTTGATGAAGCGGCCGCGGTCGATACCTTGTTTTTCAGCCAGGTAGTCGATCACTGCATCCACACGGCGAGAGCTCAGGTCAACACCGCCTTTCTTGCCTTTGGCACCAGCGTGGCCGGTAACCAGTACATTACAGGAGGGGTTCTGACGCAGGGTGTTAGCTACGCTGCTCAGGATGGCTTCGTTGTCGGAAGATACTTTGGTAGAAGAACCTTTGAAGGCTACGCTGGGGAATACCAGGCTAGCGCATGCAGGTTGCTGAACCATGTTCTTGCAGCACTCAGGATCCGGGCATTTACCTACGCCGTCAGCGTCAACAGGCTGGCAATATGTCGGAGTGATGAGCTGTTTGTCTTTGTAGTCAGGAACACCGTCACCGTCTGTATCTTTAGCAACACCGTGAGAATCAACAGGTGCGCCGGCAGGAGTGTTGGGTTCGCGGTCGAACTGGTCAGTTACGCCGTCGCCGTCAGCATCGGGCAGAACAGGAGTCGGCAGTTTCATGCGACGGGGGCTGTTCAGCTCGTTGTAAGCGAAGTCCAGCGGGTTAACCCACCAGAGGGGTTCTACGCGTTTGTTCGGGTTGCCCAGGTTGAAGTTCAGGCGAACGCTGGTGTAAGAGAAGAAATCCTGGCTCTTGTCGTATTGAGCGGCAGTGTAACCGTCCATATAGTCGTCGAAGGGCAGGGTCAGTTTTTCTTCTATACCGATGTTGAAACGTTTAGAAACTTTGAAAGCGATACCAGTACCGAAGTCAACAGCGTGACGGAGCAGCTGGTTGTCGTCGTTACGGCCGATCTGAACGCGGTTGCCCTGAGCAGGAGCATTTTGCTCATACTCTTTGTCATGCAGATCTTTCAGAGCGTCGCGGATGTCTTTTTTCTTGCCGGTGAAGTCAATACCGCTGTAGTCATAACCATCGCCGGAAGCGTTCAGGGCGTCAACGTCAACGTCTGACATCAGGATGCTGTAACCACCAAATACATACCAGTTCACTTTAGGCTGTGCCTTGTAGAACAGGATGTTGCTGAGGGAAGCGATGAAGTCCAGAGACAGCTGGTGAGTAGCAGCTTTATAAGCCGGAACTACTAAACCGTTGTTCTGTTGCTGGGAAGCGTTGTAAGCTGCGAAATTGTTCCAGGGTTTCAACTGGTAATCCAGACCGTAGTCGAAAGAACCAGTATATTCAGCTCTGATAGAGAAAGTATGACCGATAGCTTTTCTCAGGGAGACACCGCCGCCGAAGCCGGGGAGGGAAGCTACATCACCTTTAATAAAGTGGTAACCACCGTGGAAACCGAGTTCCCACATGTTACGGGGTTTAGCGGGGTAGTCAGATTGGTTGTTTCTGAAGCTGTTAAACTGCGCCATATTCTTTGCCGAAACTTTTGAGGAGTCCAGGGCATCATATGTGGGTTTAACCTGCGCAAAACCAGGAGATGCTGCCAGAAGAGTCATTGCACCTGCCAGTAGTAAGTACTTTTTGCTTGCCATAATTGTTTTTTTATTTAAAAACTGTTAAAGATTTTACAATTAACGCGTTTTTTACCAAGCAAAGGTAAAAATCCTAAATGAATATACAAATTTTTATTGCGATTTTATTTGTATTGATAACTGACTCAATATTAGAGTATAATTTAAAGAACATCCAACTAATGTATACAAATTCGGGGCCAATTTTGCAAAATGTCCTATTTTAGGCCTAGCTTAGCAAACCTTTTTATTATATCCATGGAGGAAATTAAACAACTGATCGGGAAGGAATTACAAGATTTCGAAGGAAAGTTTGCAGATGCAGTGAAGAGCCATGTACCTCTGCTGGACCGCATTATGCATTATATCGTGAAAAGGAAGGGCAAGCAGATCAGGCCCATGTTCGTCCTGCTCTCCGCCAGATTATTCTCCAACAGCATTAACGAAAATACCTACCGCGCCGCCGCCCTTGTGGAACTTTTACACACCGCCACCCTCGTGCACGACGATGTGGTGGACGATTCCCTCGAACGCCGGGGCTTCTTTTCCATCAACGCCCTCTGGAAAAACAAGATAGCCGTGCTGGTGGGCGATTACCTCCTCTCCAAAGGCCTGCTGCTCAGCGTCAGCAACAAAGATTTCCGCAGCCTGGAGATCCTCTCGCAGGCCGTAAAGGAAATGAGCGAAGGCGAACTGCTCCAGATCGAAAAAACCCGCAAGCTGGACATCAAAGAAGATATCTATTTCGAGATCATACGCCGCAAAACCGCGTCCCTCCTTGCCTCCGCCTGCGCGGCCGGCGCCTGGAGCACCACGGCAGACGATGCCCTCACCGAAAAAATGCGCCTCTTCGGCGAAAAGGTCGGTATCGCCTTCCAGATCAAGGACGACCTGTTCGACTACGGCACCGCCAACATCGGCAAACCTACCGGGATAGACATCCGGGAAAAGAAAATGACCCTTCCCCTCATTTACACCCTCCAGCATGGAAGCAAAGAACAACGCCGGCATATTATAAACATAGTAAAAAATTATAATAAGGATAAAGAGAAGGTCAACGAAGTAATTGCCATCGTAAAAGAAAGCGGCGGCATCGAATATACCCGGCAAAAGATGCTGCAATACCGGGACGAAGCGCTGGCCATTCTCCATGAACTGCCCGAAAGCAATATCCGGGCGGGGCTCGAAACACTCGTAAGGTTTACCACGGACCGGAAATTTTAAGGTCTCATCTCCCTATACCGGAGAATTTCCCGCTTTTAGCGCAAATACGCTAATCATCCTTATATTACAACAGAAGTCAGAACCAACAAAAGGAAGCAATTCCCGCCAATACAATTTCATGCAGAAACGCTGGACAGTAAAAAAATATCAACCAACGCAGGAGCAGCAGCTTCAGTCAGCTTTAAAAATACATCCCGTCCTATGCCGGCTCCTGGTTCAACGGGGCATCACAAAGTATGACGAAGCCAGGCATTTTTTCCGTCCCTCCCTGGAAGACCTTCACGATCCATGGATCATGAAGGACATGGACAAAGCCATTTCGCGCCTGGAAGAAGCCTTTTTCCGCCAGGAAAAGATCCTGATCTACGGCGATTATGATGTGGACGGCACTACGGCTGTTGCCACCGTTTATGGTTTCCTGCAGTCACTCTACCCTAATATCGAATTCTATATCCCCCACCGTTACCGCGAAGGTTACGGCATTTCCATGCAGGGCATCGAATATGCCCGGGACAACGATTTCACACTCGTTATTGCACTGGACTGCGGGATCAAATCCATCGAATATATCGCCTATGCCAAATCCATCGGCATAGATTTTATTATCTGCGACCACCACCTTCCGGATCCCGAACTCCCGCCCGCAGTGGCTATCCTCAATCCCAAACAGGAAGGCTGCCCTTATCCCTATAAGGAACTGAGCGGCTGCGGCATCGGCTTCAAGCTTATCAGCGCCCTGGCGCAGAAAAAAGGCAGGCCCATGCAGGAAGTATATGGCTACCTTGACCTCGTGGCCACCAGCATCGCGGCAGACATTGTGCCCATGACCGGCGAGAACCGCATCCTCGCCTTCCATGGCGTAAAACAGGTGAACGAAATGCCCAGCGCGGGCATCCGGGCGCTCATCCAGCTCAGCAACCTGAAAGAAAAACTTACCACTTCGAACCTCGTGTTCGTGATCGCCCCGCGCGTGAACGCGGCCGGCCGTATGGACGACGCGCGCAAAGCGGTGAACCTCTTTATAGAAAAGGATTTCGACAAAGCGTATGCTTTCGCTGAAATGCTGCATGGCGATAATATGGAAAGGAAAGGGGTAGACATGAGCATTACCCAGGAAGCCGTAAGCATTATCCAGAACGATATTTCGCTGCACGGCCGCAAATCCACCGTGCTCTACCAGCCGCACTGGCACAAAGGCGTAGTAGGCATCGTGGCCAGCCGCCTGATCGATAAATATTATTACCGGCCCACCATCATACTCACGCAAAGCAACGACAAAGTAGCCGGCTCTGCCCGCTCTGTATCAGGGTTTAACGTGTATGAGGCCATTCACCAGTGCAAGGACCTTCTCGAAAATTACGGCGGGCACTTCTACGCCGCCGGCATGACGCTGAAGCCCGAAAACGTGACCGCCTTCCAGGCGAAGTTCGAAGAAGTGGTGGCCGCTACCATCAACCCGGAGCTGCTGATCCCCGAGATCGTGATCGATACGGAGATCAACCTGTCAGATCTTTCCCCGGGATTCTATAACATCATGCGGCAATTCGAACCGCTGGGGCCGGAGAACCTGCGCCCCGTTTTCCTCGCCAGGAACCTGATGGATACAGGATTTTCAAAGATTGTAAAAGAAGAACACCTGAAGTTGTCTGTTAAACAACGGAATGGGGGCTCCTTTTCAGGAATAGGGTTTTTTATGGCGGATAAATTCGAGATCATCAGCCACAAAAAACCCTTTGATATGGTGTTCACAGTAGAAGAAAATGAATGGAACGGCACAGTGTCCCTTCAGCTGAAAGTGATAGACATCCGCGCTTCCGCATAGATCTATGGCAGGCGCTGCGCGCTCAGCCAGGTGAACAGTGCCGGATTGTTGTAGGCTTTTGTCCAGGCATCATGGCCACCAGTGGGGTTCTCCGTATATTTAACCAGCTGCCCGCCGCAGGCTTTGATGGCATTCACCATATTCCTTGAGCCGGATACATTTACTGTCGGGTCGTCCGCATTATGAAAAGCCCATATTGGTTTGGTTTTTAACGCGCAGGCTTTAGCCACCGGCCCGGCTCCGCAAATGGGCACAGCCGCCGCAAACCTCGAAGGATAAGCTGCCACCCACTCCCAGGTGCCAAAACCGCCCATACTAAGCCCCGTCACATAAATCTTTTTAGGATCAATATTATACAGCTTCACAATATCGTCGTACACGGCATTGAGGCTCGGAACATTCCACCAGGTTCCCAGCGGGCATTGCGGAGATATTACAATAAACGGGAAGTTGGCATTTTTAGCCGCTATCGCCGCCAGGCCTGCTCTTTTAACCATGTTCAGGTCGTTCCCCCTTTCCCCTACTCCATGCAGGAAAATGATCACCGGCCAACGTTTGGTCGTTTCCGTATTATAAGTGGCCGGGATCTGCAGCACATAGCCCGTTATGCCTTTGGGATTGTTCACTTTCCGGAAAGTGACGCCTGTTTGCTGGGGCGTGAACGAGGCGGGGTCTTTTGTAAGGTCGGGAGCCTGCACTCCGGGCACTACTTTGGAATCCTTCCCGGAAGGCTCCACAGTGGAGGTTTTCGAACAGGCAGCGATCAGCAATACAACAGCCGCGCTGAGGAGTAATTTGTAATTCATAAAATGCAGATATGGTTTAAGAATCGGTTTTTTCAACTAACAGTGTCAGGCAATGATTATACCAACGAACGAGTACACCTTTCCTGAACCAGCCACGAGCTTAGCAAAAAATATAATCTATCAGAATTTCATATATGCAAGCAGTTCGATGATAGCCTGACTGCAGCAAAGACAGTCAACAATCACTCCCGATATTTTTTCTTAACCTTTTTATTGTGTGCCTTCCTCCCGGAAATAAAAAAAAGCGGGTAGCCCATTAAAGCCACCCGCTTTGCAAATTATGTGGATAATCTTACTTGTTATTCATCAGCTCTACGCTGCGCTGCACAAAGGCCGTCAGGTCTGCGCCTGTGAGCAGGTTCTGCGAAAGTAGCGCCAGGTCAGCGAGGTTGCGCACCAGCTTTTGCTGCAGTTCTCCATTTCCTTCCTGCAGGATGTTCTGGTAAATGGGATGGTTCGCATTCACCGTCATGGTGATCTCGTCTGGCATGCCCGCGTACCAGCTGGCCGCAGAGCCGCCCATCGCCGCCATATCCTTCATCCTGCGCATCAGCTCGCCACGCGTAACGATCACAGGCTGGTCCTGCTCACCCAGGCCCTTCAGTTCCACCTTGATATGCGGCAAGGCCAGCTGCGTGCCGAACAGCTCTTTCAGTTTCCCTTCCTGTTCTTCGCTCAGCACGCTCTGCGCCGTTGCTTCATGGTCGACCAGGTTGTCCGGGATGTCGGCATCCACCCGGGTGAACATCACGTTCTCCCACTTCTGTTCCATGTGATTGATGAAACCGGCATCCACCATCGTGTCCAGCTTCACTACTTTGAAGCCCTTGGCAGTGGCTGCGCTGACGTAGCTGTCCTGCTGCACGGGATTGGTAGCGTAAATTATTACAAGCTTATTTTCTTTGTTGGTCTGCAATGCAGACGTAGCGGTGCGGTATTCGTCCAGCGTATAGAAAGCCCCGCCATTTACACCTTCCATCAGGTGGAATTTGTTCGCTTTGTCCAGGAACTTGTCTTCGGTCATCATGCCGTATTTCACGAACAGGCCGATGTGCTCCCATTTTTCTTCGAAAGCCTTACGGTCTGCGCGGAACATTTCATCGAGCTTGTCCGCCACTTTTTTCGTGATATGCGCATTGATCTTTTTCACGTTGGGATCGCCCTGTAGATAGCTGCGGCTCACGTTCAGCGGGATATCCGGCGAATCGATCACGCCATGCAGGAGCATCAGGAATTCCGGCACAATATTCTTCACTTCATCCGTTACAAATACCTGGTTGCTGTAAAGGCTGATCTTGTCTTTCTGTATCTCGTACGTTTTGGTGATCTTCGGAAAGTACAGGATGCCCGTAAGGTTGAAAGGATAGTCCACGTTCAGGTGGATCCAGAACAGCGGTGGTTCCGCGAAAGGATACAGTTCTTTGTAGAAGTTCTGGTAATCTTCCGCGGTAAGCTCGCCGGGCTTTTTCACCCATGCCGGCGTTGTGTTGTTGATCTGCGTATCCTGGAATTTGATGGGCACCGGCAGGAAGCGGCAGAATTTTTCGAGAATGGTGCGGATGCGGTGTTCATCGAGAAATTCTTCACTTTCTTCGTTGATATGCAGCACGATGTCTGTACCGCGTTCTGCTTTTTCCGTTTCTTCCAGCTGGTATTCCGGGCTGCCGTCGCATTCCCAGCGAACGGCCTGTGCGTCTGTCTTCCAGGACTTTGTAATTATTTCAACCTGGCTGCTCACCATAAAAGAAGAGTAGAACCCGAGGCCGAAATGGCCGATGATATTGGCGCCTTCCGCCTGGCCTTTGTATTTTTTTACAAACTCCTCAGCGCCTGAAAAAGCCACCTGGTTGATGTATTTATCCACTTCTTCGGCCGTCATGCCCACGCCGCGGTCGGAGATCGTGATCGTTTTTTTCTCTTTGTCCAATGCAACCGTAATATCGGTACTGCCGATGTCTCCTTTAAACTCCCCTACGCCGGCCAGCGTTTTCAGCTTCTGGGTGGCGTCCACCGCGTTACTTACCAGCTCACGTAAAAAAATGTCATGATCCGAGTAGAGGAATTTTTTGATAATGGGGAAAATGTTTTCTGTTTGTACACGTATTGCACCTTTCTGCATATGATATCAGTTTTTTAACGGGAGAAATGCTTTCAAATGATGTGCCATGGCCCCCGGGGCTGACAAGTTGACCGGGCATCACATATTTTTCACATCTTAAATTAACAAAATCATCATGTCATTTCATTTATGGATAAAATAACCGGCGTAATTTAGGGACATAAAAATTATAACCCCCGATTAATCCACCAAAAACGAAAGACCCTTTATGAAAAAACCTCTACTCCTGGTCATTTTATGGTGTCCCCTACTGGTTTTTGCGCAAGGCACCAATCCTGCCCCGCAAAGTATCCCGTATCTGCAGGACTTTTCCGCCCTGGCGCACACTTCTACAGTATACCCGGAAGGCTGGCAGGGATGGGCATTGAGCGGCTCCCCGGGTTCAGCCTTCAACTTGCTGCCCGCGGCGGGAGACAAGGCGCTGGTGGCCAGCAGCAGTGCGTCTTCCACTGCCAACGGTGTGCATAACTACAATGGCAAGATCGGTTACCTGAACAGCGGCAGCGCAGACAATGCGGTGGTGCTGAGCCTGAGTACCACGGCCAATACCAATGTGCGCGTGAAATACCAGGTGATGACCCTCCGCAACCCTTACGACGGCAATTCCAACACCCGCATCAATGAGGCGGCATTGCAATACCGTGTAGGGCTGAGCGGCAACTTCACCACATTGCCCAACACCCTTTACCAGAACAATACCGTTACACAGATCACATCCGGCGTTACCACGCCCCAGCAACTGGCGTCCATCGAAGCGCTGCTGCCCGCGGAATGCGAGAACCAGCCTGTTGTGCAGCTGCGCTGGGTGAACCGGCAGATTGGCGGCGCAGGCTCCAGGCCTTCTTTCGCTATCGACAGCGTGGCTGTATGGGGCGTGAGCGGCGACGCCACTCCCCCGGCCCTTAGCAGCCTGCTGCCGGCCAATGGCGCCACCGGCGTGGTACCCGGCACCAATGCCGTTATCACTTTCGACGAAAATATCCGGAAAAACACCGGGACCGTCACCGTGCACAATCTCAGCCAGGGCACGCGCCTGGTGCTGAACATCACGGATCCCTCGGTGACCATTTCAGCCAATACACTCACCATTCCCGCCGCGCTGCGCGCGAACAGGGAATACTTCATTACCCTGGACAGCAATGCCATACAGGATTCCAACGGCAACGGCTTCTCCGGCATATTGGACAGTGTCAGCTGGCGCTTTACCACCGGCAGCCAGGTGCTCGATTTCCCCTTCACCACCTGCGGCAGCACCCTGCCGAACGGCTTCACCCAATACAGCGTGACCGGGGCGCAAACCTGGGCCTGTACTACATTTGGCCAGAGCGGAAATGGCGTGCAGATCAATGGTTTCTCCGGCGGGGCCAGGGAGAACGAGGACTGGTTCATCAGCCCCGTGTTCGACCTGAGCAGCTTTAACGTGCCATTGCTGGCGTTCGCGAGCAGGAGCGCCTTCCAGGGACCTTCGCTGGAACTGCGCGTTTCCACCAATTATTCCGGCAGCGGCGATCCCCGCCTCGCTACCTGGACCAGTATCAGCGGCCGCTTCCCCGAGGTGGGCACGGATGTATGGAAAACCTCTTCGGGCATCAACCTCAGCAATTTTAAAGGCGCCGACGTGTACATCGCATGGGTGTATACCTCTTCGCCCACGCTGCAGGCCAGCCGCTGGACGCTGGACGACATCCATATTTCCGATACCAGCGCCGCGCCAGCGCCGGATGTATATGCCCTGCCCGCGCAGCTGGACTTCGACTACGCTCCTGCAGGCCAGCGTTCCGCGCCGCAGCCCTTCACCTACTGGGCCAGCGATCTCACCGCTCCGCTGGTGATCACGGCGCCGGCTAACTTCGAGATATCAACAGATAATATCCAATACCAGTCCAGCCTCACGATCCCTGCCGCCGAAGCCACGGCAGCGCTGGATTCCATCTGGGTGCGGTTTGCCCCTTCCGCTGCCAATCAGAACTATAGCGGCAGCATTTCCTTCAGCTCCGCCGGCCTCCAGCAGCAGAAGGTGTCGCTTTCAGGCACCAGCCTGCGCACGCTGAAAGTGGTGAACTGGAACATGGAATGGTTCGGCCACCTGCAATTCGGCCCAACAAACGAAGCCTTGCAGCAGGCCAACGCGCTGAAAGTGATGAAAAGCCTGGATGCAGACGTGTATGCGCTTTGTGAAGTGGTGGATACCATCCGCCTGAAAGCTCTCGTGGATTCCATGCCAGGCTATCGTTTCACGGTTTCCGGTTTCGGCAGCCGGGTGGATAGTGTCACTTCTCCCCAATACGACTCCGCCCAGAAGCTGGCCTTTGTTTACCGCGAGGCACTGGTGAAGAATGTCCGCACTTACGGCGTGCTGCGCAGGGGCGCCAGCGCCGACGCGTATTTCAACTGGTCGTCAGGCCGCTTCCCTTACCTGATGGAGGCCATGGTGAACCTGAACGGCGATTCAGCGCGCATCCATTTCATCGTGATCCATGCCAAAGCCAATACCGGCGACGGGCCGGCGGACTATATCGAAAGCTGGCACAGGCGGAAGAACGGGGCGAAGGAGCTGAAAGACACACTGGATGCGCACTTTGCATATAAAAACGTACTGGTGCTGGGCGATTTCAACGACGATTTCGACCGGACCATTACCACGCAGATGGCGCCGGACACCACTACATCCTACATCGATTTCAAGCTGGACAGCCTCGATTATATCCCCTTCACCTATGCGCTGAGCCTGGCGCGCCAGCGCTCCACCGCATCGTTCCCGGATATGATAGACCATGCCATGGGCACCAACGAGATGCTGTACGCTTATATGCCGGGGTCCGCCAGGGTAGCGCGGAACGTGGAATCGCTCATTCCGTCCTATTCCACTTTCACTTCCGACCACTTCCCGATCTTGAGCCGGTACGACCTGCGGGTGCTGGCCCATCCTGTGGCGATCACCCAATTCACCGCCCGGGAAGATAACGGCGGCGTGGCCCTTACCTGGAATACGGTCAGGGAGATCAACAACAGCCATTTCGTGGTGGAACGCTCGCTGAGCGGGAATAACTGGCAGCCGGTAGATACCGTACCGGCTACAGCCCCGAATGGCCAGGGCGCTGCTTACCAGAGCTTCGACGGCACGGTGTTGCCGGGGTACTGGCATTACCGCCTGCGCCAGTTCGGGCTGGACAGCACACAGCAGTACAGTCCGGTTCAGAGCGTGCTGGTGCTGAGCCGGGAAAGCTGGTTCCGCCTGTTGTGGTTCATCCTCGGAAGGCAGCTGTACATTTATATGGACGCCCGCGACAGCGGCCCGGCTATTATCCAACTATTTGATATGCAGGGCACTGTGAGGTACACGACCCAGATGAATTTCTACAAAGGCATGAATTTCAAGTCGGTAGACGTGGGGAACATGGCTTCGGGGATCTACCTGCTGAGGGTGCAGTGCGGGAACAAGACCGAGGTAAAGAAAATATTTATTAGTCGCTGATATGTAGTGCATTACAAACAAATCCGGGGCCTGGAAAGCGGGCTCCGGATTTTTTATGCGGGTGATTGCGGGTTGGCGGTTGAAAAAAAGCGGAAATTAGCGCCAGTAAAGCGGAAGAATCAGAAATTACCCCTATCTTTGCACTCCAATTTTTATTTTTTATTACAATTACAAACAAGGGAAAATTATGTCAAACTACGAATTGATGGTGATCTTTACCCCTGTGCTTTCTGAGGAAGACTACAAAGCTGCCCAGAAAAAATTCGCTGACCTGGTGAAAGACAATGGCGGCGAAATAGTGCACGAGAATCCCTGGGGTTTAAAATCACTGGCGTACCCGATCCAGAAGAAAACCACGGGCATGTACCTGGTTCTGGAATTCAAGGCGCCATCCGACTTCAATGAGAAGCTGAAGATCCAGCTGAACCGCGATGAAAATGTATTGCGTTACATGGTAACCAAACTGGACAAACACGCTCAGGCGTACAATGCCAAAAAGAGGGGTACCTACGATGCTGAACCTAAACCTGTAGAAGCTTAAAGTTATGGCAGTTAAACAAGAGATCAAGTACTTAACCGCGGTTAAGCAAGAGAAGCGCCAGAAAAAGTACTGCCGCTTCAAGAAATTAGGTATCAAGTATGTAGATTACAAAGATGCCGAGTTTCTGAAAAAATTCCTGAACGATCAGGGTAAGATGCTGCCTCGCCGTATCACCGGCAACTCGCTGAAATTCCAGCGTAAGGTGGCTGAGGCTATCAAAAAAGCTCGTCAAATGGCTTTATTGCCTTATGTTACTGACCTTTTAAAGTAAGAAACAATGCAAGTAATCTTAATACAAGACGTAGATAATCTGGGCCAGAAGAATGAACTGGTAAGCGTGAAGAACGGTTACGCCAGGAATTTCCTGATCCCGCAAAAGTTTGCCGTTGAAGCAAGCAATTCCAACCTGAAGCAACTGGACGAACGTCTGAAAGTAGCTAAGGTGAAGGAAGAGAAAATGTTGGCTGAGATCGCGAAAGTGGTTGAAGTGCTGAAAGCTTCTCCTGTGAAGATCGGCGCCAAAACCGGTACTTCCGGCAAGATCTTCGGTAGTGTTACCGGCGTTCAGATCGCCCGTGCTATCAAAGAACAGAAAGGTTATGAGATCGACCGCCGCCGCATCCACATCATCGGCGACGTGAAAGAACTGGGCACCTACAAAGCCCGCCTCGATTTCGGCAAAGGCAATGACACCGAGCTGGAATTTGAAGTGGTTTCCGAGTAATCTGCTCACCTGATATTGAAAAGCGCTCCGAACCGGGGCGCTTTTTTTATGCCCGGTCACAAAAAAAGCGGGGGATCTCAACTTATGTTGATGATCCCCCGCTTTTTATACCGGTTCAACAGAATTTTACTCATACCGCAAAGCCACGATCGGATCCAGCTTGGAAGCCTTTATGGCAGGATATATCCCGGAAATAAGCCCCACCATCCCGCACAGCGCGATGCCCATGGAGATCCACAGCCAGGGTACCACAAAGGCGGAGCCCAGCAGCAGCGACATCAGGTTGCCCAGCATCATTCCCAGGAAAACGCCCAGCAAACCGCCCATTACGCTGATGATGATCGCTTCGAACACAAATTGCTGGCGGATGGCCGGGCCGGTAGCCCCCATCGCCTTGTTCACCCCGATCTCGCGCGTGCGCTCGGCCACGGATACGAGCATGATGTTCATCAGCCCTATGGCGGAACCGAACAGCGTAATGAACCCGATCAGCGCAGCGCCCACGGTAACCGTGCCCAGCTGGCGGAACAACAGCTCTGCAATGCTGTCGCTGCGGCTCATGTAAAAATTATTTTCTTCGTTGATATCCATTTTACGGATGATCCTGAACACGCCCGTGGCTTCGCCCATGGCGGCATCCATCCTGGATACATCGTCTACGTTCACGTTCACCTGGTAAGAGGCCCAGGGCCGGTTGAACACCCGGCGGGTGCTGGTCACGGTGGTGATCACTACGTTATCGGCACTCATCATATTGCTGCTGCCTTTTTCCTTCAGCAGCCCAATAACTTTATACCGCACGTTACCGATGCGGATATTGTCGTTCACGGCTCTTTCGGGATGGTCGCCAAATAGTTTTTTAGCCACGTCGCTGCCCAGCACGGCCACGTTCCGGCCGGATTCGATGTCTGCCTTATTAAAATTGCGGCCCATCGTTAGTTCGTAGTTGGACAGGGCGAGGTAATTGTCATCCCCGCCGATCACCTGCACCGTGGGATTGGTTTTTTTATCGTCCTTATACACTGTCATATTTCCTCCTGCCCTGAAAGAGACGCTCACTAAGGCGGGGAAGGTATAACGTTCCTTAAAAGCCATGGCTTCCTGGAAAGTGATCACTTTATTCTGGTTGGAGGTACGTACTTTCCCTTTCTTCGTGGTGCCGCGGGTGGCATTGCCCGGCCCGCCAATGCGTATCCGCTGCTCCCGGTTGCGGATGGAAAAGCCATTGGCCCCCATGCTGGCAAAACTGTTGTAGATAGAGCTCTGGATGGAATCTATAGCGGTAAGGATGCCTACCAGCGCCATGATGCCAAAGGCAATAATGAAAATGGTAAGCCCGGCCCGGAGGCGGTTTGCGCTGATAGAGCGCATGGCGAGGGAAAATGTATCTCTTAATCGCATAACAACGGTTAGTATAAAGTTAACGGATTTCCCTTATCAAAAGCACCTTTCAGGATGAATGGCAGGGGCATAAAAAAAGCAGCACAACCGCTAAGTTGTGCTGCTCAATCAGTTGAACGGCTTTGCCTACAGGAATTGCAGCAGCAGGCCGGGGAATATGCCGAGGGTGATCACGATGGCCGCGGCCAGCAGCAGCGCTGCTTTGAAACCGCCGGTAATGGGCAGGGTCTCGGCGTCGCCGGTCTTGAAATACATGGCGATGATCACGCGGAAATAGTAGTAGGCGCTGATGGCGGCGCAAAGCACACCCAGTATCACCAGCCACAGCAGGCCGCCGGCCTGCACAGCCGCGCTCAGCACGAAATATTTCGCGAAGAAACCGGCCGTCAGCGGGATACCCGCCAGGCTCAGTAAAAAGATGGTGGTTACCAGCGCCAGCAAGGGTTCTTTGCGAGCCAGGCCGTTATATCCGTCGAACGTATAATCTTTCATTTTCAGCAGCACGGCAAATACGCCGATGGTACCCACACTGTATGCCGCGGCGTACAGTATCAGGCCCTGGGTGCCGGTTTCGTTGTTCGCCACTATCGCAAACAGCATGAAGCCCGCCTGCGCAATGCTGGAGTATGCCAGCATCCTTTTCACGCTCTGCTGGAATACAGCCGTAAAGTTGCCGATCAGCAGCGTGGCGGCGGTGATCAGCGCAATGATCAGCTGCCAGTGGTAAGTAAGGTTGCCGCCGGTGAAGCTCACGTAGAAAAGGCGCATGAACGCAATGAAGCTCGCCGCTTTCACCACGGTGGCCATAAAGGCGGTGAACACGGTGGGTGAACCGTCGTACACGTCGGGCGTCCAGAAGTGGAAGGGGGCGGCGGATACTTTGAAGGACAGGGAGAACGCGAGCAGGATAATGCCGCATAATGCCAGCGGGCTCAGATCTCCGGCGCCAAGGCCCATCTCACGGAGGTTAAAAGTGCCGGTAGCGCCGTAGAGGAGGGCAATGCCCATCAGCATGATGCCGGTGGTGAAGGAGCCCGTCAGGAAATATTTCAGGGAAGCTTCGTTGCTTTTCAGGTTCTTTTTATCTGCGCCCGCCAGGATGTACTGGGGGATGGAAATGATCTCGATCGCGAGGAACAGCATCAGCAGGTTGCTGTAAGATGCGGTAAGGGTGATGCCGCTGAGGATGAAGAACACCAGGGCAAAATAATCCGCAACGTCTTCGCCTACTTTTTCGAATGCGCTGCCGCACAGCAGGAAATAGAGGAACGTGGAAGCGATGGCTACCCCGTTGAACAATACGGAAAAGCTGCTTACTTCCACCATGCCGTGCAGCACTACGTTGCTGCCGCCGGCCAGCATGCCGTCGTACCAGTTTGCAATGAATGCAAGGATGGTACCTGCGATGGCGAAATATTTTATTTGCTGCTTATTCTTCACGAACAGGCCCACGAACATCAGAACAATCCCGAATACAGCAGTTGTAATTATTGCGTTCATATCTTAGCGTTACAGAATCTCAATTTAATAATCAGCGGATAACAGCGGTTACGGCTTCTTGCAAACCAAAGCCGGCCGCGAGGTCCAGCAGCGGCTTGGGGTACACGCCCAGCACAAAAATGACAGCCGTGATACAGGCCATGGCCAGCATTTCGCCCGCACGCAGGTCTGTAGTGGTAGCGGTAAGCGCGTTGGCTTCGCCGAACAATACTTTTTGCAGCATGCGCAGCATGTATACGGCGGCCAGGATAACGGCCAGGCCCGCGATGGCTGCAAACCACGGATTGTACTGGAACAGCCCGCTGAACATCAGGAACTCCCCGATGAACCCGTTGGTGAGCGGCAGGGCAATATTGGCCAGGCTCACGATCACCAGCAATATGGCCAGTTTGGGCGCATAGGTGGCAATGCCGCCCAGCTCAGCCATGTTCTTTATTTTCAGGCGTTGCTCTATCACTTCTATAATGATCCACAAACCGATGATGTTGATGCCGTGGTTGAACATCTGCACCTGCACGCCTGCGAGGCTTTGTTCGTTATTCGCAAAGATGGCCGCGCTCATCAGCCCGATGTGGGCGATGGAGGAATACGCGACCAGTTTCTTGAGATCGGATTGCATGATGGCGATGCAGCTGGCGTAAATAATACCGATCACACTCAGCACGATCGCCGCTTCCTGCCACATGTACACGCCCTGGGGCAGCACGGGCACCAGCCAGCGCATTACGCCGAAAAGGCCCATCTTCACCATGATACCGCTCAGCACCATGGTAACGGGCGTGGGCGATTGTTCGTAGGTATCCGGCTGCCAGGTATGGAAAGGGAACACCGGCATCTTGATGGCGAAGGCCACGAAGAAGAGCCAGAACAACCAGGATTGCTCGCCGTTGCTCAGGGAGAGGCTGGTGAAAGCCTGCCAGCTGAAGGAACCCGGCGTCTGGAAGTAGATATAAATAATCCCTACCAGCATCAGCAGCGAGCCGGCAAAGGTGTATACGAAGAATTTGAATGTAACGGGTACCGCTCTCTCGCCGCCCCACATGGAGCAGAGGAAGTATACGGGGATGAGCGCCAGTTCCCAGAAGAAGTAGAACAGCAGCGCATCGTAGGCGAGAAATACGCCCAGCAGGCCAGCCTGTGAAAGCAGCATGAGACCGTAAAAGCTGCCTGCATTTTCGTAGCTCCGGCTAAAAACAGTGATGAAGATCAGCGGGAAGGAAATGGTGGTGAGCAGCACCAGCATGAGGCTCAACCCATCCAGGCCCACTTTGAACTGGCTGTTCAGCTGCGGGATCCAGTCGGCTGTGAATTGCAGGGAATCAGGGGCAGACTGGTACTGCGTCCAGGCAACTGCTGCAATGGCCAGCGTGGCTAATGACGACAACAGGCTGAATACCTTTGCACCCGGCCCTTTCAGTCCGAATGTGATCAGACCTGTTATCAAAGGAATCAATATGAGTAATACTGTCAACATATCTTTTTCTTAATCCGCTACTGATTTATAAAAACAAACTGATCACAAACAATACGATCATACCTATTACCATGGCGAAGATGTAGAAGCCCACCTGGCCGTTCTGCAGCAGCCTGATCTGGCGGCTGCTCCATTTCACGCCGGCGCCTACGCCGTTCACCAGCCCGTCTATACCGGCTTTCTCCACCACGTCCTGGAAGAAGCGGCTGAGCACCATGAGGGGTTTTACGATGACGGCGTCGTAGAGCTCGTCCACATACCATTTATTCTCCAGCACTTTCGCGATGCCGGTATTTTCGGCGCCACTGTCCGTATAGTTGATGAATTTGCTGCGGGCGAACAGGATCATCACGATCACGAGGCCGGTGCTCAGGCCCATCAGTCCCCATTCCAACCCATGGCTGAGGTGGTGCGCATGCAGGTAAGGAGCGGAAGGCGCGAAGATCGGGCTGAGGTATTCGGCCAGCAGGTGCGGCGCGCCGAATACTTCGGGCAGGCCAACGTAGCCGCCGATAACGGACAGCACGGCGAGCACGATCAGCGGCAGGGTAATAGCGGCGGGACTTTCATGCAGGTGATGTTCCTGCTCGTGCGTACCGCGGAATTTGCCGGTGAAGGTGATGTAATACAGGCGGAACATGTAGAAGGCCGTCATGAGCGCGCCGATGAGCGCGAGGGCGTACATGATCTTGTTATATCCCCAGGTATGGGCCAGTATCTCGTCTTTGGAAAAGAACCCGCTCAGCCCCGGTATGCCCGCGATAGCAAGGCAGCCGATGAGGAAAGTAATATTGGTGACGGGCATCCATTTCTTCAGGCCGCCCATCCTGCGGATGTCCTGCTCGCCGCCCATGGCGTGGATCACGGAGCCGGAGCCAAGGAACAGGAGGGCTTTGAAGAAGGCGTGCGTCATTACGTGGAATACGGCGGCGGTATAAGCGCCAACGCCCAGCGCAAGGAACATATAACCCAGCTGGCTTACAGTGGAGTATGCCAGCACTTTTTTGATGTCGTTTTGTTTCAGTGCAATGGAAGCCGCCAGCAGCGCGGTTACCAGGCCCACGATCGCAACGATCGCCTGGATGTGCGGCGCCAGCGAATAGATAACGTTGCTGCGGGCCACCATGTAAATACCGGCGGTCACCATCGTAGCGGCGTGGATCAGGGCAGATACCGGGGTTGGACCGGCCATCGCGTCGGGGAGCCAGGTGTATAAAGGTATCTGTGCGGATTTACCCATGGCGCCGATGAACAGCAGCATGGCGATCGCGAAGAGCACGCCGCTGCCTTCGCCGAGGGCGGGCACTTTTTCGAATACTTCAATGAATGTAACGGAACCGAACTGCTGGATGAGCAGGAAGATACCGAGCAGGAAGCCCAGGTCGCCGATGCGGTTCATGATAAAAGCCTTGTTGGCGGCTTTGTTGTAATTAATATTCTTGAACCAGAAGCCGATGAGCAGGTAAGAGCAGAGGCCCACGCCTTCCCAGCCGATGAACATCATCACGTAGTTGGCGCCCAGCACCAGTATAAGCATGGAAAACACGAAGAGGTTCAGGTACGCGAAGTAACGCGCAAAGCTCTCGCTGCTTTCTTGATGCATGTAGGAAGTGGAGTAAATGTGTATCAGCGATCCCACGCCGGTAATGATCAGCAGGAACAGGGCGCTCAGCTGGTCTACCTGGAAAGCGAAGGGAATGTGCAGGCTGCCTACGCTGATGAAATCGAACAGTGACACCACCTGCGGGGCGAAACCCGGCTGCCGCACTTCAAAGAAAATGAGCAGGCTGATCACAAAAGCCGCCAGCACGGTGCCGCTACCTATCACGCCGGTAAGCGATTTAGGTAAAAAATTCCGGCCCAATCCATTGATCAGGAAACCTAACAACGGTAAGAACGGTACCAGCCAAACAAGATGTATCATCGATCTATACTATTTTTAAATTCCTAGTTTTTCAGTCTGCTGAGAATATTGATGTCTACCGAATGCGTATTGCGGTACATCATCACGATAATGGCCAGGCCCACGGAAACTTCCGCTGCCGCCACCACCATTACAAAGAACACAAAGAGCTGCGCGGAGGCTGCGTCTATGCGGCCGGCATCCACCCACATTTTGGAGAAGGCTACCAGCAAAAGGTTCACGGCATTCAGCATCAGCTCTATGCACATAAAAATGATGATCGCATTCCTGCGCATCAATACGCCCATGATCCCGATGCAGAACAGGGCGATACTGAGAAAGATGTAATATTGAACCGGCATGAATTCGTTTTTTTATTTTTTACCGATGACCACAGCCCCTACCATTGCGCTCAGGAACAGCACGCTGCTAAGCTCGAAGGGTACTACGTAACTGGTGAATAGTGTTTTACCAAGGTTGGAGATCAGCCCGATGTCTGTCGCGTTACCGGATTGAATGGCGGGCACGCTGGCGTCTCTCAGGGCGGCTACCAGTACCAGCATCAATGCGCCGCCGCTGATGGCCCCGGCGTATTTCAGCCAGTTGCGCTTCTGGGGCTCAATGTCTGCATTGAGGTTCATCATCATCAGCACGAACAGGAACAATACCATGATGGCGCCGGTATATACGATGAGGTGCACTACGAACAGGAACTGCGCATTGAGCATAATGTAATGCCCGGCAATGGCCACGAAGCAGGTGATCATGCAAAGCACGCTGTTCACAGGGTTTTTGCTCAGGATAACGCCCAATGCCGCCGCAATGGCAATCGCGGAAAGCACCGTAAAAATAATCAGATCTATTCCCATTGCCATTTTACTTGTTTACAGTGATTGGATTTTTAGGATCAGGGATCAGCAGGTCATCTTTTCCGTAAATGAAACTCTTGCGCTGGTAGTTGGACGGCGCGAAGGTCTCTGTCATGTAGATGGCCTCTTTGGGGCAGGCTTCCTCACAGAATCCGCAGAAGATGCAGCGCAGCATATTGATCTCGTAACGCGCGGCGTACTTTTCTTCACGGTACAGGTGCTCCTCACCCGGCAGGCGCTCGGCGGCTTCCATGGTGATGGCTTCGGCGGGACAGGCCACTGCGCACAAACCACAGGCTGTGCAGCGCTCGCGTCCTTCCTCGTCGCGGTTCAGGATGTGCAGGCCGCGGAACACGGGGCTGAAGGGACGGGTCTCTTCAGGGTAGTTTACCGTTGCCTTTTTCTTGAATATATGCGAAAGGGTGATGCCCATGCCTTTGGCAATGGCCGGTAAATACAATTTCTCCCAGAATGTCATGGGCCTTCTGTCTACCGGTTGCGCCCTGTTTGTTAATGCTTGCATATAAAGAGTTTCAGCGTTATTAATTAAAGCCGTTCTGGCGGTACAGTATCACCGCGCCGGTGATGATCATGTTCAGCAAAGCCAGCGGTATCAATACTTTCCATCCGAGCTTCATGAGCTGGTCGTAGCGGAAGCGCGGAAGCGTCCACCTCACCCACATGAAGAAGAAGATGAAAACGAATGTTTTCAGGAACAATGCACAGATGCCCAGGATGGTCACCGTATTCGGGCTGAGGCCCAGGCTGTCCATATACGGGAAGCTGTAGCCGCCGAAATACAGCGTGGCCATAAGCGCGGAGCTGATGAACATGTTGATGTATTCGGCAAAGAGATAGAAACCGAGTTTCATGGAAGAATATTCCAGGTGGTAACCGCCGTTCAGCTCGTTCTCAGCTTCGGGAAGGTCGAACGGGGTACGGTTACATTCTGCGAATGCGCAGATGAGGAATATGAGGAAACCGATGGGCTGCAGCACTACGAACCAAACGCCGTCGCGCTGTTGCTCCACGATATCTTTCAGGCTGAGGGAACCGCTGATCATGAACAGCGCGATAAGGGAAAGGCCCATCGGCAGCTCGTAGGAGATCACCTGCGAAGCCCCGCGGCAGGCGGCCAGCAGAGAGAATTTGTTGTTGGAAGCCCAGCCGCCGATCATGATGCCGTATACGCCCATGCCTACAACGGCCATGATCCAAAGCACCCCGATGTTCACATCAGCGATCTGGAGCGTCACGGCACGTTCGCCGAAATACAGCACGTCGCCCCAGGGTATAACGGCGCTGGTAAGGCAGGCGGTAAGCATGGCCATGGAAGGGCCGAGCACGAACAGGAATTGATTCGCGGTGGAAGGAATGATCTCTTCTTTGAAGAACAGCTTGCCGCCGTCTGCCAGCGGCTGCAGCAAACCGAAGATGCCCGCGCGGTTCGGCCCGCGGCGGTCCTGGATCCAGGCCGCCACTTTACGCTCGCCCCAGGTGGAGTACATCGCGATCAGCAGGGACAGGCCCAGTACTGCCGAGATCAGCAGCAGTTTTTCAATTACAAAAGACCAGTCAAATGTTGTCATCAGATCCATATCTCGCTTTATTGAACGCCATTGTGTTTAGGAAAATCGGTGGAGTGCGCAGGCCCTTCAATTTTGCTGAGGTCCACCGCAGGCTGGTTCACTTCGCTCACGGTATGGATGTCCATCAGCAGCTTGGGCTGGCGGCCGTCCATCACTTTGCCCACGGTTTCATGCGGTTTGTGCACGCCCACGTAGTGGCCCTGTGAGATCACGCTGTGGCGCGCCACTTTGCGGGGCCCTTCTATCACCCAGTCCTTCGGTTCTTTTTTCTCGAACCGGCAGGTATCGCAGATGAATGCTTCCACTTCGCCGTATTTGTCTTTGCGGGCGGTCACACGGAAGATCTCGTCGCCGCGCATCCAGAGCACCGTTTTGCCGCAGCAGTTCGGATCATGGCACTCGCGGTGCGCATCTACCGGTTTAAGAAACCATACGCGGTTCTTGAAACGTGCGGTACGGTCGGTGAGCGCGCCTACGGGGCATACGTCTATCACGTTGCCGATGAAGTTGGTCTGGTCCAGCGATGCTTTGATGTAGGTGCTGATCTCGGAATGGTCGCCGCGGCCAAGGATGCCGTGCTGGCGGTTGTTGGTGAGCTGGTCTGCCGTGAACACGCAGCGGTAGCAAAGGATGCAGCGCGTCATGTGCAGTTTGATGTGCTCGCCGATATCTTCCTTCTCGAAAGTTCTGCGTTTGAATTCGAACCGGGTGGCGGATACGCCGTGCTCGTAGCTGAGGTCCTGGAGATCGCATTCACCGGCCTGGTCGCACACGGGGCAATCCAGCGGGTGGTTCAGCAGCAGGAATTCCACAACGCCTTTGCGGGCGTCCAGCACTTCGGGTGAAGTGATGTTGGCCACTTCCATGCCGTCCATCACCGTGGTGCGGCAGCTGGCTACCAGCTTGGGCATGGGGCGGGGATCGGCTTCGGAGCCTTTGGATACTTTTACGAGGCAGGTACGGCATTTACCGCCGCTGCCCTGCAGCTTGGAATAATAACACATCGCAGGCGGCACAATATCACCGCCGATCATGCGGGCGGCATTCAGGATAGTGGTGCCGGGCTCCACTTCTACTGTTATGTTATCAATCTTGACCTTGAATAATTTCTTTTCTTCCGCCATTATAAAAAAGTAAAAAAGAAAAATAATGTTGTTTCCTTATCAGACTACCGCAGCCGGTATAGGCAGCGGGTCCGCATAATGCGCCAGCCCGAAGTTGCGTTTCAGCGCTTCTTCCGGGTGGGTCACATGCCATTCAAACTCGTCCCTGAAGTGGCGGATGGCAGCGGCAACGGGCCATGCGGCCGCGTCTCCGAGGGGACAAATAGTGTTGCCCTCTATTTTCCGCTGTATATCCCACAACAGGTCTATATCGCTCATTTTGCCTTTCCCGTTCTCGATGTTCAGCAGCACTTTTTTCATCCAGCCGGTGCCTTCGCGGCAGGGGCTGCACTGGCCGCAGCTTTCGTGGTGGTAGAAGCGGGCCAGGCTCATGGTGTGGCGCACCACGCACTGGTCTTCGTCCAGCACAATAAAGCCACCGGAGCCCATCATGGAGCCGGTGGCAAAGCCGCCGTCGTTAAGGCTTTCGTAGGTCATCATCCGCGTTTCGCCTTTGGCTGTTTTGAGTAGCAGGTTAGCGGGCAGGATGGGTACGGAAGAACCGCCGGGGATGCAGGCCTTCAGGCGTTTGCCGTTAGGGATGCCTCCGCAGTATTCGTCTGAGTAGATGAATTCTTCTACTGAAATGTTCATGTCGATCTCATAAACGCCGGGCTTGTTCAGGTTGCCGCAGGCGGAAATGAGCTTGGTGCCGGTGGATTTGCCGGTACCGTATTTGGCATATTCGTCGCCGCCGATGTTGATGATAGGCACTACCGCAGCCAGCGTTTCCACGTTGTTCACCACGGTGGGGCTCTGCCAGAGGCCTTTCACGGCGGGGAAGGGCGGTTTGATGCGCGGGTTGCCGCGTTTGCCTTCGAGCGATTCGATCAGCGCCGTTTCTTCGCCGCAGATGTAAGCGCCTGCGCCGCGCTGAACGTAGATGTCCAGGTCAAAGCCGGTGCCCTGGATGTTCTTGCCCAGCCAGCCGTTCTTATGCGCGTCTGCAATGGCTTCTTCAAGTATATCGGGGATCCAGGCATATTCGCCGCGGATGTAGATGTAAGTGCGGTTGGCGCCGAGGGCGAAGCTGGAGATCAGCAGGCCTTCGATGAGCAGGTGAGGGATAAATTCCATCAGGTAGCGGTCTTTGAAAGTACCGGGCTCCGATTCGTCCGCATTGCAAACGAGGTAACGGGGCACTCCTTCCGGCTTCGCCAGGAAGCTCCATTTGAGGCCCGTAGGGAAGCCCGCGCCGCCACGGCCACGGAGGCCGCTTTTCTTCACTTCTTCTGTCACCTGATCCGGGCTCATGCTCTTCAGGGCCTTTTCAGCAGCGGCATAACCGCCGTTCTTCCGGTATACGTCATAGTACCGGATGCCTTCTATATGCGCCTTATCTAACAATAATTTACGTCCCATTGTCTCGCTTTATGTAAAGGTTGCCGCTTCTGTATTGCATTCTCGCGGCAATTGTTTTATTATTTCCCTGCTGTGACCGCCTTTGCGGCCCTGGTTTCCGGCTTCCGCCGTTTTGTTGTTTGTTCCGTCAGCCCCGGAACACCCCCCATCCCCTGTTGCGTCGCACTCTTCAGCTTTCAGTTCTTTTCCCGGCAGGCTTAGTTCGCCTGCGCGCGGCACTCCGCAATGATCTGGTCCACTTTTTCTTTGGTAAGATGTTCTTTGTAGAACTTACCCAGCTGCATCATCGGCGCATAACCGCAGGCGCCCAGGCATTCCACCGTTTTGAGGGTGAACAGCCCGTCTGCCGTGGTCTCTCCCACTTCGATCCCCAGCTTCTGCTTGATATATTCAATGATGTTGTCTGACCCGCTTACCATGCACGGGCCGGTATGGCAAACCTCGAACAGGTGCTTGCCGACGGGCTTCAGGTTGTACATGGAGTAGAAGGTAGCCACTTCATATACCTCGATGGGCGTGATCTGCAGCAATGAAGCCACATAGTCCATCGTTTCGGAACTCAGCCAGCCGCCGAACGATTCCTGGGCCAGGTGCAGCACCGGAATCAAGGCGCTCTTCTGCCTCCCTTCCGGGTAGCGCGCTATGATCTCTTTTACTTTATTCAGCTTCTCTTCAGAAAATTGAACGGCCATTTATTTAAACTTCTTTATTTATAAACTTTGTTGTCTCCAATCTCAATTCAGGTTCCTGCGCAATCCATGCAGAATGGCCGTTTGCCGGCTATCACTACCTTGCTGTCGCATCCCCGTTTCATTCGTTCCAGGAAAGGGATCAGCCCCTGCTTCATGCCTGTGCGGGACTTCGGTATGTTTCCTGCTCCATGGCGGCCCGCAGGAAGGTTATGCATATTAAAAACAAAGAACTCCTTTCACCCCTATAGGGATTAAAATTGTCATTAAGCATCCAGCTCTCCCGCGATCAGGTTCAGCGAGCTCATACAGATGATCGCGTCGCTGAGCATCGCACCCTGCACCATTTCCGGATAAGCCTGGTAATAGATGAAGCAGGGCCTGCGGAAGTGCAGCCTGTAGGGAGCACGGCCCCCGTCGCTGATGAGGTAGAAGCCCAGTTCCCCGTTTGCGCCTTCTACAGGGTTGTACAATTCACCCGGCAATATATCTGTCTCCCCCATCACGATCTTGAAGTGATAGATGAGCGCTTCCATTTTCGTGTATACGTCGTTTTTATCAGGCAGGTAATACGCCGGCACATCCGCATGGTATACATCGTCTGGCAGCTGTTTCAGCTTGTCCATGGCCTGGCGGATGATGCTGAGGCTCTGCCACATTTCCGCGTTGCGCACCAGGAAGCGGTCGTACGTATCGCCGGTGCTGCCCACGGGAATGCTGAATTCAAAGTCCTGGTAAGAGCTGTAGGGATTAGCCACGCGCACGTCGTAATCCACACCGGTGGCGCGGAGGTTAGGACCGGTAAAGCCGTAGTTCATCGCCCTTTCGGCGGAAATGCCGCCTACGCCCTGGGTACGTTCCATGAAAATGCGGTTGCGCGTAAAGAGATTTTCAAATTCTCTCAGCACATCCGGGTATTCTGCAAGGAACTTTTCTATTTTCTGGAAAGCTGCGGGAGTGAAGTTCCTTTCGAAACCGCCCACGCGGCCGATATTGGTAGTGAGGCGGGAGCCGCAGATCTCTTCGTAGATCTCGTATACCAGCTCACGGTATTGCATTACGTACAGGAACCCGGTGAAGGCGCCGCTGTCTACCCCGATCACGGAATTGCAGATCAGGTGGTCTGTAATACGCGCCAGCTCCATGATGATCACGCGGAGATAATCTACCCGCTTGGGCGTCTGAATGCCCAGCAGCTTCTCCACGGTGAGGTGCCAGCCCATGTTGTTGATGGGAGCGGAACAGTAGTTGAGACGGTCCGTCAGCGGAGTGATCTGGTAATACGGCCTGCGTTCCGCGATCTTTTCGAATGCGCGGTGAATATAACCAACGGTGGGCGTGGCGGACACGATGCGTTCGCCGTCCATTTCCAGAATGTTCTGGAACACGCCATGCGTGGCAGGGTGGGTAGGCCCCAGGTTGAGCGTACTGGTCTGCCTCTCGATGGAGCCTTCCGGTAATTTTATATGTTGCTGCTCTGACATATCCTAGCTTGCTAATAGTAGTTAAAATTAAATCCCGACGCTTCCCCCGCGGCCGAACATTTCGTCATCTTTGTCCACACGGCTCTGGTCTTCCAGCGGGAATTCCTTGCGCATGGGGAAATAATCCATTTCATCCACGTTGAGGATGCGGATCAGGTTGGGATGGCCCACAAAATCGACCCCGAAGAAATCATACGTTTCCCTTTCCATCCAGTTGGCGCTGGAAAACAGCTTTGAGGCTGTGAACACCTGCGGGGCCTGGACGTCGGTAAACACTTTGAAGCGGAGGCGCACATTCGGCACAAAAGCATGGAGATGGTACACCACAGCCAGTTCCGCCCCTTTCTGATCGGGATAATGCACGGCAGTGAGGTCGGACAGGAAGCGGAATTGCAGGTCCTTTTCGTCGTACAGGAACTGCATCACCTTCAGGTTCAGCTCTTTGGGAGCGTGGAAGGACATGATGCCGTGCGACTCTTCAAAGTTCGTCAACGCCTCGCCGAATTTCTCAACCAGCCTGTTTTTTATATGCTCGTTCGTCAAAGACATGTATAAGCTATTATCGTTTCTATTCTATTCCATAGGAGTTCATCAGATCCTTGTACCGGTCCGAATGGCGGCGGCGGAGGCTTTCCTCACCCACCAGGTCCTGGATGCGCATCACGCCGTCCAGGATAGCTTCCGGGCGGGGCGGGCAGCCCGGCACGTATACGTCTACCGGGATGATCTGGTCTATACCCTGCAATACAGAGTAGGTATCGAAGATACCGCCGCTGCTGGCGCAGGCGCCCACGGCTATCACCCAGCGGGGCTCGGCCATCTGCAGGTATACCTGGCGCAGTACGGGACCCATTTTCTTGGCAATGGTACCCATCACCATCAGCAGGTCGCACTGGCGGGGCGTGAAGCCCAGGCGCTCGGAACCGAAACGCGCAAGATCGTAGTGGGCGGCCATGGTAGCCATAAATTCAATGCCACAGCAGGAAGTGGCGAACGGTAAAGGCCAGATGGAGTTTTTACGCGCCATGCCTATCACCTTATCGAATGAGGTGGCAAAAAAACCTTCGCCGGAGTAGCCTTCCGGCATTTCCACCAGCTTCACCTTATTATTAAACTGAACAGGACGAGACATATTCTTTACCCTCCTTTCCCGCCACACGAAAATCAGCGGGAATTTTATTAATAGTTAACTTAATCGAAGTACTAGTCTTCCCAACGCAGCGCCCCCTTCTTGATAATATAGAAGAAACCGCCCATGAAGAAGGCTACAAATGCCAGCATGGCCAGGAAACCTTCCCAGCCCAGCTCTTTAAAATTAACAGCGTATGGATAGAAAAAGATCACCTCCACGTCGAACAATACGAACAGGATGGCGGTCAGGAAATATTTGATGGCAACCGGCTGGCGGGCATTCCCCATCTGCTCGATGCCACTCTCAAAGTTCTCAAGCTTGTCTTTGGTTTTCCGTTTAGGCCCTAAAAAATGGGTGGCGACCATCGTTACGCCAACAAAACCCAATGCCGCAATCAGTTGTAAAATGATAGGAAAATAACTGAATGGAGTGTTGTTAGCAGTCAAAAGTTCAGAGGCAAAAAACATAAGCTTCCCATATAAATTGTCCGAAAGCGCAAAAATACTGCAACTAAACTAGAAATCAAATCTACGACGACAAGAAATCTAATCTTTTTTTTGTATATGTAATATAATAAGATATGATTACTTGGTTTCCATAGTTTCCGGCTTAGGGTACTTTATACATAATAGATTGACTCTAAATGCGTAACAAAAAAGCCCGGGCAGGCTGCCCGGGCTTTGATATTCTGAATGTTATGAATGTTAATTACTTGGCTTGGCCGGGGTGGCGCGCCCGGAGCTGCGGTTGGTATTCTGGTTCGTCGTCTTATTGTTCTGGTTCTGGATGTCCCTGATCTGCTTCACCGGTTCGCTGTTTGGATCCAGCGGGGTGAGCTTGTCCATATACTTCTGCAGGTTCGCCTTGTCCTCCTTATTGTAATAATATACCATCAGGTAGGTGTAAGCCTTGATCAGGCCGGCCTTGTTCTTCACAGGGTCGGATTCAGCCATGCTCAGGTATTTCTCGAAAAACGGCAGCGCTACGCCTGTTTTAGCCTCCACATCCCGCGCCGCGGCCGCCATGCCCTGCCAGTAATGGCCGGTGGTGAGGTCCGGGTAATTGGTGGCCAGCTGGCTGAAGGCCGAATCTGCCTTTACCAGCATGGTGGTATCGGTGGTAGAACCGGCGGAAGCCAGGTAATAGTTGATGCCCACGTTGTACCAGTCTACGGCTGCCGGTTTTTCTTTCTGCTCTATTTTCAGGTCCGCATACTTTTTATACCACTCCCCTGCCTTGCCGAACACACGGGCGGCCTGGAAGGCCTTGGCCACTTCTTCGTAACGGTCCAGTTCTTTTACGGTATCGGCATTGGCATACTGTTCCAGGTAGGTCAGCGCTTTCTGGTCAATACCGGCCTGGGTGGAGGAATCCTGGTATTTGATACGGCCGTAGATCTCGCTGCCGAGCTTATAATCGATCGGCTCCAGTTTACTTTCGCCGGTTTTCTGCACATATTCGTCAAAAGCGGTTTTCGCCGCCAGGGAATCGCCTTTCTGCAGGTAAGCATCCGCAATCAGGCGTTCCAGCTTCATTTTATACGATTCATTCGCCTGCGGAATGAGGCTTTTCGCCTTGGTGATGGCGCCGTCATAATCCTTGTCCAGGAACATGATGGAGGTTAAATAGTATTCGTTCTTGGTTTTATCCGCCTGGTCAGACAGTGCGAGGTATTTCTGCAAATACTCTTTAGCCTTCGGAAGCGAGAACTGGCGCGGCTTCGGTGTGTAGTAGAATTGGTACAATTCGTAGAAAACGGGCGCGTAGTTCGGGTCCAGCTGGGCAGCCTTGGCATAATCGCCCACGGCCTGTTCCAGCAGTTTGGCGTTATAATTCACGTGTCCCTGCTTCATTACGGCTTCGGCATTGTTGGCTTCCAGCTCCAGCGCTTTTTCGTAGGCTGAAATGGCCTTACCGCCGTTCTCGCCGCCCATGTAGCGGTAAACGTCACCGAGCTCAATATAATCCGCTGCAACGGGCTTGTAGCCTTTCCTGCCATCGTTACCGTTCAGGAGGGTTTCCATGGTGGTGAGGGCAAAAGCCTTGTCCCCGCCTTTCACTTCCGTATTCGCATCTGCAATGGCGCGGGCCACATCGCCGTTCTTTCCTTTGGTGGCGGCGGTAGCAGCGTCAAATTTCTGCTTCGCGGCAGCGGCGTTGCCATTGAGGAGGTCTATCCGTCCCAAGCCCACATTCAGCAGCGGGGAATTGGGAACAGCCTGCAATCCTTTCTGGAACGCGGCGGCTGCACCGTCTTTGTTCTCCTGCCCCAGTTCCGCGATGCCCAGGTAATAATACGCCCGGTCATCATTCGGCTTGGCGGCTATCGCTTTCTCGAAATCAGATTTTGCGGTGGCATACTTCCCATAATAGAGGTTCTTCAACCCATCATCTATTGTTTGAGCCATTACCCCGCCAGCCAGGAAAAGCAGGGCAATGAGTGTACTTATACGCTTCTTCATGGTTTTTTAATTTAATCCGTTAATCTAAACATAACTGCGGCCATATAGGTTCGGCTGCAATATGGGTTCATGTAATAAAAAAACATGCCAGAGTGCGCCACGATGGCTGTTCAGTCATTACTGAATTTACTCATTTATTTCGGTAAAAACAATGTAAGGAAACGTTAAAACCTTGCCAGGAGCGGAAATAAAAAGGGCTGCGCCGGTGAAGCGCAGCCCTTTTGCAGGTAAATGTTTTATATTATTTGGTGCCTTTTGAAGCGGCTGCTTTGGTGGCCGCGGCAGAGGCTGCCTTTTCTGTAGATGCGAGATTTTCCTTCACCTGGCGAACAGTGTCGTTGTTCGGGTCGAAAGCCAGCAGTTTGTCCATGTAAGGCTGCATGTTGGTCTTATCGTCCAGGTTGTAGTAATAGAGCATCAGGTAAGTGTACGCATTGGTAAGGAACCTTTTGTTCTTGGCCTCGTCTTCCGGTTTAACCAGGGACACGTATTTCTCGAACGGCGCTTTAGCCTTGCCTTCTTTTGCCAGCTGATCCAGCGCGGCGTTGGCCATACCATGCCAGTAGAAGCCGGTTACCTGCTCGGGATATTTAGCGGTGAAGGCAGTCCAGGAGCTGTCTGAAGCGGCGTAATTGCCTGCATAGTACTCGTAGAAACCTTTATAAAAATGGTCAGATACTGCACCGGGATTGTCTTTCACTTCAACAGCCTTTCCATACCATTTGGCTGCTTTTGCGTAATTACGCATGTCTTTGAACGCTTCTGCCACATTCCTGAAAGACTCAGCATCTTTCGCCGTATCGGCCTCTGCATATCTTTCCAGGTATTTGCCGGCCAGATCTTTATAACCAGCCTGGGTGGCGGAGTCAGCATCCTTCAGCTTGCCGTAGATGGCGCTCAGCAGTTTCAAATCGTTGGTGCTCAGCTTATCTTCGCCTGTCGCTTTCACGTGCTCGTCCATGATGCCTTTTGCGGAAAGGGAATCACCTTTTTGCAGGTGGGCGTCGGCAACCAGCAGCGTCAGTTTGGCTTTATACAGATCGTTTGCGGTAGCCATTTGCGTTTTAGCTTTGCTGATGGCGCCATCATAATCTTTCTGCAAAAAGGCCAGGGCTGCGAGGTAATACTCGTTCTTGACTTTATCGGAAGGATCGCTCACATCCACGTATTTCTGCAGGTATTGTGCGGCATTCGCCGGTGAATATTGTTCCTTCCTCAGCGTAACGTAGAACTGGTACAGCTCGAAGTAAGCCGGGCCGTAGTTGGCGTCCATGTTGGTGGCTTTAGCCCAGTCTTCCACGGCTTGTTTCAGCAGCTTGGCGTTGTAGTTCACCAGGCCTTGTTTCATTACCGCTTCAGCGTTGTTGGGGTCCAGCTCCAGCGCTTTTTCATAAGTGCTGATCGCTTTACCGCCGTTCTCACCGCCCAGGAAGCGGTAAGCGTCGCCCAGCTCGATGTAATCGGCTGCGGTGGCTGTATACATTTGTTTTTTCTTGCGTCCTTCGTTGTTCAGCAGTTTTTCCATGGTGCTGAGCGCGTAACCACGGTCTCCGCCGACAATTTCGGAGTTGGCGTCTGCAATGGCGCGGGCAACATCGCCGTCGCGGCCTTCGGTGGCGGTGCTGGCAGCTTCAAATTTTTGCTTGGCTTCTGCAGACTTACCGTTCAGCAGGTCGATGCGGCCAAGGCCTGCGGTGAGCAGGGGAGAATTAGGCACTGCGGTGAGGCCTTTTGAAAACGCGGCAGCGGCGCCGTCTTTGTTTTCCAATCCCAGTTCGGCTATCCCCAGGTAATAATAAGCGCGGTCATCCGTCGGTTTTGCAGTGATGGCTTTTTCAAGATTCTGTTTCGCGGTTTGGTATTTGCCATAATACAAATCCTTTAAACCATCTTCCACAGATTGTGCCATGGCTCCGTTGGCTATGCAAAGCATGGCTACAAATAAACTGTTCCTTCTGTTCATGAGCAATCCGGTTTTAGTTGTGTTTATCAGTATTTATTTTTTCACTTTAAAGTGGCTTCCCTGAAGACGATATTCAATCTTGCAGGATACAATTTATACTTGCCCATCAGCAGTTGGCCTTCCTGGCCGCCGAGGAAGGTAGCAAACCCCGCGCCAAGACCCTGATAGGGCTCTTTCAAAATGTAGAACATTCCCCGTGTGAGCGGGTATGATTTCATGCCTATGTAAAACTGGTAAGGTTTTACGAAGTCTGTGTTATTATCTGCGCGCAATTTAACGGTCGTCACCATTTTGGTGAACTCGATCGTTTTCGTATCGTTCGTGTCTGATATCCAGTTCACGCCGATCACGCCGATAGCGTCTTTATTCTTTGATACGTGATCGATCACTTCGGGATTCGATTTGGCCGCCATGGTGGTAGCGGGAAGCGGTTTCCCTTTATTGATGGAATCACGGATGAAACGCACGGTGCTGGAATTCTGGTGATCGAATACGATCTGCCATTTGCGTTCGCTGCTGCCGTCCATGATCTGGCGCACCTGGTCCATCGTAAGGATGGAGTCGGGATTGCCCGGGTTCACGACCAGGGCGATGGCGTCCGTAGCGAGCTGCAGGCTTTGGGGACGTATCTTTTCCTTTTTGAAGAATTCCTTTTCGTCCTCTTTCAGGTCGCGCGTTACGATGATCATACGGGAGCTGTCGTTAAACAGGTCTTTGAAACAATCCGCTTCCGGCTTGTATTCCGCTATGATCTTCGTTTTCGGGTATAATGACTGAAATACACGGATCTCTGATTCGATCAGCGGCTGATAGGTTTCATCCACCGAAATACGCATGGTACCTGAAGTGGGGGTATCTTTCTCACCGCCTTGAGATGAGCCGCCGGCACAGCCTGCGATGGTTATTGCAAAGGCAGAAGCCGTCAATAACACGCCCATCCAGTTTTTAGCTTTTAAAAACATACACACAGTCTAATGGTGAAAAATAGATCAAAAAAATAATTGCTTAACGCCCCTGTACACACGAAATAATCCATACGCACATAATACGCCGCCTAATGCGTAGGTCAGCTCAGTGGAAATATTCAGCTTACCAAATCCCAGCTTCTCCGAGAATAATGCATACAAACCGAAAAGGATAAAGAATACTCCCCTTATCAGCTCGCCCATAGGGCGGTATGACACATTCATCCGTTTGTTCGTGTTGTCGTTCTCCTGTTGCATTAGTGGCAAATTACAAGTATACAAAAAAAATTGTTTTATTCTAGTTATACAAACTTTATTCGTTTGTTAAAATCCCGCCAGGCCTGGTCCGGGAGTTTGCATGTAAGATGCGCCGGCAAATAGTTTCCATATGGATTCCATATTACACTAAAGTTTTAACATATGCAATTGTGCAGGAATACGTTGCGCACTTCACTGAAAATGTGGTAGTTTTGCGGTCTGAAAAAACGGGGGAACGCAGGCCGGTAAAGGAAAATAACCAACTGGTTTACAGGCGTTTATCCCTGAAGCAATTTATAAACGATGAAAATTTTAATGGTCTGCCTCGGCAACATCTGCCGCTCACCCCTTGCGGAAGGCATTCTGAGGCATTTATCCGATCAGCGGGGCCTGGGTTGGGAGATCGATTCAGCCGGCACCGGCAACTGGCATGTGGGGCATCCGCCCGATCCCCGCTCGGTGAGGGTGGCCAGGCAGAACGGGGTTGATATTTCAGGGCTCCGGGGACGGCAGTTCCAGGCGGAAGACTTCGATACTTTCGACAGGATATTCGTGATGGATCTGGACAATTACCGCGACGTACTGCGCAAAGCCCGCAGCGACGCGGATCGCGGGAAGGTACAATTATTGCTGGAACACCAGCAGCCCGTGCCCGACCCGTGGTACGACGACGCCCTTTTTGAGCCCGTATACAAACTGATCTTTTCAGCATGCGAGCGCATCGTAAAGAACAGCTGATTATTCAAACACTACATCTCAAGCATAATGATAAAACTTAGTATCCCGCAAGGCACCCGCGATTTTGGGCCGGAAGTGGTGCGCAAACGCAACTATATTCTTTCCACTATCCGCAAAACCTTTGAAGTGTACGGGTTCCAGCCGCTGGAAACGCCCGCCATGGAAAACACTTCCACCCTGCTCGGCAAATATGGCGAGGAAGGCGACCGGCTGATCTTTAAAATACTCAACAACGGCGATATCCTTGGGCAGGCGCAGATGGCGAAAGACAGCAGGGAACTGGGTTTGCTGCTTTGTGAAAAATCGCTTAAATATGATCTCACCATTCCTTTCGCCCGTTACGTGGTGATGAACAATGGTAAGATCAACCTCCCCTTCAAACGTTACCAGATCCAGCCTGTGTGGCGCGGAGACAAGCCGCAGCGCGGCCGTTACCGCGAGTTCTACCAGTGCGACGCGGATGTGGTGGGAAGCCCTTCCCTGGTGAATGAAGTGGAGCTGCTGAAGATCTACGATACCGTAATGACCGAGCTCGGCCTGAGCGGATACCAGCTGAAAGTCAATAACCGCAAGGTATTGGCTGGTCTTGCCGAACTGGTGGGCCGCCCCGACCTGATGACCGAGATTACGATCGCTATTGATAAACTGGACAAGATCGGGGCGAACGGGGTGCGGGAAGAACTGGCAGGAAGAGGTTTGCAGCCTGCGGAGATCAACACGGTGATGGATTTTATTTCCGCGGAAGGCAGCAACGATGAAAAGCTGGAGCGCCTCGGCAAATTGCTGGCGGATTCGCCTACCGGCTTAAAGGGTGTGGAGGAACTGCGGTTCATTCTCGGCAGCAATCTCACCACCTTCAAATCCGCTCCTGAGATCGATCTCACGCTGGCGCGCGGGCTGAATTATTATACCGGCATGATCGTGGAAGTGAAAGCGCCTGCCGGGGTGAACATGGGCAGCATCGGCGGCGGCGGCCGTTACGATGACCTCACCGGTCTGTTCGGTCTGCCGGGCATTTCGGGCGTGGGCATTTCGTTCGGGGTAGACAGGATCTATGACGTGCTGGAAGAGCTGAAGCTGTTCCCCGCCACCGCACAGCAAAGCACGCAGGTGATCTTTTTCCACCCTGGTGTGGAAAAGCTGGCCGAAGTATTCGGATATGTGAGCCTGCTGCGTGAAAGAGGGATCATTACCGAGCTTTATCCTGACGATATTAAACAGGACAAACAATATAAGTATGCCGAGAAACGTGGCATCCCATTCATTGCTTACGTGGAAGACAGTGCCCCGGGCGTTATTTCCATCAAGAACATCCCTTTGAAACAACGATACAATATCAAGCCGGAAGAGTTGGCCGGTTTTGAGTTTTAAGAGAAAGGCGTCCCTGAAGAGACGCCTTTTTTTACACAACTAAACTCTATATGTCTATCCAGTGAATTGTTTATGTTATTCCCAGGCTTCGGCTCCTATCCTTTTGCCGGAAGCGAAACGCCAGTAGCTATAGAATTCATCATCCAGTGGTTTGTAGAGATAATCGGGGATCGCGTTCCGGAGGTGGTTGCCCCAGTGCGGTGTGCTGCCGTCCCGGTCTTTGAAGCCGTATTCGTCGGAGAGGTTCCAGGAGCTGAAGACTTTACCGGTTTTGGAGAAAACGTTGGCATCGGCGGCCAGCGCAGCGGCGGCGCGGCCTACGAACCAGGGCGTTTCCGAGGCGATGAAGTTCTTATCTTTTTTTGCACCGTCCTTCCAGTTGTTTTCCGTAACGCCGAAGTGGCTCAGCATGGCTTCGGAACGCAGGAACCCGGGGGTAAGGGCAAGGGCGGCGATGTTATGATCCTTCAGCTCTTCCGCCATCCCGAAGGCAAGCCTGATGACGGAGGTTTTCACCAGGTCGTACAGCAGGTGGCCACGGTAGAAGTACCCGTCGCCGTCAGTGATCTCGATAATGAGTCCTTTCTTAGCCGGGATCATGAGCGGTACTGCGTATTTGCTGGTGATGATATGCGTATTGATCGCCTGCTGCAACATTTTGAAGCCGTTGGAGAGGTGACCGATCTCCCAGAATGGTTTTCCCCATTCCATCAGTTCATCTCCGCCCCAGACATCGTTAATGAGAATATCCAGCCGGCCGTGTTCTTTTCCGATTTTTTCGCAGAGGGCGGCGACTGCTGTTTCGTCGCTATGGTCTGTTCTTACTGGAATGCCAATACCGCCGAGGGTGGTTACTATCTCTGCTGTTTCTTCGATCGTTTCGGGACGATGCGGGCCGGAGGCCAGGTTTCCGCGGGTGCTTCTGCCGGAGCAGTATACGGTGGCGCCTGCTTCGCCGAGCATTGAGGCGATACCGCGGCCGGCACCGCGGGTTGCACCGGCAACGAGCGCTATTTTGCCAGATAATGGTTTCATGTCCGGAGGTTTGATGAGTTGCAAACATCGGAATTTGGTACGTAATGTATTTGCGTAGTGAAGGTGTATTGATTTAGGCGCTGATCAAACCGGGTTGGCGGATATTTAATGACCCGGCGGGAAAGCGGATTAGTTGAATACGGCGAAAGAGGGACGGGCTGAAGCAGGCAAGTTGCTTATGACCCGGATTCTGTTTGACAGAATATAAGGAAAGTTGAAGTTGAAAAATATGGTTGTTATAACTGATTGACAGGAATGGAACAAAGCGAACGGCGCGGGAATGGCGACAAGGCGGATCAGGTTAGATAAAACGCATAAGAAAGGCAAAATCAGAAGGCTGTCTATCGCAGATAAGAAGAAATGTTGTACAGAGGAATGGCTGGCAGCTGCAAGTGATTACTGTAAGACAAAGGAAGCCTTTGCCTTGGAAATGCATGGGTTTAGGGAATAAAAAAAGCCTTACCGGATAACCGATAAGGCTTTTTTCAATAAATATGGCAGCTACCTACTCTCCCGCATGATAGTGCAGTACCATCGGCCATGAGGGGCTTAACTTCTCTGTTCGGAATGGGAAGAGGTGAACACCCTCGGCAAAACCACCATAAGATCTTCTGGTATAACTTTTTCATATACCTGGGTTCTTCCATTGGAGCGGAACCCATCAATAATTTACATATTGGGAAGTTGTAAAACATCCGTGTGGTTAGCTCAGCTTGCGCTGCCTTCGCCTTACGGGGAGTACTAAAATAAAATTAAAGCTTACGGGCAATTAGTATTACTCGGCTTCGATGTTACCACCCTTACACCTGTAACCTATCAACGTCGTAGTCTCCGACGGCCCTTAAAAGTAAACTCATCTTGAGGTAAGTTTCACGCTTAGATGCTTTCAGCGTTTATCTTGCCCGTACATAGCTACTCTGCACTGCACCTGGCGGCACAACAGATACACCAGCGGTACGTACGACCCGGTCCTCTCGTACTAAGGTCATGTCCTCTCAATTTACTAACGATCACAACAGATAGGGACCGAACTGTCTTGCGACGTTCTGAACCCAGTTCACGTGCCACTTTAATCGGCGAACAGCCGAACCCTTGGGACCTTCTCCAGCCCCAGGATGTGACGAACCGACATCGAGGTGCCAAACCTCCCCGTCGATATGAGCTCTTGGGGGAGATCAGCCTGTTATCCCCGGAGTACCTTTTATCCTTTGAGCGATGGCCCTTCCATACAGAACCACCGGATCACTTTAGCCTGCTTTCGCACCTGCTCGGCTTGTCTGCCTCACAGTCAAGCACCCTTCTACTAATGCGCTCTGCGTACGATTACCAACCGTACTGAGGGTACCTTTGCGAGCCTCCGTTACTTTTTAGGAGGCGACCACCCCAGTCAAACTACCCACCAAACAATGTCCTCCCTTGCAGGAGTTAGACTCTAAGTAACAGAAGGTTGGTATTTCAACGTTGACTCCACGACTCCTGGCGAAGCCGCTTCATAGTCTCCCAACTATCCTACACATCTGGCACTCAAAATCAATGTTAAGTTGTAGTGAAGGTTCACGGGGTCTTTCCGTCCCGTTGCGATTAACCGGCATCTTCACCGATACTACAATTTCACCGAGCTCGTGGTAGAGACAGTGTCCAACTCATTAGACCATTCGTGCAGGTCGGAACTTACCCGACAAGGAATTTCGCTACCTTAGGACCGTTATAGTTACGGCCGCCGTTTACTGGGGCTTCAGTCAGAAGCTTTGGCTTGCGCCGAACATCCTTCCTTAACCTTCCAGCACCGGGCAGGTATCAGGCTCTATACGTCATCTTTCGATTTTGCAGGGCCCTGTGTTTTTGTTAAACAGTTGGTTGGACCATTTTACTGAGGCCACATCACTGTGGCACGCCTTATCCCGAAGTTACAGCGTCAATTTGCCTAGTTCCTTTACCACGGATCACTCGAGCGCCTTAGGATATTCTCCTCGACTACCTGTGTCGGTTTACGGTACGGGCTGCTATAACCTAACCTTAGAGGTTTTTCTTGGAAGTCTGATTAGGGACATTATCAGCGCGGCCGAAGCTTTGCTGTACTATCAGGTTCAGCACCTCAAGCGGATTTTCCTACTCAAAGTATACCTACTCCCTTTAACGCACTATTCCGTAAGTGCGCAGTCCTTTCACTACTCCGTTACCCCATCGAAATTATAGCAGGTACTGGAATATTCACCAGTTTGCCATCAGCTACGCCTCTCGGCTTTGCCTAAGGACCCGACTAACCCTGATCCGATTAGCGTTGATCAGGAACCCTTAGTCTTACGGCGAAAAGATTTTTCATCTTTTTTATCGTTACTTATGCCTACATTTTCTTTTCTGTACGCTCCAGCATACCTCGCGGTACACCTTCGATGCAGTACAGAATGCTCCCCTACCGATCACCCTCCTAAAGGGGATCCTAAAGCTTCGGTAGTATGTTTGATGCCCGATTATTTTCCGTGCCCAAACCCTCGACCAGTGAGCTGTTACGCACTCTTTAAATGAATGGCTGCTTCCAAGCCAACATCCTGGCTGTTTTAGGGTTTGAACTGCGTTTGTTCAACTTAACATACACTTAGGGACCTTAGCTGTTAATCTGGGTTATTTCCCTCTCGGCCATGGACCTTAGCGCCCACAGCCTCACTCCCGCAGAGTATATCATAGCATTCGGAGTTTATTAGGGTTTGGTAGGCGGTGAAGCCCCCTAGCCCAATTAGTAGCTCTACCTCTATGATACGTCTATATACGAGGCTGTTCCTAAAAACATTTCGGGGAGAACGAGCTATCTCTCAGTTTGATTGGCCTTTCACCCCTATCCACAGGTCATCCCATAGCTTTTCAACGCTAATGAGTTCGGTCCTCCAGTTTGTGTTACCAAACCTTCAACCTGCCCATGGATAGATCACAAAGTTTCGCGTCTACCCCCACTGACTAAAACGCCCTGTTAGGACTCGCTTTCGCTGCGGCTCCGTTACTGAAGAACTTAACCTTGCCAGTGAGGAGTAACTCGTAGGCTCATTATGCAAAAGGCACGCCGTCACCCATTACTGGGCTCCGACCGCTTGTAGGCGCACGGTTTCAGGTACTATTTCACTCTCCTGTTCGGAGTACTTTTCACCTTTCCCTTACGGTACTGGTTCACTATCGGTCTCTAGGGAGTATTTAGCCTTACCAGATGGTGCTGGCAGTTTCACACAGGATTCCTCCGGTCCCGCGCTACTCAGGATACTACACGTCCGACAGATGGTACGTCTACAGGGCTATCACCTGCTGTGGCTCATCTTTCCAGATGATTCAACTTAACCTGTCTTTCTAAAAGTAGTCCTACAACCCCGGGGCAGCACGCCACCCCGGTTTGGGCTCTTCCCCGTTCGCTCGCCACTACTTAGGGAATCATTAAATTATTTTCTTTTCCTGCAGGTACTTAGATGTTTCAGTTCCCTGCGTTGGCTTCCTTGCGGATGATACACCTTCAGTGTACCGGGTTGTCCCATTCGGAAATCAACGGATATAACGCTCGTTTGCAGCTCTCCGTTGCTTATCGCAGCTTACCACGTCCTTCTTCGCCTCCTAGAGCCTAGGCATCCACCATGCGCCCTTATTCGCTTTAAAAATCTTAAATCATTTAGCACTCGCGTGCTTTACAACTTGTTTTCCCAATATGTCAAAGAACTTTT